>CAZVVM010000017.1:0-25613 GCA_964630635.1 uncultured Ruminococcus sp. | reverse complement strand
GTGAAGGATCGCGACCAAGTGGGAGTATATTTTATAAACGCTCTTGCGAAAGGCAGATGGCTTGCATTTGAATAACCGATCGCGTGAGGAGTGCCCGAATCGGGAACGCCTACGACGTATTCGATATTCTCGTCAAGACCTGCTTTTCTATCGTTTTCCGCCATTATCTCGCCGTTGCGGTAACGCATTATCTCAACGTTTACGCCCTCGTACGTTGAGGTCGGATAACCGTAATAGCTCCAAAGGAACGAGCAAATACGCATTTCCTTTCCCGGTTCTGCAAGCTGACGGCAGTAATCGGAGCAAAGCTCGACTATCTCACCGGGACCAAGCTCCTTATGATGCTCATATCCGAGCTTCTGATATGCATACGCTTCAAACGATACGCAGTAGCCGTCGTCCTTGCGTCCTATCTGAACGGGAATTCGTCCGAGACGGTCGCGCGCGGCGATTATCTTTCCGTCGTCTTTAAGAATAATTATCGACGCGGTTCCCTCTATTACCTCCTGGGCAAAGTGGATACCGTCAACGAAATTCTCTTTCTGTCCGATAAGTGCCGCTATAAGCTCGGTGGAGTTTACGTTTCCGCCCGTCATCGCGTTGAAATGAGCGGAACACTCTGAAAGATGATCGCTAATCAGCTGTTCGGCATTGTTGATTATACCTACGAAGCAGATCGCAAACTTGCCGAGACGCGAACGCACGAGAAGCGGCTGAGGATCAAAGTCACTGATGCAACCGATTGCCGAGTTGCCCTTCATATCGTCAAAGACGTGCTCGAACTTCGTACGGAAGGGAGAATTTTGTATATTATGTATTTCTCTTTGCAGACCAGCAAGGTCGTGATGTGCGGCAATGCCGCCGCATTTCGTTCCGAGATGCGAATGATAGTCTGTACCGAAAAATACGTCCGAAATTGCGTCACACTTAAGCGCCGCACCGAAATATCCGCCCATAATTACCTCTTTATGCGTTGAACTTCTCTTCTATTGCTCTGTTCTTTTCAAGAACCTTTTCTGCGCCTTCGCTTCTTGCCTTGTCAAGACGCGCCGCAAGGACGCCGTCCGTAACGGCAAGTATCTGTATAGAAAGCATAGCGGCATTGGCAGCTCCGTCGATAGCTACCGTTGCGACAGGTATTCCTGTCGGCATCTGTACCGTCGAAAGAAGCGCGTCAATGCCGTCGAGATTTTTACTTTTTACGGGTATTCCGATAACGGGAAGAGTCGTGTTTGCAGCTATTGCTCCCGCAAGATGTGCCGCCATACCTGCAGCGGCAATTATAGCGCCGAAGCCGTTTGCTCTTGCGTTGACTGCAAACGCCTTTGCCTCGACGGGCGTTCTGTGCGCCGAATAAACGTGTACCTCGTAAGGCACTCCGTACTCTTTAAGCACGTTTATTGCTTTTTCGACAACGGGAAGATCACTATCGCTTCCCATTACGATTCCTACTTTCTTAATGCTCATGGTTACCTCCAGTTACCCGACAAATTAAAAATAGGCAGTCTTGCCTTATAATGCAAAACTGCCCAGACGGTCGGCTTTATTATTTTCCGTTCCCCGGTGGTTGCCCACCCATCCGTCAGTTGCGGAAAATCTCAACGCACTTATTATAACATATATGATTATAAAAAGTCAATTACATTTTGAGATTTTTCCCGACAACTTATTACAAATTTCAAAGGAAATTTTTGTTGCAAATTACCACAGAGGTCACGTCGCGGGGCTTTCTCCGCAGAAGCTGTCCTTATTTTCGGTGCATTTATCGTAATTCATACATTTCAGCGCAGGTTTTTTGCCAAACGTCTTACGCATAATTACGTTCTCTTCACATCTCGGACAGTATCTCTCAACGACCTCGTAACGGCATGTATCTTTTTTCTTTTCGCTCATCTCGCACCTCGCAATTCATATTTACTATTATTATATCCTATGAAAAAGCGAATATGCCGTGACAAAAAGAATCGGAAATTATTTTCCTACGCAAAAACGGCTGAAAATACGGTCGGTGATCTCCTCGCTTACGTTTCTGCCGTCGATCTCCCGCAGAGCCGAAAGCGAAAGCTCAAGGTCCATTCCCGCAACATCCTGCGTAAAGCCGTTTTTGAGCGCAAGAAGAGCATTTTCGAGGCGGGATCTTGCTTCCGACGCGGCGGCGAATTGACGCGCGTTAGTCAAAACGGGA
Source organism: uncultured Ruminococcus sp. (assembly GCA_964630635.1). Classification (GTDB taxonomy): domain Bacteria; phylum Bacillota; class Clostridia; order Oscillospirales; family CAG-272; genus Colimorpha_A. The sequence goes on along the minus strand of CAZVVM010000017.1, from coordinate 23,428 downwards.
GTCGTGTCATAGTTGAGCTTTTCATCAACGTACAGATCGGAAATCAGCTTTTTAAGGGCGTCAAATCCGCTTCCGTCAAGAGCAGATACCGTGACCGCTTTGAACGGAATTTCAAAATCAAAATCGGATCTGATATCCGATTTGTTTATGACGGCGATGACTTCGGCATCGGCTTCGGAAATACGTTCAATTACCTCGCGGTCAAGCTCGTCAAGGGGCGATGAGCCGTCAAAAACAGCGAGGATCAGCTCTGCCTCGTTAAGCTTTCCGATGCTGCGTTCGATTCCGAGCCGCTCAACCTCGTCATTCGATTCGCGTATACCCGCAGTATCACACAGACGCAAAGTAACTCTACCAATGACCGCAGTTTCCTCAACCGTATCACGAGTCGTTCCCGCAACGGAAGTGACGATAGCCCGGTCATAACCGAGAAGTCGGTTAAGAACCGATGATTTTCCTGCGTTCGGCTTACCGACTATTGCGGTTTTTATCCCGTCGCTTACCGCCTTGCCGCTTCGGTAGCTTGAAACGAGCTTATCGGTTTCGATAAGCAATTTCTCTGCCCGAGCGGTCAATTCTTCAACGGAAACGTCAGTCAGATCCTCGTCGGGATAATCAATATAAGCGTATACCGACGCAAGAAGCTCGGTTATCTCGTCGCAAATCTTATTTACGCCGTTTTTGAGAACGCCGTTGGTTATTGAAGCAGACAAGCGAAGCTGTTCGTCGCTTTGAGCGTCGATAAGACCGATTACAGCTTCTGCTTCGGTCAGCGACATCTTGCCGTTAAGAAAAGCGCGCTTGCTGAATTCACCGCCGAGCGCAAGACGGAATCCGCTTTCAAGAGCCGACGTCAATACGTTTTCGGTAAGAAGTATTCCTCCGTGGCAGGATATTTCAACCGTGTCCTCGCCGGTAAAGGAGCGCGGGGCGCGAAATACGGTTGCAATACCGTCATCAATACGCTTTCCGCCCCTCAATATATCACCGTAAACCGCATATCCCGACTCGATATCGGATAGACGTTTATTTGATTTCGGCGTGAAGATCTTTTCGGCAAGCTCTATACTTCCCTCTCCGCTTAATCTGATAACTGCAATGCCGCCTTTTCCATAGGGGGTAGATATCGCGGCTATCGGTTCAAAGCTCTGCATAATTTTCTCCAAACTGTTTTATACGTCCATTATAAACGCATTCTCCGAATATTTCAAGACAAAAAACAAAAACCGCGACGAATCGCGGCTTTTGCTGTTCAGAATAATTATTCTTCTACTGCTTCCTCAGTAGCTTCTTCTGCTTCGTCCTTCTTGAGGTACTGGCAGCTGTCGCAGTCGCAATCGAGCTCGTCGTTCTCGAGACACTCGAAATCGCAGTCACAGTCGTCCTCACAGAGGCAGCAGAGATTCTTTCTGTACTTATCGTAGAGGATCTTTGCGATAACGCAGATACCTGCAACGATTCCTACAGCAAGGAATATCTTAAGAAGTACGTTAAGAGTCTTGTTTTTCATAATAATTATACCTCCAAATTAAATTCATTTATCAAAGGCATCGCCTTATGTAGAGATTATAACACAACTTTTCCGATTTAACAAGTACTTATGATGAAAAAAATGTAAATAAAATATTTTTTCGTGTTCACAAATAATATTTATTTCAATAACTCTTGAAATTTATGCGTTTCCGTGCTACAATTATTATGTATGCAATTTATGAAAGGAGGTTACGTCTTGAATTCAAACGGCAATAGACCAAATGCACGGCAAAATCCGCAAAAACGCGTCGGCGCTCAACCGATAAACCGACCGCAAAATCCGCGCCGGGATCAAAACAATCAAGATCGAAGACCTCCCGTTCAGAACAGGTCGGAGCAGCAGCGGCAAATTAACCGTCAAGCGCCGTCTCAAAACGCGAATAAACCGAGGAAAGCTTCGGGACTAAGCGATAATCTTCGATCGCAAACGCCGCTGCAACGGCAAATGCGCAAACAAAGCGCACCGAGTGAGCCGGGCACGGTCAGAAGAACAAATACGCAGTACTTCAAGATGCGCCAGGACGATAAAAAGCGCCCAAAACGCGAAAGGAAAAGGACGAACCGCTCTTTTGCGAAGCGGGTCGCGCTTCTCGGAATAATTGCTTATCTGATACTGCTTCCGATAGTTATTCTCGTTGCTAACCTTCTGCTTAAAGCTAACGTGATGACCGAGACGGACGATTTCAGATATCAGCTCGGCGAAGGAAAAAACACGCTTTCAATAAAAACATACGCCTATTCGCGTGTTTGCCGAAGCGGCGTTTACTACATAGATATGGACGCGCTCGCCGACTACTGCGAGCTTACGACGACGGGCGACGGAAAGAATATGCGATACGTCGTAAGGGAAAGCGCGGAATCGGTCGAGTTTGTTCTCGGTGAAAGCATCGCGTATATTAACGGCGTGCCCGAAAGAACGGGTGGAAACGCGTTCTTATACGGCGGTAAGGTACATATTCCTCTTGAATTTGCAAAGCGCTGCTTTATAAATCTCGATATAAACCTTGACACAGACAGAAACAGAATTACCATCGTCCGCAAAACCGACGGCAGCGGCAATTATCTTGACCTTGATTTTCCATACAAGCTTGTTGACGGAAGTGACAGAATAATCTTCGGTGAGCTTGAAGTCGAAATTCAGGAGCAGATAATAAAACAAAATCAACCCGTAATCCCCGAGGATGACGGCGCAAACGACACAACGATTATAAATTAACTTTAAGGAGATAAAACAATGAACGTACTTCTTACAGGCGGAGCCGGCTTCATCGGTTCCCATACCGCAGTTGAGCTTATCGAAAAGGGACACAGCGTTGTCATCGTTGACAACCTCGTCAACAGCAAGCCCGAATCAGTAAGACGCGTTGAGGCAATTACCGACACGAAGATCAAGCTTTACGTCGACGACGTTGCTGACAAGGCGGCTCTTGAAAAAATCTTCGAGGAAAACAAGATCGACGCCGTCATCCATTTCGCAGGACTCAAGGCCGTCGGCGAATCCGTAAAGCTCCCCGTTCTTTATTACAGAAACAATCTCGACACCACCCTTACACTTCTTGAAACAATGAAGAAGTACGGCTGCACAAAGCTCATTTTCAGCTCTTCCGCAACCGTTTACGGCGATCCCGAGAAGGTGCCGATCACTGAAGATATGCACGTCGGCGATTGCTCCAATCCTTACGGTAAGACGAAGTATATGATCGAGGAGATTCTTAAGGATACATGCCACGCAGACAGCGAGCTCTCCGTCGTTCTTCTCCGTTACTTCAACCCCATCGGCGCTCACAAGAGCGGACTTCTCGTTGAGGACCCCAACGGCATCCCGAATAACCTTATGCCTTACATCCTCAAGGTAGCTATGGGCAAGATGCCTCACCTTAACGTATTCGGTGACGATTATCCTACCCCCGACGGAACTGGCGTGCGTGACTACATCCACGTTTCCGACCTCGCAAAGGGACACGTTGCCGCTATCGAGTACGCCGACGCTAACAAGGGCATTGAGGTATTCAACCTCGGTACAGGTAACGGATACTCGGTTCTCGACGTTGTAAAGGCATTTGAGAAGGCAAGCGGAAATCCCCTTCCCTACAAGATCGCTCCCCGTCGTGAAGGCGACATCGCAGCTTGCTACGCTTCTCCCGACAAGGCATATAACGGTCTTAAGTGGAAGGCGGAGCTTTCGATCGACGATATGTGCCGCGACGCTTGGGAAGCTGTCAAGAAGAATCCCGAGGGTTATCCTAACGACTGATACGGTCACGTTGTGAGGTAGATATGGAACCAACGATCCGCGATAAAAATTTTATAGTCGAGACTAATATCAAGCGCGAGGGACTTAAATACATCGACATCGAAGAATGTAATGAAATGGTCCTTCACGGCGTCAAGCTTATCGACGGAAAGTACCGCCGTCTCCCCGAAGAGCTTGCAAAAACCGTCAATGAATGTGTTGACGAAATGCACGACCGTACCGCAGGCGGACGCGTCAGATTCATCACGAACAGCCCGTATATCGCTATACACGCAGAGATGGTAAGCGTACTTAAAATGAATCATTTTCCCATTACGGGAAGCGTCGGAATGGACCTTTATTCAGGCACGAGATACTACGGCACGTTCGTTCCGCCGTTCGGTGTTCAGGATACGTTTGAAAGCGTTATCGACCTCGACGGCGAGGAGCGCGAATACACGATAAATCTTCCCCTCTATTCGGGCGTAAAGCGTCTTTTCGTCGGAATCAAAGAGGGCTGTACGCTCAAAGCGCCCTCTCCCTACCGCCTCGACAAGCCCGTCGTATACTACGGCTCGTCGATCACACAGGGCGGATGTGCGTCAAGACCGGGAGTTGCTTACCAGGCGATACTCACAAGAGAGCTTCATATCGACCACGTTAATATGGGCTTCTCGGGCGGCGCACGCGGCGAGGATCCTATCGTAGATCACGTAGCAGGGCTTGAAATGTCGGCTTTCGTTTCCGATTACGACCACAACGCCCCCACAGCCGATCACCTTCGCGCAACACACGAAAAGCTCTACCGCGCGGTAAGAAAGAACCATCCCGATATTCCGATTCTTTTCCTTTCCCGTCCGCAGTTCCATCTTAACGATGCCGAAAGGATACGTCTTGAAATCGTAAAATCAACCTACGAAAAGGCGCTTGCGGAAGGCGACAAGAACGTCTACTTCATTCCGGGGCCCGAGCTACTTAACGAGCAGGTCAGAGAATGCTGTCTCGTTGACAATACCCATCCTACTGATGCGGGCTTTGTCAGTATGGCTTACGCTATTCTTCCGACCCTCAAAAAGATGCTTAATCTTTAATATTGACTCCCGACGATCTTACGTCGGGAGTTTCTTTTAATTTCTTCTTGATTTATGCAGACATTTCTGTTATAATAGAAAATAACGTTGAAATTTGAAAGGAGAATTCTTATGTCCATAAATGAAATTGCGGCGAAGATCAAGTCGTGTATTTCCCCTGCGGCTATATGCAAGGTAACGTTTGAATATCAGCAGTATGAAGAATTTTTCTTTCCTGTCGCCATATCAGACGAGCTGTTTTTGTCGGTTGTCGACAAGGATTTCCGTCTCGACGGATTTACGGTGCGTCAGATAGCAGACGTCTTGTCCGCCGAGCAAATAAAAGGAACGTATCTTAAGATACATCAGCTTGAAGGTAATATAGCGCGCCTTTCAACTCCGCCGATAAATATCAAGAGCTGGCGCCACGTATTCAATTCAATTCTTGCGTCGGGTGAGACCGTCAGTATTGAAGGTTATACCCCGAACAGTGCAATTAAATACTTTATCGTCGGCAGAGTGCTCGCAGTCGGTGAGCAAGGTATTCGCGTAAGGACATTTGACGGAAGCGGAAGCTGGGCAGAAAAGCCGATAACCGTTCCCTACGCAAATATTTTCTCGATGACCTTTGGCTCGTCCTACGTTACGACCTACTGCAAGTACGTCAAGCCCTACCCCGAGATCAAAACACCGACGCCTATTTCTAACCGCTGATAAAATCGGCGGTTTTTAATTTTTTCACAAAAAAAATCATATAAATTCATTGAGTATTCAAATAATGGGGTTAAAATGGTATTTATTAAATTTAGGTTGGAAGATAAAAAGATGCTCGAATTAAAAAATATCAAAAAGGATTACCCCACAGGCAACGAAACGGTACACGCGCTCAAAGGCGTTTCCCTTTCGTTCCGCAAAAGTGAGTTCGTCAGCATACTCGGTCAGTCGGGATGCGGTAAGACGACGCTGCTGAACATCATTGGAGGACTTGACAGATATACCGAAGGTGACCTCATAATCAACGGGCGCTCGACAAAGAATTATAAAGACAGAGATTGGGACGCATACCGTAACCACTCGGTCGGCTTCGTTTTCCAGAGCTACAACCTGATCCCGCATCAGACTGTTCTGCAAAACGTAGAGCTGGCCCTTACTCTTTCGGGTGTATCGAAAACCGAGCGCAGAAAACGAGCGAAGGAAGCACTTGCCGCAGTCGGACTCACTTCACAGCTTAAGAAAAAGCCGAGCGAAATGTCGGGCGGTCAGATGCAGAGAGTTGCTATAGCGCGCGCGATCGTAAACAATCCCGATATTATTCTTGCAGACGAGCCGACGGGTGCACTTGATTCCGAAACGAGCGTTCAGGTAATGGAGATACTGAAAGAGATCTCGAAGGAGCGTCTCGTCGTTATGGTCACTCATAACCCCGAGCTTGCTGAGCAGTACTCGACGAGAACCGTAAGAATGCTTGACGGAGTTATTGTTTCCGATTCAATGCCTTTGACAGATGATGAAGTAAAAGCCGAAAACGCGGAGCTTGAAAAGCTCAATGCTCCTGTCGGCAAAAAGAAGGCGAAGAAGGAAAAGAAACCCTCTATGTCCTTCTTTACTTCATTCGGTCTTTCGATAAGAAATCTCTTTACAAAAAAAGGAAGAACCGTGCTGACCTCGTTCGCGGGCAGTATCGGAATTATCGGAATTGCGCTTATTTACGCCGTTTCCGAGGGCACGACGAATTACATTTCTTACGTTCAGGAAAGCACCCTTTCCTCGTATCCAATCACCCTTGAAGCACAACACGTCAGTATCGGCACCCTTATGGAGACCTTCATCGGCGCCGCAAAGGAAAAGGAAAAGCATCCGAACGACGCAGTTTATCAGAACCCCGTTCTTTACGATCTCGTAAACACGTTGAGCCAGATCGAGGCAAAGGAAAACGACCTTCGCTCCTTCAAGAAATATCTTGAAACAAAGCTCGGCGACAAGGAAAACGGCAGGTTCAACGCCGCAATAAACGGTATTCAGTATTCGTACGGCGTTAATCTCAATATTTATACCAAAAACGTAGACGGAACAATAATCAAAAGCGACACCGAAGAGCTTATTCAAAAAATGCTTATGAAATACATGGGCGAAATAAGCGGTTCGCAAATCAGCGGTGATACGAGTATGCTCTCAATGATCTCGGGCGGCGGAATGTCGTCAATGATGAGAGTATGGCAGGAGCTTCTTCCGGGCAAGGACGGCTCGGCGATCAATCCTCTCATAAAAAAGCAGTACGATCTTATCCACGGCGATTGGCCGAACGAATACAACGAGATCGTTATCGTCGTTGACGAAAATAACGAGATCGACGATATGACCCTTTACGCCCTCGGTCTTATTTCAGACGAGGAGATAGACAAGATCGTCACCGCCGCCGCAAAGGATCAGCCGCTTGAATTCGAAACGCAGAAGTGGTCGTACGAGGACATCTGCAAAATGGAGTTCAGAACCATTCTCAACGCTGACCTGTACTCAATGAGAGACGGCGTTTATAAAGACATTTCGTCTGACAGTATGGCGCTTGATATGCTTTACCCCGGCGCTACAAGTCTTAAGGTTACAGGTATAATCAAGCTTAAGGAAGGAACGACCTCAACCCTCGTATCGGGAACTATCGGATACACCTACCATCTCACAGAATACGTCGCCGAGAAAAACAAAGAATCCGAGGCGCTCAAATATCAGCTGAACAACCCGACCCTTGACATTTTCACAGGACTTCCCTTCGCTGACACTGAAGGCGTCCTTGACGATGCAAAAAAGGCAGAGGCGTTCCGCACTCACGTTGCGAATATGACACTTGAGGAAAAGGCAGAAACGTATCTTTCGATCATTTCAATACCGTCGCCCGAGTACCTTTCAGGGAAAATCGGGCAGGTGCTTGCGAATATGACGCCAGATATGATGAAGGATGCAGTCGTTTCACAGATTCTCTCGACCTCGACGGCACTTACTGAAAGCCAGGTCCGCGAGTATATTAACAATATGTCGAGCGAGGAGCTTACAGCTCTTGTCAGCGGCTTCCTCGCCGAGCAGGAAACGGCAAAATACGCAGCAGAGCAACAAGCTCTTTATGCCGATAAAACGCCCGACGAGCTCGGCTCAATGCTCGATGAAGCCGTCGGCGGTTACACAGACGAGCAGTGCGCGGCATACTATGACAGCGTTTTCGAGTTCTCAAATTCAACCTACGAGCAGAATATGCAGAAGCTCGGCTACATCGACCTCGAACAGCCGACGACTATCAACCTTTTTGCTACCTCGTTTGCCGATAAGGACGTCATTGAAGAAATGATAAACACCTACAACAAGGGTGTTGATGAAATTTCACGAATCAAGTACACTGATTATATGGGAATAATGATGTCCTCGATAACCACCATTATCAATGCAATCAAATACGTTCTTATCGCCTTCGTCAGCGTTTCGCTCATAGTATCCTCGATAATGATAGGCGTAATCACGCTCATTTCGGTGCAGGAAAGAACCAAAGAGATCGGTATTCTCCGCGCGATCGGTGCGTCGAAGCGCAACGTTTGCAGTATGTTCAACGCTGAAACGGTAATCATCGGCTTCTCGTCGGGTCTTATCGGCGTTCTATTCACCTACCTCATCTGCATACCGCTCAACATTATTCTCTACTCCCTTACGGGAATAACCAACCTTCGTGCAACCCTCGACATCAGAGTCGCAATAGCGCTCATCCTGATAAGCGTGCTTCTCACACTCATATCGGGACTCATTCCTTCCCGCGGTGCGGCGAAAAAGGATCCCGTTGTAGCACTTCGAACCGAATAAATTTTAGGAATATTATAATGAAAGACATTGTATTTTTTGACCTTGACGGAACAATAACGGACTCGGGCAACGGAATCAAAAATTCCGCCGCCTACGCCCTTAACAAATTCGGAATACCCGTTCCGAGCAGAGATGAACTTAACAAGTTCATCGGTCCTCCTCTCGTCGGAAGCTTCAGAAATCTTTTCGGAATGTCTGATGCCGACGCAGATCTCGCGGTCGTTTACTACCGCGAATATTACGCGGTGAAGGGCATATTCGAAAACGCGCTTTACGACGGTGTGACTGATATGCTCGAAGCCCTCAAAAAAGCTGGTAAAACGATAGTTTTGGCAACCTCGAAGCCCGAAATTTACGCAAACCAAATACTTAAGTATTTTAACATTTACGACTATTTTACGCACGTTTGCGGCGCTGAAATGGACCACAAACGCACCGATAAGCACGAGGTCATCGAGTATGCGCTCGAAACTGCCGGGGTGACGGACAGAAGCCGCGTAATTATGGTCGGTGACCGACATCACGACATCGACGGCGCAAAGAAATCGCACCTCGACAGTATCGGAGTAACCTACGGTTACGGAAGCGAAACCGAGCTTAAGGACGCGGGAGCGGACTACATCGTAAAAAACGCAAGAGAGCTTACCGAGCTGCTTTTAAAGCTATAAGAAAAAGGCAACTGCTGCGGCAGTTGCCTTTATTTTTATTCTTCCTCGTCCTCGTTTTCTTCCTTCGGAAGAAGCTCAACGACGGCGGAAACGACTCTGTGCTCGGTTATCTCCTCGACCTTTATATGAAGTCGGTCGATCACAAGCTCGGGAGTTTCTCCATCGGCGGGAATCGTCGTAAATCGGCTGAATATAAGTCCCGAAAGAGTTGACAGATCGTCGTCCTCGGGCGGGAAATCAATATCGAGCGTTTCTTCTACCGTGTCAAGCGAAACGCTGCCATCCATACGGTATAGATTTTCTCCAAGCTCTTCGATCTCTTCGTCTTCAAAGGTCTCGTCAGTCTCATCGTAAATATTACCGACGATCTGCTCGATCAGGTCTTCCATAGTAACAAGACCCGCAGTACCGCCGTACTCGTCAAGTATTATTGCCATATGAGTTTTCTTTTCCTGCATATCGCGGAAAAGAAGGTCGGCGCGTACAGATTCGGGAACGAAATTCGGCTCAAAAATAAGCTCTTTAAGCGTTTTCTGTGACTTTTCGCAGATGTTAAGAAGGAATCTTCTCGTGCTCAAAACGCCGATTATGTTATCTATATCGTCCTCGTAAACGGGAAAACGCGAATAACCCGTTTCGTTTATGATGTTTATAATATCCTCGAAGCTCGCGTTGATCTCTATCGCCGACATCTCGGTACGGTGCGTCATAATATCGGCAGCGGTAGTATTATTGAACTCGAAAATGTTTTCGATCATTTCCTTCTCGTCTGCCTGAATGTTTCCGTCCTCTTCGCTCGATTCGACCATAAGGCGGATCTCCTCCTCGGTCACTTCCTCGTCCTCGTGCTTCGGGTCAATACGAAGCATTTTAAGAACGAGATTGGTCGACACTGAAAGGAACCAAACCATCGGACGGAAAATAATTGCGAAAAAGCTCACAAGAGAGCAGAGGCCCATTGCCGCCTTCTCGGGGTTTTTCATCGCTATTCTTTTCGGAACAAGCTCTCCGAGAACGAGCGTGAAATAAGAAAGTATTACCGTAATGAGAACCACGCAAAGGGTATCGAGCGCGGTGTGACCGAGAGAAGTGAACCCGATATCGGAGTACAGCCACTTCGTCAGTCGGTTTGCGATGTTATCAGCCGCGAACGCCGAAGCAAGGAAGCCGGCAAGCGTAATGCTTATCTGTATCGTCGACAGAAATCTGTCGGGATTCTGAAGCATCTTCAAAAGCTTTGCCGCCTTTTTATTGCCATCCTCCGCGAGCTTTTCCATCTTCTTCTCGTTAAGAGAAACGACAGCCATCTCGGAGCAGGCAAATATTGCGTTAATGAAAATAAGAATAAACTGGAGTATTAATTGACCCCATAACGGATCCAAAAAGAATCCCCCCCTCAGAATATTAATCTTATATATTATACTACGGTTTGATCAAATAGTCAATACCGATTCAAGATAACAAAAGGTTGACAATTTATGTCTTTGGAGTTATAATAATATTAATTGTTTGATTATTGTATCAAGGAGCTGTAAATGGCTAAAATCAGAATCGCCGTTATTTTCGGCGGAAACTCAACAGAATACGAAATATCACTTCAGTCATCGTTCTCGGTGTTCGATAATCTCGATCCCGAAAAATACGAAGTTATTCCCATCGGAATTACTCGTGACGGCGACTGGTACCGTTATTACGGAAGCTACGAAAATATCCCAAACAATACCTGGATGAATGATCCAGAGCTTCTTACCCCCGTCGTTATTTCTCACAGCCGTTCCTCAAAGGGCATAATCGAGCTTCGGCACGACGGAAACGTACTTACCGAGATTGACCTTGTCCTTCCCATTCTTCACGGAAAGAACGGAGAGGACGGAACAGTTCAGGGACTGTTTGAGCTTGCGGGAATTACGGTCGTCGGATGCAGCGCGCTTTCTTCCGCTATCTGTATGGACAAGGACCGCGCACATAAGCTCGTAGAGCTTGCGGGAATTGAAGTCCCGAAGGCAGTGATGATAAGAAAATATCAGCAGAACGAAGCACCCACTCTGACAGCGTCTCTTACGTATCCCCTTTTCGTCAAGCCCGTACGCGCCGGCTCATCATTCGGAATTACGAAGATCTACCGCGAGGAAGAGCTCGTTTCGGCAGTAAGCTTCGCTTTTGAGCACGACGATGAGGTAATCATCGAAGAAAACATTGACGGATTTGAAGTCGGTTGCGCCGTTCTCGGCATCGACGAGCTTACCGTCGGACGAGTTGACGAGATCGAGCTTTCGCACGGCTTCTTCGACTTTACCGAAAAGTATAATCTTATCACCTCAAACATCTATATGCCCGCAAGAATTGATCCCGAAACCGAAAAACGTATTCAGGAAAGCGCGAAGATCATATATAAAGCGCTTGCCTGCTCGGGCTTTGCACGCGTGGATATGTTCCTTACTCCCGATAAGCGCATAGTATTTAATGAGGTCAATACGATTCCGGGATTCACCTCGCACAGCCGTTATCCCAGTATGATGAAAGGCATCGGGCTTTCCTTTGACAAGATGCTCGATAAGCTTATCGGTCTTTATATCTGAACTACACTCTGAAAGGATGAAACTATGGAAACAAAAAATGGCTATACCGGAATTGACGTTTTCCGTATAATTGCCGCTGTTCTCGTAATAGCAAACCATACTTCTCCTCTTCTCGACTTTACTGCAACAGGCAATTTCGTACTTACAAGCATTTTTGCACGCTTGGCGGTTCCGTTTTTCTTTATGACGTCGGGATTTTTCCTGATACGCGACGTCGAACGCGGAAACGGAAAGCTCATAAGCTTTGTCAAGAAAAGCGTGCTGATATATGGCGCGGCAATTCTCATATGTCTGCCTTTGCAGATCTATAAGGGCGATTTTTCGGTTCGTCCTCTTCTGCCGTCGATACTCAAAAACATATTCTTTAACGGAACTCTTTACCATCTCTGGTATCTTCCCGCTTCAATAATCGGCGCGGTCATCGCATGGTATCTCGTGCGCAAATTCGGTATGAAGCTCGCATTCGCTCTTACCGTCCCGCTTTATCTGTTCGGACTTCTCGGAAACAGCTATTACGGTATCACAAGGAATGTTCCCTTCCTGAAATCCCTTTTTGATGAGATATTCATCGTGATGGATACAACTCAAAACGGAATATTCTTTGCGCCTCTGTTTATTGTTCTCGGCGCAATGCTTTACAGCACCAAGGACAAGATCATTGGCAGGATCCCGTCAATCATCGGATTCATCATAACGCTTACCGCTATGACAGCTGAAGGACTTATTCTCAACAGCAAGAGCTTCCAGCTGCACGACAGTATGTACCTGCTCCTTCCCGCTGTTATGTTCTTTCTCTTCTCTTTCCTTATGTCGTTCAGAGGAAAGCGGCTTCGCGGTGTGCGAGATATTTCGCTCATCGTTTATTTGATCCACCCCGTTATAATCGTTGGAATACGCTTTGCATCGGCTATCGTAGGTCTTGAAAAGCTTTTTGTAGACAACGAGACGGTTATGTTTGTAACGGTAACGGTTCTTTCGCTTGTCTTCTCGTTTCTTTGTCTCCTTATATTTGATAAACTCAAAAAGTACTCACCAAAATCAAAAGGCGAACGCTCTTGGATCGAGCTTGATCTTGCTGCACTGCGCAATAACGTAAGCGAGCTCCGCCGTATAATGCCAAAGGGATGCAAGCTTCTCGCCATCGTCAAGGACGAAGGATACGGTCACGGCGCGTTTGAGGTCACAAAGGAGCTTCAGAAGCTCGGTGTTGACGCTTACGGCGTCGCTACCGTCGACGAAGGAATCGCCATACGCAAATTCGGCGTTAAGGGTATGATCCTCGTTCTTGGATATACCGATCCCACAAGAGCCAAAGACCTTAAAAAATACGGCATTACTCAAACTGTATTCGATCTTGATTACGCCAAGGAGCTTGACTCCAAAGGTAAAAAGATAAAGGTACATATCGCCATCGACAGCGGAATGCACAGAATCGGAATTGACGTAAACGACGCGGAGACGGTCGCATCGGTATATGCACTCAAAAATCTTTCCGTTGACGGCGTATTCTCTCACCTTTGCGTAAGTGATTCGAAGACCGACAGCGATATCGAATATACGAAAAAACAGATAAGCTCCTTCAATTCACTTATCGACACGCTCAAAGCAAGAGGACTTCCCGTTAAAACTCAACATATTCAGGCAAGCTACGGTCTACTCAATTACCCCGAAATCAGAAGCGACTACGCGCGTATGGGAATTTCTCTTTACGGCGCGGACAGCGAGTACGGCTATGAAAAGAGTATAGACGTTTCTCTTTCGCCCGTAATGTCGATAAAGACAAAGATCATTCAGCTCCGCACTTATCAGCCGGGCGCGTCGATAGGATACGGCAGAGCATTTACTACCGAGCGTGAAAGCCGTATAGCCGTTCTGCCTATCGGATACGGTGACGGTATTCCGAGGTGTCTTTCGGGCAAGGCAAGCGTTATCGTTTGCGGCAAGCGCGCTCCGATGGTCGGACGCATCTGTATGGACCAGCTAATGATTGACGTGACCGATATTCCCGAAGCAGCAGTCGGCTCTACCGTTACTCTTATCGGACGTGACGGCGACGAGGTAATAAGCGCTGAGGAAGTTGCCTTCCAAGCAGGAACGATAACAAATGAAATTTTCTCCCGTCTCGGTCGTCGCCTCGAAATTATTTGATAATCAAAACAGCCCGCAATGCGGGCTGTTTTATATTAGTTAAAAACCGTCTCGATTATCCGCTGGCTTCCGCTCGGCGAGTATTGCCAGGAGTCAATATGAGAAACGTCATCTCCAAGGGGCCGTATCTCGCGCACGGGGACGTTTTCACCCTTGTACGCGTCAATTATCACGAGCTTCAGTTTCATTCGTTCGGGAATGATATTCTTTATGTAAACAGCAGTCGTCTGCCCTACGGTAATATCGGAACGGTACTCTGCAAGCCCTGCAAGATTCGGCGTCAGCTCGACGAATATCCCGTAATCCTCAATGCTTCTGACGATTCCCGCGACGGTCTGCCCGACAGAAAACATTGATGCGTTTTCCTCCCAGGTTCCGAGAAGCTCCTTATGCGTCACGTAAATTCTCTCTCCGTCGTTGCTCTTTATAGCGACCTTTATTCTGTCACCGACCGAAAAACGGTCTGATGGGTGGCTTATACGCGAAACTGAAATACAGTCAATGGACAGAAGCGAGATTATTCCGCAGCCGATATCGACAAATGCCCCGAAGCTTTCAAGATGCGTTATCTTCGCGTCTATAATGTCACCCGCAATACAGTCGCCGAGGAACGCCTCGTAGCACTCCCTTTGCGCTTCCTTGCGGGATAAACGCACCATCTTAACGCCTTTTTCCGAGTAGAATCCCATCACCTTGAAGCAAACAGCTTTACCCACGCGAGTAATAACTGCGATATCGCGCGTATCAGCCCCGGTTCTGTCGTATTCAACGTCGCTGCGGTCGATAACTCCGACCATACACCCGAGATCGACCGTAAGTGTGTAATTTGCGTCACACCTTACCGCCATCGCTTCAAGGATAACACCCTCGTTCATCGCGCGGATAAGCCCGTTTTCGCTTGAAAGATATTCCCTGTTTTCAGGCATTGAGAGAACGGCTCCCTCGGGCTTGTATTTACATAAATGCATAATTAAACCTCCACCGAACGTTTCGTCCGCTTTTTTGATAAGCGTTACTACTATATTCGGCGGAGGTCTTTTATATGCTATTTATTTAAGAGAAATGTGTACGGGAAGACCGTTTTTGTACTCGGGATAGCTCTCTCCTTCGATAAGAGGAAGCAGGTACTTGACGCCCTCGTCGGTAATACCGTTTCCGCGCTCGTTAATGAAGCTGTCGGGAACTGTTCTTACCATATTTGCGATCTTGTCAATATCCTCGTATCCGGGAACGCAGGTATAAGGATCGTTGCCCGTACGAACGAATGTCATCATCTTGCCGCTGACGCCGTTTACCGCATTCTCGACTGCGGCTTTACCGACTGCAACCGACTCGGTAATATCGGTAAGAGAAGCGATATGAGAAGCGCATCTCTGAAGAATATTAAGCTCAACGGAGCGAACCTTACAGCCGATCTCCTCTTTAACTGCAAGCTCAAGCGCCTTACCCGTTCCGGAAAGGTACTTGTGACCGAAGGCATCGGCAACGCCGCTCTGCGTTCCTTCGCCAACGTATCTGCCGTCAGAAAGGCGTATTCCCTCGGAAACGCAAACGACTACGTTAGGATGCTTCTCAAGGCAAGCACGGATATCTGCAAAGAACTCGTCGTAGTTAAATACTCTTTCGGGAAGATATATAAGGTCGGGCTCAAATCCCGTCGCTCTCGTAAGAGCGGCAGCGGCAGTAAGCCAGCCGGCGTCACGTCCCATAATCTCAATTATCGTAACCGCCTTCACGGTATAGACCGCGCAGTCGCGGAGCATCTCGGAAACCGATGCCGCAATGTACTTTGCCGCAGAACCGTAGCCGGGCGTATGGTCGGTACCCATAACGTCGTTGTCGATCGTTTTCGGCACGCCCATTATACGCATTTCGTAATCCACGGTCTTTGAATACGCGGAAAGCTTTGCGACGGTGTCCATCGAATCATTACCGCCGATATAGAAGAAGTAACGGATATTATGCTTCTTGAAGAAGTCAAATACCTTTTCGTATACCGCTTTATCGCAGTCCGACATATTATCAAGCGACGGAAGCTTCTTACGGCAGGAGCCGAGAGCTGCGGCAGGCGTTTTTTCAAGAGTTACGAGCTTGCTTTCATCGGCAAACATCTCTGTAAGATTGCAGAAATTATCATTCAGAATACCCTCGATACCGTGATACATACCGAAGATCGTTTCGATATTCCCGTCAGCGATGGCGCCTCTGATAACACCGCTTAACGTGGCGTTTATTGCGGCGGTAGGTCCGCCCGACTGTCCGACGATTGCATTTCCCTTCAATACCATAGAAACCTCCAGAGTTTACAAATAAAGTAAAAAGCGCAGGCAAGCCTGCGCTTTTTGGTGACCCGTAGGGGAATCGAACCCCTGTTTCCGCCGTGAGAGGGCGGCGTCTTAGCCTCTTGACCAACAGGCCTCATTGGCACGGTTAGAATTATACCACAGTTCTTCATATTTTGCAAGAGATTTTGAAAATTTATTTATGAATTTTTTGTAAATTGAAATATTGTTGACGAAATAAGAAAAAAGTTGCAATTTCCGACATAATATGATATAATGGTTAGGTTAAAATATTTCTCGGAGAAAAAACAATGAAAAACTCACTCATCATTCTCTTCTTCGTCTGCGCGGGAATCGTTCTCGGTTCGCTCGTTGCCGACCTGACTTCAAACGTAAAGCCGCTGTCGTGGCTTTCGTACGGACTCAAATTCGGACTTACGGAGCCGTTCGTTCTTGATTTAAGCGTGCTTAAGCTGTCGCTCGGACTGGCTTTTAACCTTAATATCTCCATCATAATATTCGTTTCGCTTGCAGTCGTTATTGCGTACCAGGTAACAGGCAGACGCGGCAGAAGAAGATGATAAAGGATATTATTCTTGCGTCGAAATCTCCTCGACGCCACGAGCTTCTTTCGATGCTCGGATTTCAAATTAAAACTATCGTTTCCGACGTCGACGAGGAAGCGATAACGGCTGAAACCCCAGCTCTGCTTGCTTCAAAGCTTGCTCATACAAAGGCGCTTGCGGTTGCAAACGAGGTTGAAATAACAGATCTGCCGATAATAGCGGCGGACACTCTCGTTGAAGTAAACGGCGAGATACTCGGAAAACCGAAGGACGAGGCGGACGCAAGACGGATGCTGATGCTTCTTTCGGGCAGCGCGCACTACGTTCACTCGGGAATTTCCGTTATTTTTAACGACAAGGAGATAAACCTTACCGACACGGCAAAGGTCTATTTCCGAGATATCGACGCAGACGAGCTTGACGATTATATCTCATCGCGCGAGCCGTTTGACAAAGCAGGTGCGTACGGTATCCAGGGCAAAGCAGGCGCGTTCGTCGAACGAATAGAGGGCGATTTCTTCTCAATAATGGGTCTGCCCATCTGCGCCGTAACGAAGGCGCTTAAAGAACTTGCAAAGGACTGAATATATGAGCTCAATACAGAGTAAAATAAGAAACTTCTCTATAATTGCCCATATTGACCACGGCAAAAGCACGCTCGCAGACCGGCTTCTCGAGCATACGAGAACAGTCTCGACCCGTGAAATGGAGTCACAGCTTCTTGACAATATGGACCTCGAAAGAGAGCGCGGAATTACCATAAAAGCCCGCGCGGTCAACCTTGCTTACACCGCAAAGGACGGCGAGACCTATAACCTCAATCTTATCGACACCCCCGGTCACGTCGACTTTAACTACGAGGTATCCCGCTCGCTCAACGCCTGTGAAGGTGCGCTTCTCGTCGTTGACGCAACGCAGGGCATCGAGGCGCAAACGCTTGCAAACGCTTATCTTGCGGTAGAAAGCGATCTTGAAATTATACCCGTAATCAACAAAATTGACCTTCCGTCCGCCGATATTGAAGGCACGCGAAACGAGATCGAGGACGTTATCGGAATTCCTGCCGAGGACTGTCCTGCCGTTTCGGCAAAAACGGGACTGAACATCGAGGACGTTCTTGAAGCTGTCGTTTCGGGCATTCCCGCACCGAAGGGCGATGAAAACGGAAAGCTAAAGGCACTCATTTTCGACTCGTATTACGATCCTTATCTCGGCGTCGTCGTTCTCGTCAGAATAATCGACGGCTCGCTTTCGGTCGGTGATAGAGTCACGATGATGAGCACGGCATCGGTATTCGAAACTATCGAGGTCGGAACTCTCGCACCGTTCGGACTCCGCCCGGGAAAAACACTTTCCGCAGGCGACGTCGGCTATTTTACTGCAAGTATTAAGACCGTATCCGAAACTCGCGTCGGTGATACGGTAACGAGTGCCGACGATCCGACGGACACCCCCTGCCCCGGCTTCCGTCAGGCGCTTCCGATGGTATTCTCTGGTATTTATCCCGCTGACGGCGCGAAGTATAACGATCTGCGTGACGCGCTCGAAAAGCTCCAGCTTAACGACGCCGCGCTTGCATTCGAGCCCGAAACGTCAATAGCTCTCGGCTTCGGCTTCCGTTGCGGCTTCCTCGGTCTGCTCCATATGGAGATTATTCAGGAGCGTCTGGAAAGAGAATATAACCTCGACATTATTACGACGGCACCAAGCGTTATATACGAAATAAAGAAGCGCAACGGCGAGCTTATACGCATCGACAACCCGTCGAACTACCCCGCCCCCGACGAGATCGAAACCGCATACGAGCCGATGGTCAAGGCGAGCATAATAACTCCCGCCGAATACGTCGGAAACATAATGGATCTCTGCCAGGACCGCCGCGGTAATTTCATTGATATGAAATATCTCGATGCAAACCGCACAGAGCTTCATTACGATCTGCCGCTAAACGAAATCGTCTACGACTTTTTCGATGCGCTCAAGAGCCGCAGCCGCGGTTATGCTTCCCTCGATTACGAATTGAACGGCTACGTACCCAGCAAGCTCGTCAAGCTCGATATTCTTCTTAACGGTGATATCGTCGATGCTCTCTCCTTTATAGTTCACGAGGAAAAGGCGTACGCAAGAGCCCGTAAGATCGCTGAAAAGCTCAAGGAAAATATACCGCGTCAGCTCTT
This sequence comes from uncultured Ruminococcus sp., assembly GCA_964630635.1. GTDB lineage: Bacteria > Bacillota > Clostridia > Oscillospirales > CAG-272 > Colimorpha_A. The sequence continues at coordinate 4,332 of CAZVVM010000017.1, read as the reverse complement.
TGAGGTACCGATCCAGGCGGCTATCGGCGGAAAGATAATCGCGCGCGAGACCGTTAAGGCGCTTCGTAAGGACGTCCTTGCAAAATGCTACGGCGGCGACATCACGCGTAAAAAGAAGCTTCTTGAAAAACAGAAGGAAGGTAAAAAGAAAATGCGTCAGCTCGGCTCTGTTGAAGTATCGCCCGAGGCGTTTATGGCAGTGCTTAAGCTTGACGATGAATAAAAATATTGCATAACAAGAAAGGAACACTATTATGAGAATTAAGATCCGCCTTGACACAATGTCAGAGATCAACGCATTCGTCGGCGCTATGACGAAAACCGGCGCAAACGTATTCCTTACCGATAAGGACAGAAACTTTATCGTAAGCGCAAAGAGTATGCTCGGAGCAGTATACTCGATGGAATGGGAAGAGGTTTGGTGCGAAAGCGACGAGGACATCTACCACGTTGTAAGCAAATTCGCAGCAGACGAATAAAGATCAAAGGTCAGTCAACGGTCGTTGGCTGACTTTTTTTGACATTATAATTGTAAATTTTTTGTTAAGTTTATGTCGGAGGTCAAAATTTTTTTCGTTAAAAACGGAAAAATATAGAGATTTTTTTGCTATTTGCCAATAAAATGTTTGCATTTATATTTATAGTGTGATATAATATAGTGAATTAATATTTCTAATGTAAGTTTTCGGTGAAGCTATGGCAACAGATATTCTGACAATGACATACGATGAGATCCTTGACGTTGTCACAGGGCTCAGATTTCCCGCATTCCGCGCAAAGCAGCTTTATCAGTGGCTTAATAAGGGTGCGTCGTTTGACGAAATGAATAATCTACCAAAGGCGTTCAAGGAAGCTCTTGCCGAAAACGGGTATTTCGTTGACCTGCCGAGAATCGAAAAGAAGCTCGTTTCCGAGATCGACGGAACGGTCAAGCTCCTGTATTCCCTTTCCGACGGTCAGTATATCGAAAGCGTCGTTATGAAATACGAGCACGGAAATACGATATGCGTGTCCTGTCAGGCAGGATGTCGTATGGGCTGTAAGTTCTGTGCGTCAACGCTTCGAGGTCTGTCACGAAATCTTACGCCGTCCGAAATAATTGGGCAGATTTTTATGGCGCAGAAGTCTATCGGCGAACGTATCTCGAATATCGTTATGATGGGTATCGGCGAGCCGCTTGACAACTACGATAACGTAATTAAATTCCTTCGGACGGTAAACCGCGAGGAAGGTCTTAACATCGGATACAGGCACATTTCCCTTTCGACCTGCGGAGTTGTAGACGGCATCAAGAAGCTTGAAAAAGAGATGCTCCCGATCACGCTGTCTATATCGCTTCACAATATCGATACCGAGGGTCGAAAATCAATAATGCCGATAACGAACAAATGGAGCGTCGAGGAGCTGCTCTCCGCCTGCGCCGAATATTTCAAGGCAACGGGCAGACGAATCTCATTCGAATACACGCTCATAGCGAATGAAAATGACAGCGTTACCCAAGCAGAGGAGCTTGCAAAGGGTCTTAAAAAATTCTTGCCGGGTATGCCGATACACGTTAATCTGATACCGCTTAACGACGTAAGCGAGCGTTCGTACAAAAAGAGCTCACAAAAGAACGTCGAGGCGTTCAAAAACCGGCTTAACGGTCTTGGGATCAACGCGACGGTACGTCGGCGTCTCGGGCCCGACATAAACGCATCCTGCGGTCAGCTTCGGCTTAACGCACAGGAGCAATAACATAAACGAATTTCATTTCAAAACAGGAACATACTATTTACGAGGTACAACATGTTTATCTGCGGAAAAAGCGACGTCGGAAAGCGTCGCGTAAACAATCAGGACTGCTTCAACGTCACCCCCCTTGACGGCGGAGCGTTTCTCTGCACCGTCTGTGACGGAATGGGCGGAGCAAACGGCGGTAACATAGCAAGTGAGATCGCTTGCCGCGTTTATACCGACTTTGTAAAGGACGGCTTCTCGCTTGACGGCGAAGGCGATGCCGAGCTTATGAAGGCGGCAGTTGCGCGCGCCAATACTGCCGTTTATGAAGCTGCGCAGGCAGATCCTGCGCTCAAGGGTATGGGAACGACTCTCGTTTCCGCACTCATAAGAGAAAACGGAAAAGCGACCGTAATAAACGTCGGTGACAGCCGTCTGTATTCCGTAAGCGCAGGACAGATGCGCCAGATTACCCGCGATCACTCATACGTACAGTACCTCGTCGATATGGGACAGATAACGGTAAACGATGCGAAAAACGCATCGATCCGAAACATAATAATCCGCTCGATCGGCAACGAAGCAAAGACAAATCCCGACGTTTTCCACCTCGACCACGAAACCGACGGATACCTTCTTCTCTGCACCGACGGCCTTACAAACTGCGTTCCGAACGACGTTATCGCAGAAAACGTCAAGGCGGAAAGTAAAGAAGCGCTTGAAAAATGTGCTCAAAAGCTCGTTGACCTCGCAAATGAAGGCGGTGGAAACGATAATATAACCGTTCTGCTCGTAAAGCTTTAATCTGAAAATTAAGACAAAGGAATTTCTTAATGGATACAGCTAACAGATACGTCGGCAAGATACTTGACCGAAGATATGAGATAAAGAGAATAATCGGCATCGGCGGTATGGCGGTCGTTTTTGAAGCAAACGATATCGTTATGAACCGCACGGTTGCCGTTAAAATGCTTAAAGAGGACCTCTCCGACGACGCCGAGGCGGTAAAGAGATTCATCAACGAATCGAAAGCCGTTTCAATGCTTTCGCATCCGAATATCGTAAAGATTTTCGACATCTCGGTAAAGGCGCGGCTTAAGTATATCGTAATGGAGCGCGTTGAGGGAATTACGCTCAAAAGCTATATGCAGAAAAAAGGCGCTCTTTCACGTGAGGAAGTAATCAGCTACTCCGAGCAGGTACTCCGCGCGCTTGAGCACGCTCATTCAAAGGGCATCGTTCACCGTGATATAAAGCCGCAGAATATAATGCTCCTCAAAAACGGACGCGTTAAGGTCACCGACTTCGGTATTGCAGTTCTTCCTTCGGGCGACAGAAATCCCGAAGGCAAGGCGATAGGTACCGTCTACTACATCAGCCCGGAGCAGGCGAGCGGTAAAGAGACGGACACGCGAAGCGACCTTTATTCTCTTGGAATTCTTATGTACGAGATGGCAACGGGTACTCTTCCCTTTAACGCAGAAACGCCCGTTTCGGTAGCGCTTATGCAGGTACGTGAGCAACCGAAGCCGCCCTCCGAGATACGCTCCGATATTCCGAGGGGGCTTGAGCAGATAATCCTCGGTGCTATGGAAAAAAGCCCCGACAGACGTTTCCAGACGGCAACGCAAATGCTCAAATATGTTGAGAAGGTACATCTCAATCCCGAATACGTTTTCAAGACAAGAGGAGCAAGCACGCAGGAAAGTGCAGCTCTTCACGCCGCAAATGATATGAAAAAACAGCAGAATAAGAAGAAATCAGTCAAGCGCCGTAAGGAAAGCTCTTCGATGTTCCCGATTATCCTCGGCGTCGCAGTTGCTTTTGCCCTCGTTCTCATAACAGGAGCGGTAACCGTGCTTGATATGGTACTCAAAAGTGAGAATGCGAACGCATCGGAGCAGGTCAAGGTTCCAAGCGTAATAGGCGAAATGTACTCACAGCAGACGATAGGCGACCTCCTTGATCCGACGATATACAAAGTAGAAGTGAAAATGGTCTATGATTCAGAGAATCCTGCCGGTACTATAATCAAGCAGGACCCCGCCCCCAATTCCTCGCGTAAGGTAATCAAAAACACGCAGTACTGCACGGTCAAGATCACCGTCAGCCGAGGAGCAAATCTCGTTTACGTCCCGGACCTTGTAAATTATCACCAGCAGGATGCAAAGCTTCTTGCGATGGATCAGGAAAAATTCGACTTTACTGTCGTATTTGAGGAGATCTACAGCGACTTCTTTAAATACGGATTGGTCGTAAAAACAGAGCCCGCCGCAGGAACACCGGTTCAGTACGGCTCAACGATAACAATATACGTCAGCGTGGGTCCCAGTTACGAAGAAGTACTCGTTGACGACTATACAGGTAAAACTCCTGCCCAAGCCAGCACGCTGATAGCGGGCGACCTTAAAGTCGGAAATACAACCTACGAATACAGCGAAACCGTTCCGGAAGGACGCATTATGAAACAGAGTCTGGAGCCCGGAAAGCACCTTAAAGACTCGGTGATCAAATTCACCGTCAGCCGCGGTCCCGCGCCGCAGACCGACCCTCCGTCAGACGAACAGATACCCGAAACGAACCCATAAGACCAACGGAGAAAAATTACTATGA
>CAZVVM010000016.1:0-27518 GCA_964630635.1 uncultured Ruminococcus sp. | reverse complement strand
CGGACTGAACATAAAGCCCGACGGTCTCTACGTAGACTGCACGGCAGGCGGCGGCGGTCACAGCTACGCTATCGCAAGCCGTTTGAATGAAAACGGAAAGCTCATCGCAATAGACCGCGACATCGACGCAATCGAGGCGGTAACGGAACGACTTGCGCCCTTCTCCGACAGAGTCGAGATAGTTAAAAACAACTTCTCAAATCTCAAAGAGATTCTTAACGGACGAAAGCCCGACGGTGTGCTTATCGACCTTGGGATCTCCTCTCATCAGATCGACGTAGCCGAGCGCGGCTTCTCCTATAACGCAGACGCTCCTCTCGATATGCGAATGAACAGAGACGATCCTGTTTCTGCATACGATATTGTAAACACCTATTCCGAAGAAGGGCTCGCAAACGTGATCTTCCAGTACGGTGAAGAAAAGTTTTCCAGAAGAATAGCTGCAAGAATAGTTGAGTACAGAAAGACAAAACCTATAAATACGACGCTTGAGCTTGTATCTATAATAACCGACTCGATTCCCCCGAAGTTCCGCGAAAAGGGATCGAATCCCGCAAAAAGAACCTTCCAGGCAATCAGAATTGAAGTTAACGGCGAGCTTGAAATAATCCCGCCGACAGTAAGGGACATCGCGGAGTGCCTGAACGAGGGCGGCAGAATGGCAATTATTACGTTCCATTCTCTTGAGGATCGACTCGTTAAACAAACTATAAACGACCTATGTAAGGGCTGTACCTGCCCGCCCAGCTTCCCGGTCTGCGTATGCGGAAAGAAGCCGACAGTAAAGCAAATATCAAGAAAACCGATACTCCCAAGCAACAAGGAGCTTGAAGAAAACAAGAGAAGCCACAGCGCAAAGCTTCGAGTGGCTGAAAAACTTTAGAAAGAAGGAAAAAGTAATGACAAACGACGTCACGAGAGCCAGAACGAATGCAAATAACGACTCGGCAAATGCGAAGAGATCTTCTTCCGTTTCCAATTCACGCACCGCAAACTCCTCCGACAGACGCGTCAACGGTTACAGCAGAATAAAGAGCGGCGAACACAAAAGAAGAGGCGTTACCCGTTCACCCAATATGTCTAATCCCAACGCAAGAGCGGCAAAGGCAGACGTTGCGGTCGGCTCGCTTCCCGTAAGCGTTCCCGCAAAGAAGATGGCAGTTCCCGTTGCATCGGTCAGAACCGAGCCGACGGTGAGAACGGTTACCGACACGACGAAGGTCGCGTTCCCCTATTCCGTCGTTTTCCTTTCACTTCTTTGCTCGCTTCTTTTCTTCTATATGATCTTCAACTACGTTCAGATCAACGAGCACACCTCGACGGTCTCCGATCTCAAGAGCGAGATCGCTACCCTCTCCTTCGAGGCAGAAGATCTGACCGCAAAGCTCGATATGAAAAATGACCTTACGCTCATTGAAAAGATGGCAAAGGAAAAGTTCGGTATGGTAACCGTTGACGAGGTCACGAAGAAGTATATAACGATGGATCCCGGCGACACGATCAATCCGAACGCAGAGTAACGGCTTGCGGCAAATAAACACGGTCATCAAGGAACAACGGCAAAAAAATTTACCGTTGTTCCTCTTTTTCTTTCTATTTCGTATTGTAAATTCATATATTTAGTAGTATAATATATATAAGTATACCCATCTTTCGGAAATTTCTCCGAAAGACCCAAACGGAGGTGCCTGAAATTAAACCCTCAGTAGCTGCACGCAAAAGAATGATACCCGGAAGATCCATGATAATACTTATGTGTTTCATGGCTTTTTGGTGCATTCTCATATTCAGACTTTTCCAGTTACAGATAATTGACTACGATAAATATCAAAATAAGGTAATAAACAACATTCAGCGCTATACGACTCTCAAAGCAGAGCGCGGCGAGATATATGATACCAATATGACGAAGCTCGCTTCGAACTATACCGTCTACCGCGTATTTATATCTCCGCGAGATATTGAAAAGAGCGGCAAGGCAGAGCTGATCGCAAAGGGTCTTTCCGAAATCCTTGACGTCGATTACGATAAGATAATCGCGCTTACGAAGAAGACACACCGCGCCGACGAAACCGTGCTCAAAAAAGCGACCGAAGAGCAGGCAAACGCTGTGCGCGCGTTCATTCTTGAAAATGATTTGAAGCTTCAGGTTCATCTCGAAGCCGGCTCTGCAAGATATTATCCCTTTTCTTCCCTCGCTTCAAACGTCATTGGCGTCGTCGGTACAGACCAGGGCTTGAGCGGTCTTGAACTTCAATACGACTCATTCCTTAAGGGCGAGTCGGGTAAATACATAACCTCAAAGGACGCGCAGGGCGGACAGATGCCAGGCAAGTACGATACTTATATTGACGCGTCAAACGGCGCAAACCTCGTCACGACTATCGACGTAACTATCCAACGCGCACTTGAAAATCAGGTGAAACAGGCGTATCTTGATTCTAATCCCCTCAACAGAGTTACGGGAATCGTTATGGACTGCAACACGGGAGCAATTCTCGGCATGGCGACCTATCCGTCGTTTGACCTCAATTCTCCCTATCAGCTCGATGCAAATTCGCAAAGCAAGCTTGAAAACAGCGGTCTTGACCCCGAGTCGACTGAATATTCAAAATACCGCACGGAGCTTCTTTATACGCTTTGGAGAAACAAAGCCGTTTCCGAGCTTTACGAGCCGGGATCGACGTTTAAGGTAGTAACGAGTGCTATGGCGCTTGAAGAAGGCGTTGTAACTCCCACAACAGAATTTTACTGCAGCGGCTCTTATATGGTATCAGGATACCCGAATCCGATCCACTGTCACCGAACGAAGGGACACGGTTCCGTTACTTTCACGACGGGACTTCAAATGTCGTGTAACCCTCTGATGATGTCGACCGCACTGAAACTCGGTCAGAATACCTTCTATAAGTATTTTGAATCATTCGGAATAACGTCCAAAACAGGCATCGACCTGCCCGGTGAAGCAATTGGTATCTATTCGTCCAAGGCAGACTTCACCGACGTATCGCTTGCAGTCTATTCATTCGGTCAGACGTTTAAGGTAACGCCTCTTACGCAGCTGACTGCAATCAATACCGTAGCAAACGGCGGTAATCTCATTACTCCCTACGTCGTTGACAAGATCATCGATGACGACGGAAACATTCTGATGCAGCACGAGACGATAATTAAGCGTCAGGTCGTGAGCGAAAGCGTATGTAACACTCTCGCAACTATCCTCGAGGGCGGTGTTTCAAGTAAAAACGGCGGTGCAAAAAATGCATACGTTGCCGGATACAAGATCGCCGCTAAAACAGGTACTTCCGAGATCCGAGACCTTGCCGACCCCGACGGTAATTTCTCATACCGAGTCGGCTCCTGTGCAGCATTTGCACCTGCGGACGACCCGCAGATAGCCGCGATAATCGTCGTTGATACTCCTACGTCTCCTTCCAAATACGGAAGCACCGTAGCTGCTCCCTATATCGCAGGACTCCTTGACGAGATACTTCCCTATATAGGAATCGAGCGTAACTATTCAAGCGCAGAGCTTAAAAAGATCAAAACAACTCTCGGCAATTACGTCGGATGGAGCAAGCAGGACACGATCTCGGCAGTAGTCAACCGCGGAATTGAGTACGAGATACGCGGAAACGGCGACGTGATAACCTACCAGGTTCCTGCAAAGGGTCAGGAAATAATGAAGAACGCCGGAAAGGTCATCTTCTATACAGGAAGCGCAACCCCCGTTGCAAACAAAACGGTTCCCGACGTCGTCGGACAAACGGCAACAGCAGCCAACAAAACGCTTGCCAACCGCGGCTTTAACGTCATAATCAACGGTGCGGCTAACACGACCTCTGCCGAGGCGTACGTTATCTCGCAGTCCATATCCCCCGGAACTCTCGTGACCGAAGGAACCGTCGTCACGATAACCGTCCGTTATCTTGACGAAACCGCGTAAATTACAAATATTCAGAAAACGGAGCAGATTATATGTTACTTACTGAAATGCTCAATAACGTTCCCTGCCGCCTCTCGGCAGAGATCCCCGAAATCGAAATAACGGGAATTACCCCCGATCCAACTCTATGTAAAGAGGGATATCTCTTCGTATGTATCAAGGGCTTCACGCGCGACGGACACCTTGTTATTGACAAGGCGATCGAGAACGGTGCCGTTGCATTCGCCATTGATGAAAACCGCCCCGAGATCGAGGAAAAGCTGAACGCGCTTTCACTTCCCTACGCGGTTTTTGAAAATACCCGTGCGGGGGAAGCGTATCTGACGTCGCGCTTTTATAATGACCCCTGGAAGGGTCTCAAGATCACCGCAGTAACGGGAACCAACGGCAAAACAAGCACCGTCACAATGCTTACCGAAATATACCGTGCCGCAGGCATCAAAGCAGCAACGATAGGCACAATAACGGGCAAAATGACAACCCCCGACCCGTCTGTGCTCTACCCGCTTCTTGCTCAATTCCGCGACGAGGGATATACTCACGTAATTATGGAAGCGTCGTCACACGCGCTCGCTCTCGGCAAGCTTGAGCCGATATATTTCGACTGCGGAGTCTTTACGAACCTCACGCCCGAGCATCTTGATTTTCATAAGACACTCGACGAGTACGCAAAGGCAAAGGCAAAGCTTTTTCCGAAGGTCAGACGCGCAATAATCAACGCAGACGACAGCTATTCGTCCGTAATGATAAACGCGTCAAATAAGCCGTTCCTCTGCTCCGCAAAGGGCGCCTCGGTCGATTTCTGTGCAAAGAACGTTTCCGATAACAAGAGCCAAGGCATTGATTACGACGTATTCACAAAGGACCTTGTTTTCAGAATAACGTCGCCCATACCCGGCTCGTTTACCGTTATGAACACTCTTGAAGCGGCAACCGCGGCTTATACCGACGGTATTCCGCACAGAACGATAATGGCAGCATTGAGCCGTTTCACGGGCGTCAAGGGCAGAATGGAGCGCATCTCGCTGCCGACAAACGATTTCTCGCTCTACATAGATTTCGCGCACACGCCCGATGCGCTTGAAAACGTCCTCAAAACCGTTCGAAAATTTATGAAGGACGAACAGCGTCTTGTGCTTCTCTTCGGTTGCGGCGGTGACCGCGACCGCATGAAGCGTCCCGTAATGGGCGGAATTGCCTCGAAAATGGCAGATTTCGTTATCGTTACGGCAGATAACAGCCGCAGTGAGAACACAAGAGATATCATAAATAACATCCTTGAGGGATTCGACGAGGACTGTCCTCATACCGTTATCGAAAGCCGCAAAGAGGCGATTGAATACGCCGTCAGAACCGCACAGCTCGGCGACGTTATCCTGCTGGCGGGAAAGGGACACGAGGAATATGAAATAATGCCCGACGGCACGCATCCCTTCTCGGAGCGCAATATCGCTCTTGAAGCTTCAAAGCAGTATCTCAAGGACCACGGTCTGTACTAACCGAAAGGAGGATGACAATGCTCGATATACTTCACGGCGCGAGCGGCGCGGCAGTTGCCGACGCCTGCCGGGGAAAGCTTATATATGAAGGCACAAAAAAGGTACGTAGCGCTGTGATCGATTCGCGCAAGGTAAGTGACGGCGATCTCTTCGTCGCAATCGCAGGCGAGAGAACAGACGGACATCTTTACCTATCGTCAGCTGCCGAAAAAGGCGCAGCCGCAGTACTTACCGAATGGATACCCGAGGATCTTACTCCATTTGAAAATAACGGTTGCTCGGTAATACTCTGCGATAACACTTCCCTGTCGCTTGCTTGGCTTTCGGCAGAGCATAAGAAAGAATGTGACGTTCTTACCGTTGGAGTCACGGGTAGCGTCGGAAAAACGACGACAAGACAGTTTATAGCTGCCGTTCTCGGCGCGAAATTTCCGACACACAAAACCGAGGGGAACTTCAATAACGCGCTCGGACTGCCCTTAACGCTTCTCGGCATCAAAGATGAGCATAAAGCGGCGGTTATCGAAATGGGAATGAGCGCAAAGGGCGAGATTTCGTTCCTTACAAAGCTTACACGCCCCGACATCGGTGTAATCACCGTGATCGGCTCGTCACACATCGAGCGCCTCGGCTCACGCGAAGGAATACGCGACGCAAAGCTTGAAATAAGAGACGGAATGACGAAGGACGGGGTTCTCGTTCTGAACGGCGACGAGCCGCTTTTGAGCGGAATTGAAAACGCCGTATACGTCTCGTTACGTAACAACGAATGTCCCTACCGTGCAGAAAATATCAGAACGGACGGTGAAGGAATGATATTCGACGCTGCCACCCCCGACGGCGTGATAACCGACTGCCGTATTCCGACCTTGGGAGAGCATACCGTGCTTGACGCAATGTACGCAGTAACCGTAGGAAAGCTCGCAGGTCTATCCGACTGCGAAATCAAGACAGGTCTGTCTTCGTATGTCGGTGTCGGAATGAGACAGAATATCGTAAAGCATAACGGCATAACATTTATAAACGACTATTATAACGCAAGCCCCGAGTCAATTAAAGCTTCCCTTTCGGTAACGAAGGGGCTGTCAAAGGATACGGGCGGAAGAACCGTCGCCGTGATCGGCAACGTAATGGAGCTGGGAGAACGAAGCGAAGAGCTTCACCGCTCCGTCGGAAAATACGTTTCGGAAATTGGCGTTGATCTGCTATTCACCTTCGGCTTCGACGCGGCTTTCATCGCCGATGAAGCTGTCAAGAACGGATTTGACCGCGAAAACGTATTCGTTTTCACCGATATAACCGACGAAAAGCCGATATCGGCAGCCGTTAAAGAAAAGCTCGTGGAAAACGACTGTGTTCTGATCAAAGCAAGCCACGGTATAGATATGGGCAGAATCGCAAGAATACTTCTCGAAAATTAAAAGGAGCGGCTTTCGCCGAGGAATGAAAAAAATGACACTGTTTTATATTATTTCGCTGATATCAACCTTCGTTATTACAGCCGTAATTCTACGTTTTCTTATTCCCTATCTCAAGAGCAAGAAAATGGGGCAGAAGATACTCGATATAGGACCTCGTTGGCACAAATCAAAGGAAGGCACGCCGACGATGGGAGGTCTATCCTTCCTTATCGCAATTTCGCTCGTCTGCGCAACGCTTTTCACAGTCCTTTACGCCCAAACGAACGATAAGTCACTGCTTTTCCCCGTCATATGCCTCGTTTTTGCAGTTTTCAACTCCGTCATCGGTATGATCGACGACAGAACGAAATTCGCAAAGAACAAGAACGAAGGACTCCTTTCCTGGCAGAAATATCTGCTTCAGCTTGTCGTAGCGGTGCTTTTCCTCGCTGCCGCAAGTCACTTTGATTTCATAGATACATATCTCTACCTGCCTTTCTTTGATAAGGCAGTCGACCTCGGATTCTTCTACTATATCCTCGCTGTGATACTCATCACAGGCGTTGTAAACAGCGTAAACCTTGCCGACGGCATCGACGGACTTGCCGCATCTGAAACGGCGGTCGTTGCCGCGTTCTTCTCGGCGGTCGCGTTCAAGTATGAATATAAATCCCTCGGCGTTCTTTCGGGCTCAACTCTCGGCGGATGCCTCGGATTTCTCGTATACAACTTCTACCCCGCAAGAGTATTTATGGGCGACACCGGCTCGCTCTTCCTCGGAGGTCTCGTTACTTCAATGGCTTTCCTTATATTAAACCCGCTCATTATCGTCATATGCGGCTTCGTATATATAATGGAAGCTATCTCCGATATATTGCAGGTCGGATACTTCAAGCTGACACACGGAAAGCGCCTTTTCAAAATGGCACCCATACATCATCACTTTGAAAAATGCGGCTGGAGCGAGATAAAGGTCGTAACGGTATTCTCCGTGACGACACTCGTTCTATGCGTCGTTTCCTATTTCTTCGGAATAATCTAAAAGGATAACAAGATGAACAGAACCCCTAACGAAACAGAAAAAAACGGTAATAGACCGTCATATAACGCGTCGGGCAATTCTGTTCGGCGTCAAAACCAAAGCTCTCCCGTACGCCCGCCCGTGCAGAAGCAAAGACCTGCAAACAGCGATCAGCGTACTGAAAGAAAAGCCGTGAACAGCGATCCGCGCAAAAATCGGCAGACACAAGCATCGCCTCAAGGCCGCACGCAGAACGAAAACAAAGCCGTTTCGCGCCGAAAAGAAAAGCAACAGACACCGCCCAAAGCCGAAAACGCAAACAAGAAGCCGAACGCGCTTAAACGCATAACGACTGCGGTTGCCGCTCCGTCTGCGAAAAAGCCGTCGACTCGTTCACGTAAAAACGACTTCATAAAGCCGACCGACGTAGTCAGAATAAAAGGAAGCTACGATAAGCTCTTTCTTATTCTCGTTATAATTCTGACCCTTTTCGGAATTATAATGGACTTCTCTGCGAGCTACGCATACGCATTCAGCAAATACGGCGACAGCTTCTATTTCGTAAAGAGACAGATACTGTTCGCCTGTGCAGGTATGATTCCGCTTATTATTGCAATGAACTTTGATTACCGCTGGCTCCGAAAAGTCACGGTGCCTATATTCATCGTTGCAATAATTCTTCTGCTTGCCGTGCTTATGTACGGAATAGCCAGCGGCGTTGCGCAAAGATGGATAATGATTGGCTCATATACCTTCCAGCCGTCAGAGGTTATGAAACCTGCACTGGTGTTTATGTTAGCACTGTACGTTGCGCGAAATCAGGACAGAATAACGAATTACAGAAACAAGCGACAGTCGTTCTGGTACGGAATGTTTATTCCCTTCCTGATAGTCGGCGTCGTCTGTTTGCTTATCGCTCTTGAAAGACACATTTCGGGAACTATCATCGTATTTGCTATCGGAGCCGTCGTCATATTCGCAGCGGGAGCAAGTATGAAATGGTTCGGGGCGGCAGTAATTTCCGCTTGCGCCCTGATCGGAATTGCAATAGCGCTCTTCCCATACGCGCAGGACAGAATCAATATGCTTCTTCATCCCGAAGATTACGACCCGACGGGCAAGATCTGGCAGACGCTTCAAGGTCTGTATGCGATCGGCTCGGGCGGACTTTTCGGAGTCGGACTCGGAAACAGCCGTCAGAAGCATATGTACGTTTCGCAGCCGCAAAACGACTTCGTCTTCTCTATAATTGCAGAGGAGCTCGGATTTGCGGGAGCCGCACTCGTCGTCATCCTCTTTATGTTACTTATTTGGCGCGGCTTCGTTATCGCGCTCAAAGCTCCCGATACGTTCTCGTCTCTCGTCGTTATAGGTCTTATAAGTAAGGTCGCAATACAAGCGCTTCTGAATATTGCCGTCGTTACGAATATGATACCCAACACGGGAATATCACTGCCATTCTTCAGCTACGGCGGAACGGCGCTCATCGTTCAGCTCGCTGAAATGGGCGTAATACTTTCAATTTCAAAATACTCATATCAGAAAAAGGATGCTCTTGATTAAATATGAAGGTTATGCTGACAGGCGGAGGCACGGGCGGTCATATCAATCCCGCTATTGCCATCGCAAAAACGATACTTAAACATCAACCCGACGCCGAGATCGCCTTCGTCGGAACGAGCCGCGGTATGGAAAACCGACTTGTACCGAAGGAGGGCTTCAAGCTTTACCATATAGAGATGCAGGGACTGCGGAGAAAGATATGTCTTTCTAACTTCAAGACGCTGTATCTTACCGCGACCTCTGTCGGCAAGGCGAAAAAGCTGATAAAGGAATTTAAGCCCGATATCTGTATAGGTACGGGCGGATACGTCTCGTGGCCGCTCATCAAAGCGGCGGCAAGCATGAAGATACCTACCGCAATGCACGAATCAAATGCGCTTGCGGGAGTTGCAGTCAAGCTTCTCGCACCGTACATCGACGTGCTTTTCACCAATTTTGAGACGACCGCAGATCAGATAAAAAAATGCAAGAAAATAATGCACGTCGGAAACCCATTGAAGCAGGGATTTTCGTCCATCACGAAGGAAGAAGCGAGAAAGAAGCTCGGGTTTGAAAACCGTTACCGCTATTCCCTTCTCACCTGCGGCGGAAGCAACGGCGCAGGCAGGATAAATTCCGAAGCGATAAAGCTTATGGCGGAATTTACAAGCAAACATCCCGAGATACATCATCTCCACCAAGCAGGCGTTATCAATTACGAAAAAACGAAAGCGGAATTCGAGTGTCTCGGTCTTGATAAGTTCGAAAACCTCGTTCTCGTCGATTACATATACGATATGCCCGAACGTCTTTCGGCGGCAGACCTCGTAATTAACCGCGCAGGCGCTATGACGATATCGGAGCTTGCGCATCTCAAAAAGCCGTCGATCCTCATTCCCTCGCCTAACGTAACCGATAACCACCAGTACAAAAACGCAAAGGTGCTTGCAGACGCCGACGCAGTTTGCTTAATTGAAGAGAGCGATCTTACCGATGGGCTGCTGTCGAAAACCGTCGAGGAGCTTCTGACCAACCGCGAAAAGCGGCAAAATATGGGCGAGAATTTCGGAAAATTCGCAATCAGCAACGCGAACGAGCTTATTTATGATGAAATTTTGGCTCTTGTAAATTCATACAAGATGTGATATAATATCTTTTACCCTCATTTTTTCGGAAAGGAGTCGCATAATTGAATAGTAACGATAGCGAATACTTATTCGACGAGGAATTAAGTAACGCCGAGCTTGTAAATAACGACTCTTTTTTGAAGCTTCGATCAAAGAACAAGCGCAAAGAGATCGGCAGAAAGATTTTTTACGTCGTTATCGGCATCTCACTCACAGTACTCGTCGCTCTTGTTTGTGTCGTCGTTTTCTTCGGTCTTAAAAACGTCGAGGTCAGAGGAAACAGCCGCTATACGGAGAAGCAAATTCTTGAAGCTTGCGGCTTTTCCCCGTCGGACAACCTGTTCGGAGTCGATCTGAAGAAAGCCGAAAGAGATATTATTAAAAAGTATCCGTATATAAGTAAGGTAACCTTTAAGCGCGTACTTCCATCTACGCTGATAATCAACGTAACGGAGGACGCACCGAGCTATTGCGCTGAGATATACGGTGATTATTTCCTTCTCTCGGAGGATCTTCGGATAATATCAAAGCACGATATCTACGAGGATATTATGGTTCTCGACGTTCCGGTTATATATCTCAAGCTTCCGCAAGTTGAACGTGCGGTTCAGGGTGAAAGGATCGTATTCGACAAGAATTCAAATTACAATCATATAATTGAGTTCCTGTCGGAGCTGAAGCAACAGGATATATATACAAGAACCGACTGCATAGATGCTTCGGACAGATATCACCTTGCTCTCTACACAGACGGCGGTCAATACAAGATCGTCATCGGAACCGTTGACAACCTGGACACAAAAATCAAGTTCGTCAAGAGCGTTATAGCGGAGCATGATCCGTATGCAATCGTTTCCATTAACGTTCAAACCATCAATCAGATCGTCGCAAGGGTAGTCAAAGAACGATTTGAGTACAGATAAATGACGGACAAGAAAATAAAATTGTGAACAAACGGTAAACTTTGTGAAAATCCCTTGCATCAGTGGCTAAAAAGAAGTATCATATTATTGTGTGACCTATTTTTTCGGAAATAATGTCGCAAAGTGCAAAATAATAGAATTATAAAAGATTTTTTTGGAGGATACATATCATGGAATTTGAAAACTACGCAGAAAATGAAAATTTAGTAAATATAAAGGTAGTCGGCGTCGGCGGCGGCGGAAACAACGCAGTAAACCGTATGATCTCGAGCAACGTCCGCGGCGTTGAGTTTATCGCTGTTAATACTGATGTGCAGGCACTCAAACGTTCTACAGCAGGCAAGAAGATCGCTCTCGGCAACAAGATCACCCAGGGTCACGGCGCAGGCGCTAACCCCGATATCGGCGCAAGAGCCGCTGAAGAAAGCCAGGAAGAGATCACAAACGCTATCAAGGGCGCTGATATGGTATTTATCACCTCCGGTATGGGCGGCGGAACAGGAACAGGTGCTGCTCCCGTAGTTGCAAAGATCGCTCGTGATATGGGCATTCTTACCGTTGGTATCGTAACCAAGCCCTTCGCATTTGAAGGAAGAAAGAGAATGGAAGCTGCAGAGGCAGGAATTGAGCGTCTCCGCGAGTGCGTTGACTCCCTCATCATCATCCCCAACGAGCGCCTCAAGCAGATTTCCGAAACCAGAATTACCCTCGCAAACGCTTTCTCCGAGGCAGATAACATTCTCCGCCACGGTGTTCAGAGCATTTCCGAGCTTATAAACATTGACGGATTCATCAACCTCGACTTCGCAGACGTTACAACCGTTATGAAGGACGGCGGTCCTGCACATATGGGTATCGGTACCGCTACCGGTAAGGACAAGGCAACCGAAGCTCCCCGTCTTGCAATCTCCTCTCCCCTTCTCGAGACCACTATCGCAGGTGCAAAGGGCATCCTCATCAGCATCACCGCTTCCCCCGACATCGGACTCGAGGAGATCGAGACCGCATCGCAACTCATCTCCGATGAGGCACATCCCGATGCAGAGATCATCTGGGGTGTTGCGTTCGACGACAGTCTTGAGGACACCATGACGATCACCGTCGTTGCAACCGGCTTCGACGCTCCCAAGAAGGAGACCAAGACCACTGCAAAGGCAGCATTCGCTGCCAAGGCAGAAAAGGCAGAGGAAGCTGACGAGGAAAACAGCGAAGCTGCTGATCCCTCCGTTCCCGACGACGATTTCCTCGCTCTTTGGGACATCGTTCAGAAAAAGAGAAACGCAGGAAACTAATAAGTAACCAAAACGCGGCTCAATGAGCCGCGTTTTTCTTTATTTTTTTGAATTTTCTCTTGACATCGAAGGAATACTGTGGTATAATATCATTCGTGTTAAAAACGCCCCTGTAGCTCAGTTGGTAGAGCACTTGACTTTTAATCAAGTTGTCCGGAGTTCGACTCTCCGCAGGAGCACCAGAAAGAAGCCATTCGTTTTTACGAATGGCTTCTTTCAATGATGTTTGCCTGCGGCAAAATGATGTCGGCTTCGCCTAATGATGTCGCTTTGCTAATGATGTAGCGGCAAAGAGTTCGCAAGCGAACTCCGCCGCATTAAGGCAAACATCGCATCATTGCGAACGAAGTGAGAACATCATTTCAAATCCCAAATCCACCGTCAACCGAAAGCACCTGTCCCGTAATAAACGAAGCGCAATCGGACGCAAGGAAGAATATCGCTTCGGCAACCTCGTCGGGATCACCGATACGGCAAAGCGGTGTAGCTTCGGATAGCTCGGTCATTGTTTCTTCGGTAAGAGATGAGTTCATTTCGGTTGCAATTACTCCCGGGGCTATGCAGTTGACTCTTATACCCGACGGACCAAGCTCCTTTGCAAGCGCCTTTGTAAGACCTATAACCGCCGCCTTTGAAGCGGAATAAATACTCTCACACGACGAACCGTTGATACCCCACATAGAGGAAACGTTCACAATACTTCCATTGTGTTCCTTCAGCATATACTTTACCGCCTCGCGTGAGCAGTAAAACGTGCCGCTATAATTTATACCGTTTACTCTTTCAAACACTTCATCAGTAATATCCGTCAACAGTCCGAACGAACAGACACCCGCGTTATTCACAAGCACGTCAATGCTTCCGAATCGGGAGTAAATATCGGAAAAGAGCTTTTCGACCTCGTTCGATTTCGAAACGTCCACCTTGTACGTTACAGCCGATAACCCTTCCCTGTTTAATTCACAGCAAAGAGCGTCTGCCGCTTCTTCGGAATGATTATAGCAAATAACGGTATTGTATCCACGCGTAGCGAAAAGCTTTGCACTCGCACGACCGATTCCGCGTGACGCACCCGTAATTATCGCAGTCCTCATAGTTACTCCTTTGTCGCCCCAAAAGCGTTCTACGGACATTATAACACAGCACTATTGTTTTTTCAATAAAATTTCTTCAAATAATCACATTACTGTCACATTTGAAGTTTATAATCAAAACATAAAGATAAAGAAGGAGAAAATCATGAACAATCCTTACGATCAGAATCCCGAAAACTTCAACGAGTCCAAAACGGAGCAAACAACTGTAAACGAAGAGCCGACTCCGCAGCCCGAGGCACCGAAAACCGAGCAGTCACAAGGCGCTGCTCACGAAGCCAATCAGGGATTTGCAGGACAGAATCAGCAGTATAATCAAAACACGTATAACCAGCAGTACACCCCGCCTTACGGCGAATACAGACAAAACACGCAGTATAGCCAGAATAATCAGTACGGCTATCAGCGTCCGCAGTACAACGGATACTACGGAAACCCCGGCTACTACGGTCAGCAACCCCCGCAGGCGCCGACGTATTCGCCCTATAACAGACAGCAGCCCAAGCCTGCTGAAAAGAAGCCGGCTTCGAAGGGCTTCGTGATCGGTATGCTTGCGATCACGCTTGTCATATCCTTCATTGGCAATATACTTCTTTGCACCGTAATGCATCTTGACATAGAAGACGGTAACCTGACCTATTTTACCCAGGGTGACGTAATTATTCAGTACGCTCCGAAGAACGAAGAACAGACGCCCATAACCGATAAAGGCGTGTCGGCATACGTTGCGTCAGTCGCGGCAAACACCGTCGTTGAAGTAACAACGGAAACCGTTGAGACAGATAATTACTACGGTCAGTATATCACAGAAGGCGCAGGAAGCGGCGTAATTATTTCGTCAACCGAAAACGGAAGCTACATTCTCACTTGCGCTCACGTCATAGAAGGTGCGGCTAAAATAACCGTCAAGCTGAAGGACGGAACCGAATATGAGGCAGACTCTTATATTTGCGACGCAGAAAGCGACATCGGCGTTATCAAGCTCAACGTCAAGGGGCTTCCCATCGCAACGGTCGGCAACTTTGATGAGGTCGTCGTAGGCGAAACGGTTGTCGCAATCGGCAACCCCCTCGGAACGCTTGGCGGCTCGGTCTCAAACGGCATCATAAGTGCTCTCGACCGTGATATAATCATCGACGGAACAACCTATCATCTGCTTCAGACCAATGCAGAGATAAACCCCGGTAACTCCGGCGGCGGTCTCTTCAACGCAAAGGGCGAACTTATCGGTATCGTAAACGCCAAATCGGTTGGCGAGGACGTTGAGGGTCTCGGCTTTGCAATTCCCGTATCCGATGCTGTTACGATCATGACCGACCTTATCGAAAAGGGTTACGTTTCAGGAAGAGTCAAGCTCGGCTTTGAGCTGTTTGAGGTACAGACCGAGGAGGACATCAGATACTGGTTCAAGTATTACAGATACTTCTCCGATTACGGCGTATACATCGCTTCCGCTGAAAGCTCTGACTTCCAGGAGGGTGACCTTCTCGTTGCAATCGACGGCGTTAAGATCGCCACTCTTGCCGACGTAAAGGCGCTTCTTCAGGAATTTGAAGTCGGTCAGGTCGTCACCGTCACCGTATCGAGATACGTTGGAAACAAGGTTAAGATATTCGATTATAAGCTCACCTTGACCGAGAAGAAGTGACATAACTTGCAATTTGGCAAGGTATAATGTATAATTAAGGGGAGCGGCAGCATTACCGTTCCCCTTATTTTTACAAGAATGGAGTATTTATGTATAATATTCTTGTCGTCGACGACGAAATGCAGATAAGAAAGCTCATAAGAAAATACGCCGAGTACGAAGGCCACGACGTGACCGAGGCGGAAGACGGCGCACAAGCCGTACGGCTGTGTGAAAGGCACCGCTTCGACATAATCATTATGGACGTAATGATGCCGGAGCTCGACGGCTTTTCAGCGAGCAGAATGATACGCAGCTTTTCCGACACACCGATACTTATCCTCTCTGCACGCGGCGAGGAATACGACAAAATCAGCGGATTCCGCATCGGCATCGACGATTACGTCGTAAAGCCCTTTTCGGGAAAGGAGCTGATGCTCCGCATCGACGCAATAATGAAGCGCGTAAACAGCCCGAAAAAAGAAGAAAACAAAGAGCTGTTCCGACACAACGGACTTGAGATCGACTTCGCAGCACGGATCGTATCCGTCGACGGAGAGCGCGTATATCTGTCACCAAAGGAATACGAGCTTCTTTCATATATGTGCAAAAACAAGAACATAGCGCTCTCGCGCGAGCGCCTCATAACGGAGGTCTGGGGCTACGATTTTTACGGTGATGACAGAACGCTCGATACTCACGTAAAGCTTCTCCGCAAAAGCTTAAAGCAATACAGCGATATGATAGTTACGCTGCGAGGGGTGGGATACCGCTTTGACACCGAATAACTCACGCAAGCCCAAAATTCGCCTGAAGCTCTTTGCATTTATGGCGGGCTTCACAGGCGCAGTCATTCTCCTGTTGTGGCTTCTTCAGATCGTATTTCTCGGCGCGATACACCGTAACGTCATAATCTCCGAGACAAAGGATATAGCAAAAAAGCTTGCTTCCTACACCGAAGCACCGATCACACTCGAAAGCAAGGCAGAAGAGCTTGCAAGAAGCAAGTCGGTCTGTATAGTCGCATACCGCTTCGACCGAAAGGGCGCAACCGAAATGTTTTCCTGCGACGTGACCGAAAACTGCGTCATTCATTCAATGGAAAAAAACAAGCTCATTTCCCTGCACGATAAAACTGCAAAGAACGGCGGAAAACTCCTTCGATACTATTCATACAATACCGAAAAGGATATATATGAAGAGACCGGCGAGGTAAGTGACGGTCAGTCGCTTGTATACTCATTTATCGTAAAAGACGTGCGCGGAGACGACATTATGTTCATTATCAACGCATACGTTGCCCCCGTTGCTTCGACAGTCAGAACGCTGAATTATCTACTGATAATCATAAGTATAACGATGATAATTCTATCGGTCGTTCTTACCCTTATTCTCTCATCTTCCATCACAAAGCCGATAACGAAGATAAACGCATCGGCAAAGGAGCTGGCAAAGGGCAATTATGGCGTCACATTTGAGGGCGGCTCATACCGTGAGGCAGAGGAGCTGTCAGAGACCCTTGCGTATGCCGGATCAGAGCTTTCACGGGTTGAAAAGCTTCGCTCAGAGCTGATTGCAAACACGACTCACGACCTGCGTACACCGCTCACGATGATAACGGGCTACGCCGAGCTTATGCGCGACCTTGAGGGCGAGAACACGCCCGAAAACGCCGCTATTATCGCCGACGAAGCGAAGAGAATGACCTCGCTCGTCAACGATACGCTCGAAATATCAAAGCTCGAAAACGGCGTCGCAAAGGCAAATATTGAACACTTCAACATAACCGAAGCAGTCGCATCCGAAATTGAAAAGTACCAAGAGTTCTGCCGCAAGGACGGCTACACTCTGCGCTTTGAAGCGAATGAAAGCGTCGCTATCAGAACCGACCGAACGAAGATAACCCGCGCACTTCTGAACCTCGTAAACAACGCATTGACCTACACGGGAACAGATAAAACGGTTATCGTCCGTCAGGAACGATACTTCAACGGTGAAAGAGACGTTCTGCGATATTCGGTCATCGACTCGGGCGAAGGAATCCCCGAGGATAAGCTGCCGCTTATCTGGGATAGATACTACAAGGTCGACAGTCCGCATAAGCGCTCGGCGCAAGGAAGCGGACTCGGTCTATCCATCGTCAACAAGCTGATGACGCTCATCGGCGGTCGCTGCGGAGTCCTCTCCTCAAACGGCAACGGAAGCATTTTCTGGATAGAGATCGACATATAAGAAAAGCACCCTTTCGGGTGCTTTTTTACTAAATTTGCGTAGTATAATCCCACATTATGTTGGGGACGATTTCTTATTTAATCAAAGAAATTTCCGAGGCAGAACCAAAGACAACGATAAGTCCAAAACGAACGCACAAGCCGTCCTCCAGCGCCAAGTCAACGTACTGGCTGCGATTCTCGTAGTAAGCGATCGCATCTGCTTCATTTGAAAACTCGTAAATATATGCCCAAGTGCGGGTTTCGGCTGTAGAACTCTGGTCGGTTATATGCACTATCGCTTTAATCTCTCCGCTGACAGTAATTCCCTGATTAGCAATATTCTGTTTCACTTGGGAGATCATTTCTTTCTCATAGTGTTGAGCGTGATAAACGTCGGAATCAAATAGCTCAATTATGCTTTCAACGGTTACAGTTTTGCCGCCGTTTCCGCCATCGGATTTTTTCGGCGAAGCACACGCAATAAGCGCGAAGGACAATAGACAGATAAGCAGAACGGTAAAAATGGATTTTTTCATTTTTCTTCCTTCTAGAATATAAGATTCATGTATTCTTGTGTTACTCTTATCACCGACCAACAAGCATCTCTGTCAGTATATTTGGTTTACAATTATATTGTATCATATTTAATATCTCATTGCAATACTCAAATAATAGTATCATCTTTCGATTGAGAAAAGAAATGGCGCACCAACTCAATAGCAGGTACGCCAATTATCGTTAAATATTAATCCTCAAGCTTCATATATCCGTCTTTTACAAGACCGATCTTGCGAAGAATTTCGTTTATAATAAACGAAAGAACTGCGGGAAGAATGAAGCAGATAAGAACGAGTCCTATCCAGTTAAGAACGGTAACGTCCGCAGGATATCCGTTCGCCTTATCGAACCAACCGAGTATCATACCGATAGGCCCGAGAAGTCCGCAGGTACCCATACCGGAATTGATCGCCGCGCCGTACATGCGAAGTCCGAAAACGCATACGGCAAGAGGTCCCGTAATCGCAGAAGCGACCGTAGGAGCTATCCAAATTTGGGGGTGACGGATAATATTCGGCATCTGAAGCATACTCGTGCCGATTCCCTGCGAAAGCAGACCGCCCCATTTATTTTCTCTGAAGCTGATAATAGCAAAGCCGACCATCTGCGCACAGCATCCGGCAACAGCCGCCGCGCCTGCTATTGCAAGTCCTTCGTTGCCGTTAGTGTGAACAGCGTAGCTACCCGTGAGAAGAAGTCCGGCGCAAATTGCGGCACTCGATATCGGAAGCGTAAGAACAACTCCGACAACGACAGAGACAATAATGGAAGCAACAAACGGTGCCTGAAGCGAAGCCCATCCGATAAAGTCGCTTATGTATCCTACTCCCTTACCGATATAAGGCGCGACAAGGATAGAAAGTCCGCAACCGACAAGGATAGTAACAAAAGGAGTAACGATAATATCGACCTTGGTCTTCTTTGAAACGAGCATACCGATTTCAACTGCGGCAATAGCAATGAAGAAAACCGCAAGAGGTCCGCCTGCACCGCCGAGAGCGTTTGCCGCCTGACCGACAGCCGCCGCCGAGAAGATAACGAGAGGATGCGCCTTAAGCGAGTAAGCGATAGCCGCCGCCATAGCAGGACCTGCCATTTTTTGAGCATAGTCACCTATTTCAACAAGAAATTCAAGCTTCGGTATCATACCGAGCGCCTTGAATATCGTTCCGATAAGGAGCGAAGCAAAAAGTCCCTGCGCCATAGCGCCCATAGCGTCAATAAAGTAGCGCTTCAAAATCTTTTTTACCATTTTTGTGCCTCCGAAATATTGTAAACTATGTTATTTATCCCACTTATTCTTGCCCTTGAGGTCATTATAGATCGAAACGAAGCTGTCGTGACGGCTCTTGACTATCTCGCCGCGCTTGACCGCATCGTAAATAGCACAGCCGTCCTCGCAAAGATGAGTGCAACGCGTGTAACGGCATCCGCCAATATACTTGTCAAACTCGGGAAAGGTATATAAGAGATCTTCTTTATCGAAGAAATCGAAGCGAACGAAGTCAAGAAGCGAAAATCCGGGAGTGTCAGCCACGTAACCGTCGGTGCCGTCACCGAAAAGCTCGGATAGCGGATAAAGCTCAACGTGACGCGTCGTGTGTTTACCGCGCGCGATCTTCGCGCTTATCTCTCCCGTTTCAAGCTCAAGCTCTGGAAAAAGAGCGGTCATAAGCGTAGATTTTCCGACGCCCGACGCCCCTGCAAAGCAGGAGATAAGTCCCTTGCACTCATCGTGAATATACTGTCTTATTTCCGGCACGGCACTGTTATCCTTGCCCGAAATAAAGGTCTTGAAGCCCGAGCGCTCGTAAATATCTGCAAGCTCGCGCGCCTTTTCGGGCGCAATATCTGCCTTTGTAACGGTAATAACGGGACGGATACCGCAATGCTCTGCTATACAGGTAAGCTTATCTATACTCAAAAGTGCCGGCTCGGGCTCTGCGGCGGCAAAGGTTATGAAGATAACGCCGACGTTTGAGATCGGCGGACGGATAAGGCAGTTCTTCCGCTCGTCGATACCGTGAAGAACGTAACCGCCATCGTCAAGAACAGTAACGTCGTCGCCGATGCACGGCTTTACGCTCTCGTGACGGAACGCGCCCTTCGCCTTGCAGGATATAGTCTCGCCGCTTTCAAGGCGAATAAAATAAAGACCGCCTATTCCCTTTATCAGCTTTCCTTTTAATTCCATAGTATAACCCCGTTATTTGATATTAACATTTTATAACACTTTTCACGAAAAATCAAGTATTTGGAAAATAAAAAGAAAAGGGAGCGCTCGCTCCCTTAATCTATATCCTTTGTTGCAATAATGTTGCTTCCGCAGACGTCTGAAAGAATGATGTCGCCGACCTTTATCGGCGCCGCAACAGACGCCTTTCTTATTTCTTCCATAACGGCGAAAATATCGGCTTTATTCACGGGCTTATCGGTCTTAACGCTTACCATTACGTCCTCGCGGTTTGAAACGCGGACGATCGAAGTAACGGTTCTTTTAGGCGCAACAACCTCTTCCTCGCCGTAATGGCGTCCTCTCGGGCAAGCGTTTCCCGTAACGAAAACGTTGTCGCCGTCAACGGTTACGTTAAGCGTACAGCCGCGCGGACAAAGTATGCAAGTAAGATTTCTTTCCATCACATTTCCTCCAGATCGACTCTTATGTCGCCGTCAACGTCACGAAGCTTATCTGCCTTAAGCGTAATCTTCTCCATCTCACCGGGCGTTGCGCGAAGCTTAATCGCAGTCGCAATAACGGTATCTCCGCTCTTTACGGTAAATTTGACCTTACCGAAAGGAGCTGTTACACGCAGGAAAATATCGGTGTCTCCGCCTTTGGTGTTTACTCTTTGAGGAAGAACGTAACGCACACCGTTGCCCGCTGTCGCGTTTACTCTGTTCTCTGCCCCGTTCAAGCCCTTAACGTAATTTGCCGCGCCCTTGCCAGCTATCTCGGCTTCGTCGGAGACGTAGTCAACGAGATCGTGTACCTGAAGGACGTTTCCGCAAGCGAAAATGCCGCTAACGTCGGTCATTCTGTTTTCATCGACGATAGCTCCGCCCGTTATCGGATCAATGCCGATTCCCGCGCCGCGTGTCAGCTCGTTTTCGGGAATAAGACCGACGGAAAGCAGAAGCGTGTCGCAAGGAATATATCTCTTTGTTTCGGGTATTACCTGACGTTTACCGTCAACCTCGGCGATCGTAACACCCGTCAAGCGTTCGTTTCCGTGGATTTCGGCAACCGTCGTATTCAGATAAAGCGGAATACCGTAGTCCTCAAGGCACTGTACTATGTTTCTCGTAAGTCCGCCCGAATACGGCATAATTTCGCATACCGCCTCGACCTTTGCGCCTTCAAGCGACATTCTTCTCGCCATAATAAGCCCGATGTCGCCCGAGCCGAGAATAACGACTCTTTTTCCGACCGCATATCCCTCGCAGTTAATAAGCTTCTGCGCACATCCTGCACTAAACACGCCCGACGGACGGGTTCCCGGAATACTGAGCGCACCGCGGCTTCTTTCGCGGCAACCCATAGCGAGTATGACCGCCTTCGCCTGAAGCTTAAGAATACCGCTTGTGTTTGTCGCGGTAACGACCTTGTCGGGAGTGGCCGAAAGCACGGTCGTATCCGCATAAACGGTAATTCCGCGCTTTTCAACCTCAAGCTTGTAGTGATGAGCATACTCGGGACCCGTAAGCTCTTTTCCGAGCTTGTGAAGCCCGAAGCCGTTGTGAATACACTGACGGAGTATTCCGCCGACCTCTTTTTCACGGTCGATTATTACTACGTCGGTTATACCGCTGTCAAAGGCGGCAACTGCCGCCGCCATTCCCGCAGGGCCGCCGCCGATTATTACAATGTCGTGGTTTTCCATATCAAAGCTTCTCGGTAACGATATACGAGCCGCCGCCGTTTTTCGTCACCTGCTCCTTTCCGATGCCTCTTTCCTCGGCGATCAGCTTCATTACAGTAGGCGAACAGAATCCGCCCTGGCATCTACCCATTCCCGCACGTACGCGTCGCTTGACTCCGTCAAGATCGGACGCGGGAGGATTTGTTTTTATCGCGTAGCGCATCTCGCCCTCGCTTATACCCTCACAACGGCAAACTATGCGTCCGTAAGTGGGATTTCGCTTAATAAACTCGTTCTTCTCGTCATCGTTCATCTTACGGAAGAAATGAGGATCGTTGCGATTTCCGTTGAAGTCGGCGTTAAGCTCAAGCTTCAAACCTGCGTCTTTAAGAACGCCCATCACGTATTCCGCAATACTTACACAGCAGGTAAGACCGGGGGAATCTATTGCAGCGACGTTAATGAATTTCGCGCACGCAGAGCTTTCACCAATTATGAAATCACCGCTCTTGACCGACGAGCGAACACCGACAAAGGATGTAATAACGTTCCTGAAATTAACGGTCGGCACGCTCTTTGATGCAAGACGCATAACGGTGCTCATTCCGTCGGATGTCGTCTCTCTGTTTTCGGGTGCAGTAACGACAGCCGCAGTCGGTCCCGTAAGAAGATTTCCGTCAACAGTCGGTGAAACGAGTATTCCCTTTCCCTCTTTTGTCGGGACCTGGAAGATAGTATGCGATACTCTTCCGCCCTCTGCCTTATCGAGAAGGAGATATTCACCCGCACGCGGAATTATCTCAACAGACTCATCGCCGACAAGCGACGCGATCTTGCCCGAGTATGCTCCCGCGCAGTTTATAACGTAATCGGAATATACCGCTCTTCCGTCAGCAGAGGAAAGCTCGAAAACGCCGTTTTCCTTCTTGATGCCGACGACTTCAAAACTCGTCAGAAGCTCGGCTCCGTTATCCATCGCGTTTCCGACTGAAGCAACCGTCAACTCGTAAGGACAGACGATTCCCGCATTTTTTACCCACAGAGCCGCAACGACAGATTCCGAAAGGTGCTTTTCAAGTTCCCTTGCCTTGTCACCGTCAATTATTTCAAGGGCGGTGATGCCGTTTTCAAGTCCTCTTTCGTACAGAACGTCAAGATGCGCTTTTTCTTCTTCCGAGAAAGCACAAACGAGCGAGCCGTTACGCTTTATCGGAACGTTAAGCTCCGACGCCGCCTTAAAAAGCTTCTCAACACCCAAAGTGTTAAGCTTCGCCTTTAAGGTATTCGGCTCGGGGTCGTAACCGCCGTGAACGATACCGCTGTTCGCCTTGCTTGCGCCGAGCGCAACGTCGTTCCCCTTTTCAAGAATTACGGTGCCGACGCCGTAACGCGTCAGCTCACGGCTTATCATTCCGCCGATAACGCCGCCACCGACGACGGCAACTGTAAATTTCATATCACTCATAAATACCAAAGCTCCTTTTTACCCGTGGAAACCGCGACCGCGCCGTGTGAAAGCGCGGCAGTTATCTCCGACTTCGTCTCAATAAGACCGCCCGCAATAACGGGCTTTCCCGCGCGCGCAAACCGTTCGGTTATTTTCGGAATAACGCCGGGCATTATCTCGATAATATCCGCCGAAGGATCGTCAATATCAACCATAGCGCTTATCACTCCCTGACTGTCGAGAGTAAATACGCGCTTAACGGTAATAAGCGATCTCTCCTTCGCCGCCTTTATAAGATTTCCTCTCGTGCTGATTATACCGTCAACGCCGAGCGAGCAAAGATAATCGATTCCGTATCTGTCCTTGCCGATTCCCTCGGCAAGATCAATATGAACGAATATCTTTTTTTCGTTTCGGTGAGCAAGCTCAATACTGTCTTTTACGGTATTGATATTGGCGCCAAGGTCAAATATTATCGGCGCAGGCGAGGAAACCGCATCAAGCATATTCTTGTCCTTCACCGCCGCAATAACGGGAAAATCTTCAAGTAAAGCTATAATTTCTTTCATATTGTCTCCAAAAAAGCGAAAAGCAAAAGTACCCCTATATGGGGTGTACTTTTGCTTTCTCAAAATCTCAAGCGTTATTATACTACCGTAAAGCTGCTTTGTCAATAGTTTTTTGTTTTTTCTAAAAAGCAAAAGCAGAATAATTACTGTTCTATTTCGGTATATACGACGTTTTCAATACTTCTGATTTCAGCCGTTACATCGTAAGACAAGCGTCTTGAAATGATAAAATCGATTCCCAGATTTCCCTGAAGACCGCTCTTTGGGGGAACGACCTTGTGAGCAAACTCCTTGTTGATAAGAGCACTTATTTTTTCGATAATGTCATTTGCCTTATACATATCGTCGATCTCAATGTATATGACCTCAACGCTCTTACGGCGTCTTTCAAGACGCGCAAAGATAATAAGCGAAAGAACGAGAAGAACGGTAGCAATAATAGCTCCCGCATAAAAACCGCAACCGACGGCAATACCGATAATAGCGGTAGTCCATACGCCCGCCGCGGTCGTAAGGCCCATAATTACGTTGTTATCCTTAAGAATTATCATTCCGGCGCCGAGAAAACCGATGCCCGAAATGACCTGCGCGGCGATACGCATCATATCACCGTTGTTTCCGAGATATTCCTGTGCATATATGCCGATAAGGGAAGTAAGCGCAGCACCCATACAAACGAGGACGTGAGTACGGATACCTGCGGCTCTGCCGTGCTTTGCTCTTTCACTTCCTATTACTACACCTATAAGTACGGTCAGTGCCAACCGTAACGCGACCTTAAATACAAATTCCCACATAAAATATAGCTCCTATGATAAAAACTGTTCTTTTTAACATTATACAACACATTCAGAATAAAGTAAATACAAAATGTTAAATTAACTGAAATTTTCGTTAAAATGAGGTCTATACATACGGATTTGACTTGATTTTTGAGCTTGAATATGATAAAATAATAAGGTAATTTTTTCAGAAACGGAAACACTGATATGGACATTCTATTAAAGCTATCCGAGGAGCTTAAGCTGCCTCAAAAACAGATCGACGCGGCAGTAAAGCTGATCGACGAAGGAAATACTATTCCCTTTATCGCGCGCTACCGCAAGGAGGTAACGGGATCTCTTGACGATACCGTGCTTCGTACGCTCAACGACCGCTTGACGTATCTCCGCAACCTTGAAAAACGCCGCGAAGAGGTACGCGCATCGATACTTGAGCAGGACAAGCTCACACCCGAAATCAGCGAAGCGCTCGACAAAGCGGAGATCCTTGCCGAGATCGAGGATATATACCGCCCCTTCAAGCCGAGAAGAAAGACGAGAGCAGACCTCGCGCGTGAAAGAGGACTCGAGGGACTTGCCTCCGAGCTTATCGCTCAAAAGAATTCCTACGATAAGCCCCTTACCGAGATGGCAGAGGAATATATAAACGAAGAGCTCGGCGTAAACACGGCAGACGACGCCCTCAACGGCGCCTGCGACATAATTGCAGAGGACATCTCCGACAACGCCGACTACCGCCGCCGCATAAGAGAGCTTTCTCATTCCTTCGGAACGCTTAAAACCGAAAAGGTCGGCGAGGACGAAAACGGCACCTATTCGATGTACTACGAATATACAGAAAAAATGTCCGATATTCCCGGTCACAGAATACTCGCTATCAACCGCGCAGAAAAGGAAGAGGTCATAAAGGTTACCTTTTCTGTTCCCTCTGACCTTATTCTCAACGACCTTTTTGCAAAAGTAATAGAAAATCCCAAAAGCCCTGCATTCAAGTACGTTGCACGCGCAATTATCGACGGCTACGACCGTCTTATCGCTCCCTCTATCGAGCGCGAGCTTCGCTCCGACGCATTCGACAACGCCTGCGAGGGCGCGATCAAGCTCTTCTCAGAGAACCTTAAAAATCTCCTTATGACTCCGCCTCTTAAAGGCAAAACCGTACTTGGACTTGACCCGGGTTACCGCACCGGCTGTAAACTCGCGGTAGTTGATAAAACGGGTAAGGTGCTCGATACGGCAGTCATTTACCCGACGAAGCCGCACGAACGAATTGCCGACGCGGAGAGAATCACGGGCGGACTTATAAAGAAGTACGGCGTTGACGTTGTTGCTATCGGTAACGGTACGGCTTCAAAGGAAAGCGAGATATTTATCGCAACTCTTATAAAGAAGCTTCCCGAGAAATTCCGCTACGCTATGGTGAGTGAGGCGGGTGCGTCGGTATATTCGGCATCCAAGCTCGCGGCAGAGGAGTTCCCCGACTTCGACGTTACGCAGAGAAGCGCAGTTTCCATCGCCCGCCGTTTGCAGGACGCGCTTGCGGAGCTTGTTAAGATCGACCCGAAGTCGATAGGAGTAGGTCAGTATCAGCACGATATGAAGCCCGCGCGTCTTTCCGAAGCGCTTGAGGGCGTTGTCGAAAACTGCGTTAATACAGTCGGTGTCGACCTCAACACCGCATCGCATTCCCTGCTCTCCTACGTTGCGGGCATCAATGCAACGTCTGCAAAGAATATCGTAAAATACCGCGAGGAAAACGGCGAATTCCGTTCACGCGCAGAGGTTCTCAAAGTACCGAGAATAGGTGCCAAAGCATACGAGCAGTGTGCAGGATTCTTGCGCGTTTCGGGATCGAGCGAGATCCTCGATTGCACGGGCGTTCACCCCGAATCCTACGACGCGGCAAGAAAACTCGTTTCAACCTTCGGTTACGGCAACGACGATATAAAGAACGGAAAGCTCACATCTCTCCGTGCATCGGTCAAGGAATACGGCGAAAAGAAGCTCGCTGAAGAGCTTGGCATCGGCGTTCCGACCCTTAACGATATAATCGGCGAGCTTGAAAAGCCGGGACGCGACGTCCGCGACGAAGCACCCGAGCAGGAATTCCGCGACGATATTCTCGATATGTCCGATCTTAAGGAAGGAATGGTACTGACAGGCACGGTCCGTAACGTAATCGACTTCGGCGCGTTCGTCGACATCGGCGTTCACCAGGACGGTCTGGTTCACATCTCACAGATCTCAAACAAATATATCAAGCATCCGTCCGAGGTTCTTTCGGTCGGTGACAGAGTTACCGTAAAGGTTCTTTCTGTCGACGTTAAAAAGCAGCGTATCGGACTTACTATGAAGCTGTAATTTTCTAATATATTAGAGTTTCAACCTTGTGCAAAACCTCAATATGCTCCCTTTTGCGCCTTTTATATGACAAGTTGCACAAAAGGGAGCATTAAAATTTGGAGAAATAAACTCTTCCATTTAGCAAGGATTTTTGGTAGAATATTACCGTCAATAATTATGTAACAAGACGCCCGCTCACGGGCGCAATTTTCAGGAGGAAAATTATGGCAAGTCTATCTTTTAAGCACATCTACAAAAAGTATCCCGGCGGCGTT
>CAZVVM010000015.1:0-27884 GCA_964630635.1 uncultured Ruminococcus sp. | reverse complement strand
AAAACGAATGTAAAGCCGAGCTTGGCTGGGGCGAACACCTGACCGACGGCAGATGCCGTACCGCCGTGCGCAATTTCGCAGTCGAGATCAAGGGCAAAAAGGGAAATAATCACATACTCAACCCGATGCGCCGCTTTGGCGGACGCTATTTCCAGATATTCGTATACGGAAAAGCGACGGTGAATTACCTCGGAATCCGCCCGACGCCCTACCCGATAACGGAAAAACCGTTTTCGCTCGAAAACGAGCTTGACAGTAGAATTTATAAGACCTGCATAAACACGCTCCGCCACTGTATGCACGAGCATTACGAGGACTGTCCGTGGCGCGAGCAGGCACTCTACGTGCTCGACAGCCGAAATCAGATGCTCTGCGGTTATTACGCATTCAGGGAGACCGATTTTGCAAAGGCGTCGCTTGGGCTTATAACGCAAGGGCTTCGTCCCGACGGCATTCTTGACCTCTGCTATCCGTCGGGACAGGTCATCGCAATACCGTCCTTCTCGCTCGCCTTCTTTACGCAGATGAGAGAGTACCTGGACTACACGGGCGACGTCGACTTCATAAGCGAAAAGTACCCGATGATGAAGACGCTCCTCTCGACCTTCTTGAATAAGAACCGCGAAAACGGACTTATCGAAAACTTCTACGGAGAGGGCGGATATTGGAACTTCTACGAGTGGTCGGAAACGATGGAAGGACGCTTCAACGAGACGGTAAGAAGTATTGAAGCACCGATAAACGCATTTTTGTCCCTTGCGCTATCCGATTTTGCGTATGTAGCAAGAAAGCTCGGATATGAGTCCGACGCAGAAAAGTACGAGACGGAAAAAACGGCGCTCAACGTCGCAATAGCAAAAGCTTTTTATAACGAAAAAACGGGACTGTTCGAAAGCTTCCTCGACCGTCATCAAGGTACTTACAGCGTGCTGACGAACTCGCTCTGCCTCCTTTGCGGTGCGGCGGACGGCGTCGATAAGAGCGTAATATTTGAAATTCTCACAAATAACGGCGCAGGAGAAACGGGACTTAAGGTCGTGCCGAACACCTTAAGTATGAATTCCTTCCGCTTCGACGCGCTGCTTAAGAGCGACGAAGAAAAGTTCGCGCCGATCATTCTGAACGAGATCCGTTCCGAATACGGCAAAATGCTCGAAAATGGCGCAACGACGTTCTGGGAAACCTCCCTCGGCGAAGCCGACTTCGATGACGCAGGAAGTCTCTGCCACGGCTGGTCGGCACTCCCCGTGTATTATTTCCACAGATTGTTGAAATAAAAGTATATATTAGCGGCATTATAATTTTTGCCCTTTAAGTCGACAGTGGCGCGCGCCCGAGATTCCGATTCTGCGAATCGCCGCTTCGCGGTTCGACTGCGTGTCGCCGTCACCCTGAGCGGAGCGAAGCGTAGTCGAATGGGTCTGGCGACACTTCGCTCAGAATGACACGGGCGGTCGAAGTTGTTTCTTGTTGATGCCTTTCTTGGATGAGCAAGAAAGGTGAGAATAAAACATAACAACTCAATTTAACTTAAAGAATAAAGAATAATTAATAAAGAAGAAACAGAAATGCACTACATAGTCCTCGACCTCGAATGGAATCAAGCACTGTCGAAAGAGCAGTTCGTGACCGAGCCGGTCAAGCTGCGCGGCGAGATCGTGCAGATCGGCGCGGTGAAGCTCGACAGCAGCTTCAAAACCGTCGACGTTTTCAAAATAATGATCTCACCGAGGCATTATAAAATAATGAACTATAAGGTCCGCGAGCTGACGGGTATTCGCACTTCGGACATCAGACGCGGTCATAGCTTCCCGACCGCATACGGACTATTCACGAAATGGTGCGGAAAGGAATGTACGCTCCTCACCTGGGGCTGTGACGACATCCCGATGCTGAAGGACAATATGACTCTCCACGGTATCGATACCGAGTCGCTTCCGCCTCATTACGACGTTCAGCCGATATTCGATTCGCAAATAACGAAAGAAAAGCGCCAACATTCCCTGACAGCTGCAATGGAGCTGCTCGGAGAACCGCCCTTTGAAGCACACGACGCGCTGAACGACGCATTGAGTACGGCGGCAGTCTGCCGACACCTCGATATGGAAGTCGGCTTCCGCGGATACGAGGATATCACGAGAAGCTCAAAGCTCCCGACGGTCGGTAAAAGCTTCACGAGATTCGGCGAAATTTTAAAGGACGAAGAGGTCAATACCCTCGTTTGCCCCGAATGCAGAAAGCTTATGAGCGCAGGTGAATGGGTATCTTGCCGCCGCGGTAAGCTGATGGCGAAAAACGACTGCGAATGCGGCGAAAAATATCTGACGTTCCTGTTCTGCATCAAAAATAAGGACGGCACCTACCGCGTCGGCAGAAAAATGCAAAAACGCGGGGAAGCCGATGACAGCTACTATGAAAAGAAACGCGTAAAAAACGAGGAATGGAAGAAAAAACGCGAGCTTGTACGGGCGTGAACCTACTTGCAAAAAAGTATTGCGTTTCTTGCAAAAATGAGGTATACTGAAAAAAAGCGAAAAGGAGAATCCTTATGCCGACAGAAAATATTTCTAAAATCAGAACGAATAAAAGCAACCTTTATCTCCGCGTGGCACGCGGTCACTTTGCAACGAGCCATAGCCATATAAACTATTATATAGACGTAACGAAGCAAAAGACGCGTCTTTCCGAGGCGAAGGCGGTTGCGGCAGAGCTTGCAGCACACTATACGGGAAGCTCTCTTGTAGATACCGTTCTTTGTCTTGACGGCACCGAGGTGATCGGCGCCTGCCTCGCAAATGAACTTACGAAAACCTCGTATGCGGGTCTTAATTCAAATCAGACGATAAACGTCTTGACTCCCGAACACACGTCGGGAAGCCAGCTGCTGTTCCGCGACAGCATTGCCCCGATGGTAACGGGAAACCACGTGCTTATCCTCGCGGCATCGGTCGTAACGGGCTTCACGGCGCGCGGTGCTATTGAAGCGATACGCTACTATGGCGGCGACGTTGTGGGCGTTTGCTCAATATTCGCTATCGCAGACGAATGTATGGGCTATCCTGTCCATTCGATATTCGACCTTAAGGACTTGAACGACTACGTAAGCCATCCCTCGCACGAGTGTCCTATGTGTAAGAACGGTCAGAAGATCGACGCGCTGATAAACCGCTTCGGCTATTCAAAGCTTTGATATTGAAAAGATGAAAAAGAACCCTCGAAGAGGGTTCTTTTTGTGTCTTCCTTGCCTCGCCCTTTGGGAGAGGTGCAGAAGAGGCGAAGCCTCGGGCGGAGAGGGCATTAAGTAACATCGCTTTTATGCGGGAGGAGCAAGCCCCTCCCCTACCAATGTAGAGTGAACGTTTCTCGGTAGGGGTCGGCGCCCACGACGACCCGAAAATAGGAATGTAACATCGTTTTTAACACCAAAATCAAAACGCCCATGTGTAGGGCGTTTTTTACATGAAAATTTTTATGTTATTTATATTTCGACATCTCGATCTCCCATAGCTCGTCAATGCTCTTGTCTTTGTCGGAGAACCAGTAGATTGACACCTTGCGATATATATGCAAGTCGCCTTTGTTGCTTCCGTCAGGATTTGATGCTAAATACTTGTTCCAAACGACGATCTTGTAGGTGAGGGAAGCGTAAACCTTTGTTCCGCCATCCTTGTAGGTTCCTTGCGGAATAGGTAAAAACAAGATGACCGCCGCCGTGATAACAATAATGAGCGAAGTAATCAGTGCTTTTTTCATTTTTGTCCCCACCTAAATTTCAATATTCATTTATATTTATCTTCTCGACCGTTCCGTTTATCTCGCCGCCGAGGAAAAGGGAAGCGGACGTAACGAACATCGTCGGATCGTCGCTGACGTAATAGCTGACCGAGCCGTTTCCGCCGTTTTCCGTTTTACCAAGCACGTCGAGTGCCTTTTTTGCCGCCTCGGCACCTGAATTTATGAGAGTAACGCCGGGAAGCACCTTTGAAATGATGCCCGCGATTATCGGATAATGTGTACAACCGAGAATGAGAGTGTCGGCACCGCTTTCTCTTATCTTCGATAAATAATGTTCTGCGGCGAGACGGGTGATCTCGCAATCGTCCTGTATAAATCCGTTTTCAACGAGGGGAACAAACAAGGGACACGCCTGCGTTATGACCTCACAGTCGGGTGAAAGCTCCTTAATTGCCTTGACAAACGCGCCGCTTCTTATCGTCGCGGCAGTGCCTATAACCGCGATCTTGCCGTTTTTCGTCGCCTTGACCGCTGCCTCGGCGGACGGCTCAACGACTCCGATAACTGGTACGGGCAGAATTTCCTTCAAGTGCGAAAGGGAAGTGGTGCTGACCGTTCCGCAGGCAACGACGATCGCGTCGACCTTTTTGGTCAATAAAAACGCGGCGTCCTGGCACGCGTATTTCGTTATGGTGGCAGAGGAACGGTTTCCGTAAGGAACGCGTCCCGTGTCACCGAAATATATAAGCTCCTCGTTCGGTGAGAGCTTTATCATTTCCTTAACGGCGGTAAGTCCGCCGAGACCGCTGTCGAAAATTCCTATCATAATAACCTCAATTAAAGCTCGTCAAGCGAATAGGAGAACGCTTCAAGCATATTTTCTCTGAAATAACGAAGCTCGTCGCTGTCGATGCCGTCGAGGATCGCCTCGGTCGACTTGCGGGCTGAAACGAACTCGCGGTTGCCTGCCGCTTCCTCGGTCAGACACTTTATGTAGGCGCAAAGCTTGTCGGCGATCTTCACGAGCTTGACACTCTCGGCGTCAGCTTCCGTAGGAGTGAGCAGCTGCTCATAGGTCGGGCGAAGCTCGGTCGGAAGCTTTGAAAGCATACGCTCAATGGAATGACGCTCGATCTCGGCGTAATCACGCTTCGTTTCGGGGCTGAAATACTTGATCGGCGTCGGCAGATCTCCCGTAAAGACCTCTGCCGCATCGTGGAAGAGTGCGATCGTTGCAACTCGCTCGGGGTCGTAGCTCTTACCGTAAAGCTCGTTGCCGATAACGGCGAGCGCGTGAGCGATAACTGCCGCCTCGGCAGTGTGCTCGGCAAGCGTTTCGCGCGTGACGGAGCGCATAAGACCCCATCTCGTTATGTATTTTTGTCTGAAAAGCAGTGCGTAGAAGCTATTCATCTCAATATAACCTCGTTTTG
The DNA here is from genome assembly GCA_964630635.1 of uncultured Ruminococcus sp. Taxonomy (GTDB): domain Bacteria; phylum Bacillota; class Clostridia; order Oscillospirales; family CAG-272; genus Colimorpha_A. The sequence continues at coordinate 22,716 of CAZVVM010000015.1, read as the reverse complement.
CATTTTGCTTCCTTATTATATCATTATATACGCGCATTGTCAAGGCGGTTAAAAAGGGAAGGAACGGACGTAAACGGCGCAAAAAAACACCGCTGTCGTAAGTGTAGAAAATTTCGTTCAAAATTTGTAGGGGTTGCACAAAAGTCAAAAAACGTCGATTTTGTTGTGAAAAATGACAATGAAAAAACAAAAGGTAAATATAAATTACCTAAAATCGCTCTAAATCGCCAGATATCCGCGAAAACAACCGGATGAAAAACACCAAAAGGTAAATATAAATTACTTCTAACGATTTTGCGAAGCACGAAAAACACTTTCGATTACCCTCAAAAAGCCCTTTGACGACCGCCGATTTTCCGAATTTTGAAGCGAAATTCGCTTTACCTCAAAAAAACGCGCACCACGCGCGCCTTGACAGTACGAAAAAAGTGTGTTATTATATTATAGTATAAAAATCAAAGGGGATATTCTGCCCTTTTTCAGGGTTTTGAGTGTCTCCGGGGGCCCCCTTTCGGATGAAATTTCTTATCCTGCCTCCCGCTTTGCGGGGCAGAAAGAGGATAGTGATAGGAACGGTTTGATATGCCGACCGGTTCAGAGGAACAAACGGCGTAAAAGGTCACTTTCGGCGTTTTCCGAGTTGCGAACGGAAAAGCCAAGCGCATCCCCCGTATTAGTTCACTACAGGAGGAAAAGATTGATGCAACATTCTTTCTTCACGAAGGCACTTTCGGGATTTCTCTCGTTTGTCCTTCTGTTCGGCGGTATCTCTGCGCTTCCTGCGAGCGCGGCAGAGACGGAAGCAGACGTAGTTGCTGATCTGCTTACAGACATACCGTTCCACGACAATCTTGCAACCGGTGATGCCGGTCAGCCGTATCTTTCTTATACCGAAAGACATCCGGCTGACGTTGCCGAAGAAGAGATTGTGATTAACGCGATTGATTACGATTCTTCGAACACTACTGCAAGCGTTGAGGTCATCACGTATCTCGACGGCATTGAGAACGTTCTTTATATGCCCGAATCGGGAAAGACGTCGTGGAAGGTAAACATTCCGAAAACCGCTAAATACGCTATCAGCATAGAGTACTATCCGATCGCAGAGAAGGACGGCGTTCAGGTCTCCACGCTCACTACGATCGAGAGAACCCTCTATATCGACGGCTACATTCCCTTCTCGGAGGCAAGATATTTCTACTTCCCGAGAAACTGGGCGTACACCGAGTTTGACTACCGTAAGGACGGAACCTGCATATTCCCGACTGACGCGGCAGGCAACGACGTGCGTCCTATCCGTTACGAGAAGCCCGAGTGGCAGGATTATTATCTGCGTGACTGGCTCGGCTATACGATGGAACCCTTCCAGTTTACCCTCACAGAAGGCGAGCACGTTATCACCTTCGAGGCAAACCGCGAGCCGATCGTAATCTCGAAAATAACGCTTTACCCCTATGAAGCGCCCCCCACTTACTCGGAATTTGTCGAGCAGAAGAAGGCAGAGGGCGTAAAGGTCATCGAAAAGGCACTTGGCGGAAAGATCAAGGTTCAGGCAGAAAACCCGACCCTTATTTCGAACGCTTGCCTTTATCCGCAGAACGACCGTACTTCGTCTCTTACCGAGCCGCAGGACCCGCAGCAGATAAGATACAACATCGTAAACAGCACGACTGTAAACGAATGGATGAAGTACACGGTCGAGGTTCCTGAAACGGGTCTTTACCGCATCGCGATCCGCTTCCGTCAGAACTCACTTATCGGTATGTTCACCTCGCGCCGTATTCTGATAAACGGCGAGCTTCAGTTCCAGGAGGCATCGAACATACGCTTCAAGTACAGCTCGTCCTGGCAGTCGACGTATGCGTCGGACGGCGAGCAGACCTTCCTTTTCTACCTTGAAAAGGGCACGAATGAGATCACGTTCGAGACCGTTCTCGGCGATATGACCGAGTACGTTTACGAGATCGGTAATATGATCGACGAGCTGAACGTCGCGTACAAGAAGATACTTCAGCTTACGGGACCTACCCCCGACGCTTACCGTGATTACGGCTTCAAGCGCCTCGTTCCCGACGCTATCGAGACCATCGTGCAGGCATCGAAGGACCTTTACCGTATCGCCGACGAGCTCGAGGCAATTACGGGTGAGCTTGGCGACCAGGTCGCAACGCTTAATACCATCGCAATGCTCTTTGCGAAGATGAAGGATGAAGATAAGATCGCTTCCAACTTCGTAACCTTCAAAAACTACATAATCGCTCTTTCCAACTGGCTCTATGCGTCCCTTTCGCAGCCCCTTAAGGTAGACTACTTCACCGTACAGGGAACGAAGGACGGTCTGCCCAAGGCGAAGGCAAACTTCTTTGAAACGATTTGGTTCGAGATCAGAGCGTTCATCGGATCCTTCTTTATGGACTACACGACGGTCGATTTCAAGGTTGAGACCGGAGAAGAAGTTGATGAGAGCATGGTCATCGAGCAGTGGATCACGTCCGCACTCGGCCGCGAGGACGCGCTTATAACGCGAGGGCTTATTGACGAACACTTTACCAATCAAACGGGAATACAGGTTAAGATGAAGGTCATAACCGTCGGTCTTACCGAGGCGATCTTGGCTAACATCGGACCGGATATTGCCGAAATGTCGTCTGTCGACACCATTACGTGGGGTCTGCGTGACGCAGTTAAGGAGCTTGACGGAATGGACGGCTTTGACGAGGTAATCGCAAACCTCGACCAGGCGGCAGTTACTCCTCTCCAGATGCAGAACGCGCACGGCGAATTCCATACCTACGGAATTCCCGCGTATATGGACTTCTATATGATGTTCTACCGTGCCGACGTTCTCTACGAGGCGGGCGTTGAGGCACCGAACACCTGGGAAGAGCTTTACGACATTCTTCCCGCACTTCAGGCAGCTGACCTTGAGATCGGTATGCCCGGTACGGTTTCGGGAACGAGCGTATCGGTTGACGGTCTTACGGGACTTAAGCTGTTCCTCTATCAAATGGGCGGCGAGCTCTACGAGGAGAGCGGATACAGAGTAAGTCTTGACGGCAACCTCGCACTCGACGCATTCGAGTCGCTCTGTAATATGTTCTCGAAGTACAAGTGCTCGGTCAACTACGACCTGACCCGTTTCCGTACGGGAGAAATTCCGATCTACTTCGGAACCGCTGTCGGTACCTATAACACGCTTATGTCCTACTACGATATCCGCGGACTTTGGGAAATGGCTCCTCTCTGCGGCGTCGAACAGCAGAACGAGGATGGCACTATTACCATAAACCGCACCTCTCACGTAGCAGTCTCCTCGAGAGTTATCCCGAGAGGCGGCTCGGAGAAGGCGGTACAGAACGCTTGGGAATACATCAAGTGGATGGCGCAGCCCGAGACGCAGAAGCTCCTCGGACGCGAGACCATAATGGTAAGCTCAAACCCGACGACGAAGTATAACGCTCCGACGATCGACGCGCTTCTCGGCCAGGCATGGACCGAAAAGGAGCTTGCAGCACTTGAGGAGCAGACCCAGTGGCTTGCAGGTATCCCCGAGTACCCCGGCAACTACATTATCGGTACTTACGTAAACTCTGCGTTTATGAACGTATACAATACCTCGTCCGACGCTGCAGAGCAGCTCCAGGACCGCGTTGTTTACATCAATAAGGAAATCGCCCGCAAGAGAGACGATTTCAAGATGGACTATATCGACATCGAGGGTAAGTATCACAAGGGCAGATACTACACGAACCCCGAGTATCAGAAATAAAGGCTGCCCGAATTACATCGAAAAGGAGTAAATCATTATGACTAAAACTGAAAAAGATGTAAAGCGTCAGCAGCCGAATAACCAGAAATACGCCGGAAAGGCGATGACAAAGGGAAGATATATACGCTCCCAGATGAAGAGAAACTGGGTCGGCTACGTAATGGTAGCGCCGTTCCTCATTATGTTTATCGCATTTACCGTCGTACCTGTCGTTCTTTCGATACTTTTAAGCTTTACGTCCTTCAATATGCTTCAGTTCCCCGAGTGGAAGGGTCTTGACAACTACGTCCAGCTCTTCCTCGCGGACGATCTGTTTATCACGGCATTCTCTAACACGATGCTCTTTGCAATCACGACGGGTCCTGCTTCGTTCATATTGGCGTTCATCGTCGCCTGGTTCATAAACGAACTTTCGCCGCGTCTGCGCGCATTCGTCACCCTTATATTCTACGCGCCGTCCATCGCAGGTACCGCGTACCTCGTCTGGGGTATCTTCTTCAAGGGAGATATCTACGGTTACGTAAACGGTTGGCTACTAAAGATGGGTATGATAAGCGAGCCGATAGTCTTCTTCAAGGACGTCGACTACATAGTTCCTCTTTGTATAGTCGTCGCTATCTGGACCTCGCTCGGTACGACGTTCCTTTCAAACATTGCAGGTCTTCAGGGGGTCGACCGCTCACTTTACGAGGCGGGCGCGATCGACGGAGTAAAGAACCGTTGGCAGGAGGCGTGGTATATCACGCTCCCCTCAATGCGTTCGATACTTCTCTTCGGCGCAGTCCTTGCGATCACCGGCTCCTTCGGATTCGGTGCCATAGTTGACAACCTCTGCGGAAACCCCTCGACCGACTACGTCGCGTGGACGCTCCAGCATCACCTGACGGAGTATATGGGAACACGTTTTGAATACGGTTACGCATCTGCCATTGCGGTCGTCCTCTTCGCAATAATGATGGGCGCAAACGCACTCGTGCAGAAGTTCCTTTCGAAGGTGGGTGAGTAATATGGCAGTTAAGAAATTAAGAGTCAGAGGCCACCGCGTCGTTCTTAACCGTTCAAAGGGCGGAGACCTTGGAATTACCATCCTTCTCATCCTTCTCGGAGCACTGATGTTCCTTCCTATGTGGTATCTTATCATCGAGTCGCTTAAGCCGCTTGGCGAAAGAAACATCACTCCCCCGCTCCTCTACGTCATCAAACCGACGGCGCAGAACTTTATCGACCTTTTTTCGAACTTTAACAGTACCTGGGTACCGATCAGCCGTTATCTCTTCAATACGATAATAATATCGGTAGCAGCTACCTTCGGATGTCTCGTACTCGGTTCTCTTACCGCTTACGCGCTCTCGAAGATCAAGTTCCCCGGACGCGTTGCAATGTTCAAAATGATCCAGTGGTCGCTTATGATAAGCTCGACCATCACCGGTATCACCAACTTCTTCATCTTCATTTGGCTCGGTTGGCTTAATACGTACTGGATCTCGATAGTTCCCGTATGGGCATCGACTCTCGGTCTGTACCTTATGAAGCAGTTTATCGACGCGAACATCTCGGACGAAATGGTCGAGGCGGCGCGTATCGACGGCGCAGGTGAGCTCAGAATTTACTGGCAGATAGTAATGCCGCTCGTTAAGCCCGCTTGGCTTACGCTTCTCGTTACCACCTTCCAGCAGGTATGGAATTCAGGCGCTTCGGGCTACGTTTGGTCCGAGCAGCTCAAGACCTTCAATAACGCTATCGCAACGATCAGCAGCGTTTCGGCGGGTGCGTCGAGCGCGGGCTCGGTCGTAATGATGAGCGTGCCGATCATAATTTTTATAATAAACCAGTCCAAGATCGTCGAAACTATGGCTTCGTCGGGTATGAAGGACTAAAAGGAGGGCGCAATGAAAAACAGATTTACAAAATTTATTGCGGTCCTTATCGCAGTCTTTACTCTTCTCCCAATGGCGGTTTCGGCAGAGCCGTATCAGACCTATACGTACAGTATAGACGGAGAGCAGCTCGCGTCCCCCCACGCGTATACGCCTAACGTCGCTATTGACTCCGTTGCTATGGGACTTCCCACAGCGCTGAAAAAGGTTGCCGATATGGTCGTTGACGAAAAGGGCAACGTCTACCTTGCAGACAAGGACGCGAACGCTATTGTCGTTCTCGACCAAAACCTCAAATACCGCTTCACGATCGACACCTTCGTCAACAGCAACGGTATAGAGGACTCCTTCAATAACCCCAACGGCTGTTTCGTAACGGAGAGAAACATCTTCGTTGCGGACACCGATAACAAGCGTATCGTCGTTTTCGATCTCGACGGTAACTACGTCAAGCACCTTGAAGAGCCGAAAGCGGATATTTTCGAGGACAATTCCAATTACCGTCCGACCGCTATCGCAGTCGACGCATCCGACCGTATCTACGTTATCTCCCCCGACATTTATCAGGGTGTTCTTTCCCTTGATGCAAACGGTGAGTTCCAGGGATATATCGGCGCGCAGAAGGTCGAATACGATATGTGGGACGAGATGATCAAGAAGCTGTTCAAGAACAGCTCCGATAAAAAGAATCTTCCGACGTCCTATAACAACATAACCATTGACGACGAGGGCTTCATCTACTGTACTGCAAGTGCTAACGTCAAGCAGACCGCGATCACGAATAAGTCGGGCGACTATTCGTCTATCAAGAAGTTCAACGCCGCAGGAAATGATATCCTCGGACGTAACGGCTTCTTCGGTCCCGGCGGTGAAGTCAAGATCGACGGCGGCGGTCTTTCGGACGATCCCTCGAGAATCATCGACGTGGCTCTCGGACCGTCCGGCTCGTGGTCAATAATCGACGCTGACCGTTCGAAGATATATACCTACGACCAGTACGGTAACCTTTTGTTTGCGTTCGGTGACCGCGGCAGTCTTCTCGGTCATTTGAGTGCTTCGGTAGTTGCTATTGCTTATCAAGATACGAAGCTTCTCGTATTTGACGGACTCTATCAGAGCATCACGGTGTTCACCCGTACCGAGTACGGCGACGTGCTTATAAGAGCTCTCCAGAACGAGATCGACCGTAAGCACGAAGAAGCAGTAACCGACTATCAGGATATTCTGAAGAGAAACAGCAACTTCGACGCAGCTTACATCGGTATCGGTAAGGCACTTTACCGTCAGGGTAAGTACGAAGAAGCGATGAAGATGTTTGCAGCTGCTTACGAGACCGAGAACTACTCGAAGGCGCTGAAGGAAATGCGTCAGAGCTGGGCGGATAAATACTTTATCCTCATCCCGATCGTCGTAGTAGTATTCCTCTTCCTCGTAGTCAAGTTCTTCGGATATGCAGGCAAGGTAAACAAGAGAACGGCACTCAAGAAGGGCAAAAAGACCTTCTGGGAAGAGGTGCTGTACGCATTCCACGTTATATTCCATCCGTTTGACGGATTCTGGGACCTTAAACACGAAAAGCGCGGATCGGTCCGCGGCGCGATCTTCTGGCTGTGTCTTGCGCTCGTCGCAGTCTGCTACCAGTCGGTCGGCAGAGCTTACGTCTTTAATCCCCGCGCGTCCTACACGTCAATGTTCGGCTCTCTCCTTTCGCTCCTCGTGCCTGTGGCACTGTGGGTAGTCGGAAACTGGTGCCTGACGACGCTGTTTGAGGGCGAAGGAAGCATGAAGGATATCTTTATTGCAACCTGCTACTGTGCAGTACCGCTCGTGCTGCTTCTCATTCCCGCAACGGCAATAACCAATATTCTCACGTCGAGTGAGGCACAGATCTACGATATGCTCGTGTCGGTAGCATGGGTATGGGTCGGACTTCTTCTGTTCTTCGGAACGATGGTCACCCACGACTATTCTATCGGTAAAAACGTCCTGACCTGTATCGGAACGATAATCGCTATGGCGGTAATTATCTTCTGCGTACTGCTGTTCTCGACGCTCATAATGAAGATGGTAAGCTTTATCACGGGTATCGTGGTCGAGTTGTCGTATCGGTAACTACTAAAGAAGGAGAGATGAAAATGAAAATTTATAAGAAATTTTTATCGGCTGTTATGGCCTTCTGTATGTTGCTTGGTACGCTTTCGGTAATCTCGGCGCTTCCAGTTTTTGCCGCAGAGGAAACCGAAACCCCGCAGGAACCCATAAACGCAATCGACTTTTTCACCTACGAGTTCGACTCCAAGGAGGATAAGGTTGCTTCGATGGACCTTATGGCATCGCGCTTTGATTATAAGCTCTATGCCGAGCCCATTACAGGCGAGGTCGCAATCGTAAACACGAAAACGGGCGACATACTTACGACAAATCCTTATGACATCGCTTCCAACAAAGAGGTCATAAAGGATAAGAACGGCGAAGGCGACAAAAAGATCCTTTCGCAGCTAATAATCAATTACGAGTCCGTTACCGATAATGCGGCTAAAGAGCTTTACAGCTATGAATATGCCGCCAAGCTCAAGCAGATAAAAGTCAAGCCGATCAAAAACGGCGTCCGCGTTGAGTACGTAATCGGTAAGCAGGAAACGCGTTATCTTTATCCCGAGGTGATCGAAAAGTCACGATTCGAGGAGGAGATACTCGCAAAGATTCCTTACGATCCCGAGACATATGACGCAAAAACTGCGACGTATGAGGAAAAGCAGGCGAGAATGCATTATAACAAGATAAAGGCATCCTACTCCCTCAAGGATCCGACGGATACGTCTCTGCCCGAGGTAATTCTCGTGGCAATGCTCGAGCGCTATCCTGTTCTTGACAAGACATCCGAAGAAGGCAAAAACAGCCCCGTTGAAGCGCTTTACGTGTTCGATACGACGGCGAGTATGAAGCTCAAGAACGAGATCGAGTACATTATCAAGCTGTACTGCCCGAACTACACCTACGCAGAGAGACAGTACGACCACGAGCTCTGTGCGCACGACGAGACGACAGAAAACCCCGTACAGTTCAGAGCAGCTCTTGAGTATTATATCGACGAGACGGGTCTTCGCGTAAGACTTCCCGCGAACGGTATCAATTACGACCAAAGCACCTACCGTCTTAACAGCATTACCTGCCTGCCCTATATGGGAGCGGCTAACTCAAACTTTACCGGCTACACGGTGTTCCCCGACGGCTCGGGTACTCTTACCCGCTTCGAGGACGTAAAGGAGAGCGGAAACGCCTTTAATTTAGTCAAGCCCGTGTACGGACTGGATTACGTTTACCGCGATGCCGATAAGCTGGAACAAAGCAAAAACGTTATGCCTGCCCGTATGCCTGTGTTCGGTATGGTCGAGGATACTCAATATACTACCGTTGACGAAGCTACGGGCGAAAGCTCGACCTACATCCGCAAGAGCGGCTACTTCGCTATAATCGAAGAGGGTGACGCTCTCGCAACGCTTCGCGCGACCTACGGCGAAACGGGACACAATTATTACTCTGTCAAGGCAGAATTCAGCCCGACCCCCAAGGATAAGTTCACGCTCAGCTCAATAGTGTCGGTCGGCGGAGGCGGAGGCATTACTTCCACTCTTGACCGCAGATATACGGGTAACTTCACTATCCGTTACATAATGCTTACCGATCTTGAATACGGAGCAAAGAACGGAATCGACACGACGGGCTGCTTTGACACAAGCTATATCGGAATGGCGCTTGCATACCGTCAGCAGCTCATATCGACGGGCGCTCTTACCGACGAAAAGCTTGAAGCAGGCGATATCCCGCTTTATATCGAGTCTCTCGGCGCTATGAACGTTCAGGAGAAATTCCTTTCGATCCCCGTAACGGTCAAGAAGGCGCTTACCACCTTTAACGACGTCAAGAAGATACATTCGGAGCTCGGCGAGGAGGGAATAACCAATCTCGTATTCAAGCTCACAGGATTTATGAACGGCGGTCTTAAGAGCACGCTGGCAAATCAGATCGACGTTGAAAAGGTCGTTGGCGGCAACAGTGGCCTAAAGAAGCTCCAGAAGTACGCAAACGAAAAGAACTTCGAGATCTATCTCGATGCGGATTTCTCGTATACCTATAAGGACACTCTCTTCGACGGCTTCAACCGCCGTAAAGAGGCAGCCCGCGCAATAGACGACCGCTTCGTGCAGAAGCAGGCGTATGACGCGGTTCTCCAGAAGTTCACGAGCACGGGTATGCTCGTTATCGCGCCCTCCTCGTTTGAAAGCATCTTCGGAAAGCTGAATAAGGACGCCAAGAAGCTTAATCTTGAGGGCCTTGCCCTCGGTGCTATCGGTTCCGATCTTTCGTCCGATTTCGACGAGGATGACCCGTACAACCGTGAGGACTCAAAGCAGCAGGTTCTTGACACGCTTGAAAAGGTTCGCCAAGCGGGCTACGACGTGATGATGGACGGCGGTAACGCTTATGCGGTCAAATACGCAAAGCATATTCTCAATATACCGCTCACATCCTCGCGTTACTTGCAGGCATCGGAAGCTATCCCCTTCTTTGCTCTTGTATATCACGGATATTTGAACTATGCGGGTTCACCGACCAATATGGCAGGTGACATACGTTACGAGATGCTCAAGATCCTTGAAAACGGCGCAAGCCCCTACTTCATTCTCGTTTACCGCAACTCCGAGAAGCTGAAGCAGGATAAGACCCTTTCCAAGTACTTCTCGATCTCTTACCAGAACTGGAAGGAAGACCTTATCGAGACCTATACGGCTCTCAATACGGCGCTTTCTCCCGTTATAAACTCTCCGATGGCAAATCACGAATTCATCACAGGTATGAGAGTTCCTACCGAAGATGAGCTTGAGAATGACCTGCTTGAACAGGAAAAGGCCGAGCAGGAAAGACTCGAAAAGGAAGAGGCGGACAAGGAAGCTGCGGAAAAAGAAGAGCAGCTTAAGGACCATCTCGGCGGTAACTATATAAAGAACGATACCGAAACGGATACGCCCGAGGTAAACGCTCCGACGGCAAACGTTTCGAAGTACTTCGTTGATAACGGAATGATAGTAAAGGTAACCTTTGAAAACGGTTACAGCTTCATTCTTAACTACAACTATTTCGACGTAACGGTTGAAGAACTCGGAGAAACGGTAATTCCGGCGCTCGGATACGTTGTGCTTAATGCAAACGGCGAAACAGTAATCAACAGCGGAGAGGAGGCGGCAGCATGACGGCAGTAAAAAAGAAAAAGAGCGCTGCAAAGAAGCGTAAGAAGATAGTTTCTCTTGACAAGAAAAAGGCAAGAGCCGGCTGGCTGTTCGTTCTTCCCTTTATTATCGGACTTCTTCTTATATACCTTCCGATAGTAGTCGATTCGCTCAATTACAGCTTTAACAAGATAGTACCCGTCCGCCCGTCGGAGGGCGGTGGATACCGTCTTGAATGGGTCGGACTCAAGAACTACCAGGATGCACTCACCGATTCGGATTTTACGAAGGTACTCGTCTCGGGAGTTAAGGATCTCGTGTTCGATATTCCCGCGATAGTAATCTTCTCGCTCTTTATCGCGGTGCTTCTGAACAAAAAGATATTGGGACGCGCTGTATTCCGTGCGATATTCTTTATACCCGTTATTCTTTCAACGGGACTTATAAACGAAATATCAGATCTTGCATCTCCGGGTCAGAATTATATGAGTCAGACGGGTACCGTTGACGACGGATCGGGTGACGTTTCCGGCAACGGCGTTTCGCAGATAGTATCGGTAACCGACTTCAGTTGGCTCTTCCAGAATATGCAGGTCGGCAACGGACTTCTAAAATACGTTACGGGTATCGTAAACGATATCTATAACATCATAAACCGTTCGGGCGTTCAGATGCTTATCTTCCTTGCGGGACTTCAGTCCATCTCCCCCGCGATCTACGAGTCCTGCTCGATAGACGGCGCGACGGGTTGGGAAACCTTCTGGAAGATAACCTTCCCGATGATAAGCCCGATGATCCTCGTAAACTCGATCTATACGGTCATCGACTCCTTTACGTCGAGCGACAGCCAGATAATGTCGTTTATCAGCGGTAAGTATACCGACATTGCGGGCGGCGGCGGACGAGAGATCGCAACTGCGATGTCGTGGATATACTTCCTCATAGTTATAGGAATAGTTGCTCTGGTGGCGGCTGCCCTTTCGGCTTACGTCTTCTATCAGAGACGTGATTAAGGAGGGAATTGTTATGAATAATACTAAAACAAACGCTCCGAAGATCAAGAGAGAAACCAAAAACAAGATAAAGGTAGATTTTGAAAGAACCAACTGGTGGACCAGATTCCGTCTTCGTTTCCTTACGGGAACGGCGATTACTAAGGGTCTTACGTGGCTCTTCCGCTTTCTTCTTCTTCTTGGAATTTCTTACGTCATTCTCTTCCCGTTCTATACGAAGATCGCATCGTCCTTTATGGGACGTGAGGACTTCATCGACGTAACGGTCAAGCTCATTCCGAAAAGACCTACCCTCGATATCTACAAAGCGGTAATCGAGCACCAGAACTATCTTGAGGGACTTGCGGGTACGGCGACGCTCTCGCTCATCTGTGCGCTGCTTCAGACGTTCGTCTGCGCAATAATCGGCTACGGCTTTGCAAAGTATAAGTTCAAGGGCAGAAAGCTGCTCTTCGCGCTTGTCGTATTCACGATGGTCGTTCCTCACGAGACTCTTCGTCTTTCGATGTTCATGAAGTTCCAGAACTTCGACGTCGGAATAGGCGATTTCGGAATTCTGAAGCTGTTGGGTCTGAAACCGATAGATATGACGGAAAGCTTCACGCCGTTGGTTCTCCTGTCGGCAACGGGCCTGGCGTTCAAGAACGGACTTTTCATATTTATGATGAGACAGTTCTTCTCGGGCGTGCCCGATGAGCTTGAGGAGTCGGCGTATATCGACGGCTACGGTCCGTTCAAGACCTTCTTCAAGATCATTATTCCGATCTCTATTCCGATGCTTATAACGGTATTCCTCTTCTCGTTCGCATGGCAGTGGACGGATAACTTCTACGTTAATCTCTTCAATATGAGACAAAACGAAAACATATTCCTTCTCAACGATATTCAGGGTGTACCCGGAATTCTGGGGGTCAAGGGATTTGAGGGCGAGGCACTCTACCAAGCTGCGGTATACAGTACCGAGGCGATCCTGGTAATGCTCCCGCTCATAGTGATATATCTCTTCTGCCAGAAGTATCTGGTACAGGGTATCGAACGCTCCGGTATCGTCGGATAATAACGAAACAAAATCGCTCGTATGGCTTCATACGAGCGATTTTTTGCAAACGAAAACCACGCGTGAGAGCGTGGTTGAAAAAAGGTTTACCGATGAACAAGAATAAGATAAAACCAGGAGCTGGAGAATTTGAAGGTCAATGTCTTGCCTTCCCCAGCGGGGAAGGTGACCGAGCTTGCGAGGTCGGATGAGGAGAAAAACAAACAGCGGATAATTAGATACAAGGAAAAGAAACAAAACCTTGAAATCTCCTCATCCGTCCGTGGCTCTGCCGCTTGCACCATTCCCCGCTGGGGAAGGCAAGGAGGCAGACCCGTTTACGGGTAGAAAGTAGCCGATGCGCGGCTGGCAGGTCAATATAAAGCGCACTTGTGTGTCAGCTTACACGGAGACGGAACTGCTTGGGAGTACAGCCCCTGACCTTCCTGAAGCATTTTATGAAGTAACCGACGTCGTTGAAGCCGCAACGGAACGCAACCTCCGTTACCGAGTCACTCGTGGCAAGCAGCATATTTGCCGCCTGCTCAATTCTGTAAAGCGCGACGTAGCTTATTGGCGTCTGACGGGTAAGGGAGTGGAAAAAACGGCAGAAATAGTTTTCGTTCATTCCGACTATTTCGGCAAGCGTAGACAGCTTTATCTCCTCCGAAAAATGCGTTTCAATATATTCAAGAACCTGCTTGAGCATATTGATCTTCTCGTAGGTGCCGGAAGAGCTTTCAGAGTTCTCAGCGTAATAACCGTTTTCCAGAATGTGCGCAAATAAACGCGTTACGTTGCCGAGGGTCGACATTCTGCAAAAGTTTTCCGAGCACTCGCCGTCAAAGGCGGAAAATATTTCGCATACGATATTGCAGATGCCGCTGTCGGACGAGGTGTAGAGCGTACGCGGAATGTATACGTTCCGATAGAAAAGACGAAACGCCTCACGCACCGAAAGGACGTTTAAGACAAGCTCGTGAAGCCCGAAGTTCAGACATTGATAGGAGCACGATTCTGCGCTCGCGCTGTGGAGAGTACCGCCGCCCATAAGTATGGCGTCCCCGACGTGAGCGGTAAGATGTTCACCGTTTATTATAAAATCTATACTGCCGTCGGTAACGTAAATTAACTCCCATTCCTTGTGCCAGTGAAGCGGCATAACGTAGGGAGAATGCCTGCTGTCAACGTCGTAATAGGCGACGGGAAAATTGAGCGTTCCGTGCTGCTTGTTTTCGTTGTAGGAAAAATAATGCATTTTGTTCCTCTCTTTTTTGCAAAATAGGGTGATAAGGTGAATATTTTCCTATTTTTTTACATTATATCACAAGACAAAAGCATTTTCAAGTGATAAAATACAGATGAATAACTATTTTTTGGAGGAATAACTATATGGGTTACGGAAAGAAAGTATGGATATTTCCCGACGCAGAGCTTCCGCCTGTCGGAGTGAACTGCATACCGGGACACGAGTCGATAATCATCACGAATACCGGCGACGCTGACGCACATATCCGTGTAACGTTTATTTATACGGATAAAGAGCCGATAAACGACGTAGTCGTTACTGTAGGCGCGAGAAGAGTTCGCTGCCTGCGTACGAACGAGCCGAAGGACTTCGGAGAGCGTACGGCAAACTTCGAGGAGCAGTACGCAATTATGCTCGAAAGCGACGTTCCGATCGTCGCGCAGTACGGAAGAGCAGAGCCGAGAACGGTTGCATTCTATACGACCCCCGGCTATTGCTGCGATTAAAAAATCAAAAAACAAATTATTTATTTAAAGGAGAAAAACATTATGGCACAGCACGGAACTATCAGAATTCCCGATTACGAATACGTAGAAAGACGTATGAGAGCCGCAGAGCTTATCAAGCAGGCAGGTCTTGACGTTCTTATCGTAAACTCCAACGAAGCAGACTACGCAAACGCGCGTTACTTCTCCGGCTTCTGGCCGCTTTTCGAGAGATGCGGCGTAGCTATCGCTCCTACGGGAGACGCAGCGCTTATGGTTGGTCCCGAGAGCCGTATTTTCGCGGCAGACCGCTCCAAGATCGAAAAGATCTTCGTTCTCAAGGAATACAGAGAGAGCGCAGACCCCGCATATCCCGAGCTTATCCCCGATACCTTTGCTGACGTTATGAAGGCGATCGGCGTAACGGGCAAGAAGCTCCGCATCGGCGTTGCAAGCTACCTTGACACCTCCGTTATCATTATGGAGGGTATCCGTTCGGCATTCCCCGAGGCAGAGATCGTAAGAGCTGACAGCATTATGGTTTCGCTCCGTCAGATCAAGACAGCAAACGAGATCGCTTGTCTGCGCGAGGGCTACCGCATTGCAGAGCTTGCTTCTCAGCAGGTTATCAAGGAGATCAAGCCCGGTATGACCGAGCTTCAGATGGTCGGTGTTGCACAGAGAGTTATATACGAGCAGGGTGCTGAATACGAGGGACTTCCTATGTACGTATTCTCCGAGGCATCTACCCGTCACGCTATCTCCCGTTCGAGCTACAGACAGTTCGAGAAGGGCGATATCGTTCAGCTTAACCTCTCCGCAAAGATCGACGGTTATTCCGCAGCTATCGGTTATCCGATCGTTCTCGGCAAGCTCGAGGGCAAGCGTAGAGAAGTAGTTCTCTTCGGTCTTGAAGCACACAGATGGACCGAAAAGCAGGTCAAGGCAGGCATTCCCGCCGCTGACGTTGCTAAGGGCTTCTACGACTACTTCGTAAAGAACGGCTACAAGGATAACTTCGTATACGGACCGCTTCACGGCACGGGTATGATCGAGGTTGAAGCACCCTGGTGCGAGACCAGCTCTACCTATGACCTCAAGCCCAATATGACCTTCCAGATAGATACCTACATTTCCTCCGATACGTTCGGCGTTCGTTGGGAAAAGGGTATTGCAGTAACCGAGACCGGTTGTGACGTTCTTTCCCCTGAAATCGGCACTCTTTACGAGCTCGAATTCTGATATCACTTTCGAATGAGGAGATAATCTATATGCAGATGGTAGATATGTTCTTCGAGGAACTCGAAGACGCTAAAAAGAGAAAGGTTCCCTTTATAATTCCGATAGGAACTATCGAGTATCACGCGCTTCACGCAAGCTGCGGAACCGATACGATGGTAATCAACGGAATTATGCGCGAGCTTGAAAAAACGAAGGAGATCGTAGTGTGTCCGCCTATCTGGTACGGTGTTGCCAGCTACGCGGTCGCAGGACCCGAAAGCGGTACGATCCACGTTGACGTTGACGCGTACGAGAACTATATTTATTGCATACTCAAGTCTATGATATACGGCGGAGTAAAGAACATTTACTGCGTCGCACATCATCAGACCGAGGAAGCGGGACTTATGCCTATGACCATCGCTTGCCATAAGGCGGCGAAGAAGGTCATTATGGAGTATATGGAAGACACTCGCGGCAAGGGCTGGTGGGGCAGCAACGATTACGCTGACTACTACGAGAACCTCGGAAGCGGCGACGATCCCTTCTCCTACATCAAGGTAATTCCGCTTATAAGCAAGGAAGCGCAGCATAAGTGCGGCGGATTTGACCACGCAGGCAAATTCGAAAGCAGTCTTATGTACGCCCTTTATCCCGACCACGTTGATCTTGAACGCACGAAGAGAAACACAGCGTGGTTCGCTCTCAATTCCGTCGAGACCAGTATGGAGCTCGGACAGCATATGGTAAACTGCACGCTTGAGGCGCTTGAAGAAATTATCAAATAATTTTTTGCGGAGTAAAGTATGCGTATATATTTAAAGAAAGAGTTTTTCTCGGACAGAGAATTTCTCATAACCGAAAACGCTTCGATGAAGGCGGTCGCTTTCAGATATTCGACGGGCGTTGAGGCGATAAGAGTAGAGAACAAAAAGGGATATTTCATCATTCTGCCCTTCAAGGGACAGCAGATCTGGAGAGCAAATTTCTGCGGAAAAGACCTCTGGATGAAGACGATGATGGACGAACCTCAACAAACGAGTGTTTACCTCGAAACCTACGGTGCGTTCCTGCTCCACTGCGGTCTTGACGCGATCGGATCCCCCGTCTGCTACGAGGATAAGCACTCACAGCACGGCACCATTCCGAACGTATGCTATCAGAGCGCGTATATCGACGTTGGCGAGGATTATATCGCCGTCGGCGGAAGATACGATTACGATAAATCGTTCGTGATGAACTACGCTTTCTCTCCCGAATGCCGTCTTTATGAAAACGACAGCGTGTTGAAGATACACGTCGAGATCGAGAATAAGCGTAAGAGCCCGCTTGAATACGCGTACCTTTGTCATATCAATTTCCGTCCAATCGACGGCTCGACTCTGGTATACAGCGCCGATTACGATCCCGATCACATCAAGGTCATTAAGGGCGACGGAGATTCCGACGAGCTTAAGGCGTTCAAGAACAAGCTCTCCGAAAACCCCGAGCTTCACCATAAGGTCGGAGCAGAGGGCGAGATATACGACCCCGAGATATGCTTCACGGTTACCTATAAGGGCGACGAGAACGGCAGAGCGTATACCTTGCAGAAAAACGGCGAGGGCGCGTGCTACGTGAGCCATCCCGTAGCGGAGCTTCCCGTCGGCGTTCGTTGGATATCAAGAACGGGCAACGAGGACTCTATGGGAATGATACTCCCCGCAACGTCGGAAGCGATGGGATACAGCTATTCAAAGCGCACGGGACAGATGAAAACTCTCGGCTCGTATGAAAAGCTTGCTTTTGATATCGAGGCGGGATATCTTGAAGCCGATGAGGCAAACGCCGTTTTGGAAAAAATAGCAAAAATCAAAGCATAAGCAAAAAGAGGTGAGCTGACAGCTCACCTCTTTTATTGTCCCCGAAAGCCCAAAGCTTTTGGAATATTGTTACGTGTCATTGACATTGTATCCGATTACGAAAAAAAGAACTCCTCTCGCTGATAGAACGATTTAACACAACGTAAAAGCGACAGTCTGTATCGACTGTCGCTTTTGACGTGTTCTTTTGCGGTTATTTAGTTATCAATTATATTGCCATACTCATCGTAATGAATTACGTCATAGACTTCTCCGTCAGCATTATAATAGGTTTGTGTCTTCAAGTTGCCGTTTTCGTGGTAATCGCAACAAACCTTTCCGTCAGAGTTATAGTAGGTTTCACTTATTCGAATCTCGTTTTCATTGTAGTACGTTTCGATATTGAGATTTCCGTCGGCGTCGTACTGTTTGACCGTTTTCTGCTTGCCGCTGTCATAGAAGGTAAATACGGTCTTGCTTCCGTCCTCAAATCCGTTAATGTACTCAATTATGTATGGCTCTTCGTCCGAGTTGCCGAAATGACGCGTTACGTCTATGATTCTTCTTTCCATAAGATTTCCGTTGGGGAAATAATACTCGTTTGTGAAAATGTTACCGTCAAGGGATTCTTTTTGTGAGAGTACTCCGGGGGCACCGTAGGTTTCTCTGTAGATCACTTCTCTATGTTCGGAATCGTTCTCTGAAGGAAGGACGACCCGCTTTTCGAAAATGCTTCCGTCGGAGAAATATTCTATACTGACCTCGTTGCCATCATCATTATGGTACATTTGATGTTCAATAGTGCCGTCGTCACGATATGAACGCTGCCAAATGACTTTGCCGGTGGAGTCATTAAATTTAATGTACTCTTGCTCTGACCATATCTGATCTGTGTACTCGTGATAGCTGACGTCGTGGCATTTTACGCTTCCGTCGGAGAGGTAGGTGTATTCATAATTCTCGGTGATCCATTTTGTGCCGGAATCATCAACCTTATAGTACACTCGCTGCTTAACTCTGTTCGAAAAGTCCTTAACCTTGTAGCTGTACTGGTCGTACATATCGTCGTATCGGGGTTTTTCGGTACGCCAGAAGGTGCCGAGTTCCTCATCGTATGTCGTTTCAACCTTTTCGTTCACCTGGGAATACATTTCCCAGACGTCGCTTCCCGCTTTAATAGAAACGGTTTTTCCGTCAATAAGGTCTGCCATCACGGCTTTCTGGGAGTCGGATAAGCCCAAGTCCTCAAGCTGACTCGTCATTTCCGATTTTACGGCCTCGGCGTTTTCGGATTCTATTGTCATATTGATGTTAGCACCGGTGAATCTGAAGTTGCATTTATTGCCCTTCATTTCAGAGCCGCCGAAGTGCAGAATCTCAACGGTGAATTTGTAGGCGTGTCCTGCCGACGTCTTGGACGTGCTTTCGGACTTTGAGAAATAAAGAACCACGCCGTCTCCGACAATAAGCTCTGTTGAGTCATTCGTCCCGTCATCTTTTTCGGTCGAAACAATGACGTTTTCGCTTAAATGCTCCTTGACCTTTTCCATATCCATGGGAAGTTCTTTTACGTCACCGAAAACCTTTTCGAGGTTTTCGTTTGCCTGCTTGCCGGACATAAAGGAGTCTGAACAAGAAAACATTGATAATACGATAAATATGGTTAAGATCAAACATGAAAAACGCTTCATAAAAGTCCCTCTTTTCTGTATTTTTTGATGTTATACCGGGGATTGGGTTGACTTTTCCTTATATCGCTTTGATTATTATCATTATATCATAGATTAGTACATTGTTCAAGGGGCAATAAAAAACGCCGTTATGCCCCGTTTCGCCTCTTGACTGACGCTCGGTAAAGAGCTATAATATAACTAACGTTATTTAATGGAAGGTAACAATTATGAGTATGAAAAAGATACCGCTTAGATCCGAGGTCTTAAAGGAAAACACCTGGGCGACCGAGGACATATTTGAAAACGACGCCGCGTGGGAAAAGGCGTTCGAGGAAGCGCAGTCTTACCCCGCGAAGATCGCGTCTTTTGCAGGCAAGATCAGCGCAAGCGCGCAGGGTCTATACGAGTACATGACCTTTGATGAGGAAGCTGACATAATTCTTTCGAAGCTGTATAGCTACGCTCATCTCAATTCCGACACCGACACCGGCAACGCAACCTATCAGGCGATGGTCGGCAGATGCCGTTCGTTCTTCGTTCAGTGCGGCGCGGCAAGTGCGTTTGCAACTCCCGAGCTTATCGGAATCGACGACGAGACGATGGAGCGCTTCTACAAGGAAGTGCCGCGTCTTGAGCTTTACCGCCGTTCGCTCGACAGAGTAAGAAGCAAGCGTCCCCACATTCTCTCCGAAAGCGAAGAGAAGCTTCTCGCAGGTGCGTCCGAGATCTCGGGTGCGGCAAGCACTATCGGCTCCTTCTTCCGCAACGCCGATCTGCGCTTCCCCGATATCGTTGACGGCGAGGGCAACACCCGTCAGCTTACGCAGGGCTCCTACATTCCTTGCGTTGAAAGCTCCGACAGAGTTCTCCGCAAGAACGCGTTTGAGGCGCTTTATCACACGTTCGGCTCCTTCAAGAACACGACTGCCGCGCTCCTTGACGCGCAGATGAGACAGCTCAAGTTCTTCGCGACCTCCCGCAAGTACGGAAGCGCACTTGAAGCATCGCTTTCGAGAACCGAGGTTCCGACCGAGGTATATCATAACCTCATCGCAACCGTTCACAAGAATATGCCCCTTATGCACCGTTATATGGCGCTCCGCAAGAAGCTTATGAAGCTTGACGAGCTCCATATGTACGACATTTATCCGACCCTCGTTTCCGAGGCAGAGAACGTGATTCCCTTTGAGGAAGCGAAGAAGATCACACTTGAAGCGCTCAAGCCCCTCGGCGAGGATTACCTCAAGGTAGTCAAGCACGCTTACGAGAACAGATGGATAGACGTTTACGAGAACGTCGGCAAGCGCGGCGGCGCATATTCGTCGGGCGCACGTCCTCATCCTTACGTTCTTCTCAATCACGAGGATACCCTTAATTCGATGTTCACCCTCGCGCACGAGATGGGACACGCGATGCATTCCTATCTTTCGAAGGAAAATCAGCCGACCGTTTACGCTGATTACGTTATCTTCGTTGCCGAGGTCGCATCGACCTGTAACGAGGCGCTCCTTATGTCGCACCTTCTTTCAAAGACCACCGACAAGGCAGGCAGAGCGTACCTTATAAACTACTTCCTTGAGCAGTTCCGTACGACCCTCTACCGCCAGACGATGTTCGCTGAATTTGAGCTTGAAATGTCGAAGATGGTTGAGAGCGGACAGTCGCTCACCGCTGATGCTCTCTGCAAGGTCTACCACCGCTTAAATGAGGAATACTACGGTCCCGCTGTAACGATTGACTCCGAGATCGATATGGAGTGGGCGAGAATTCCCCACTTCTTTATGAATTTCTACGTATTCCAGTACGCGACGGGCTTCTCGGCTGCAATGGCGCTTTCGCGTAAGATCCTGAACGAGGGCGACGAGGCAGTTAAGAAGTACCTCGGATTCCTCTCGGCCGGATGCTCCGATACGCCTATCGAGATACTCAAAAAAGCAGGCGTTGATATGGCGACTGCCGAGCCGATCGAAACGGCACTCAAGACGTTTGAAGAGCTTCTTGACGAGTTCGAAGAGCTTATGGTATAAGAAAAAAAGCACCTTCGGGTGCTTTTTATTTACATTTATCGCAGGTACCGTAGAATACGGTTTTAAAAAACCTACCGATTGGAAATATCCCAATCGGGCGACATTATCATTTCGCTATTATCGGCCGCTTTTCAAGGGCAAGCTTAGTAAAAAGAATATCAATGACGATCACGGAAAAACCTATTACTGCGAGAACCTGCTGTCCGTAAACCTTGATTCCAAAGAGCTGATTCCCGTTCTTCTGTACCGTCTCGAGGATTGACGCTCCGATGAGTGATGCGCCGAAGCCGCATATTCCGCCTATACTGTTCATTATCGCAACAGCTTCAACGTAATATTTTGAATCGACGTAGTTGAACGCTATATTACCGGAATTCTGCCCGATACCCACCGTTGCGGCATTATATATCAGCATATAGAATATCATCATCCACCAGGTTTTCGGTGTCGTGAACACCATGCAAAGCGTTGCAGCCGCCGCTATACCAAATCCGAGGTTCAGTCCATATGCGTAATTGCGCTTAGCGGTATAGTCAGCGATCAGCTTTGAAGACAGCATTTGCGCGAACGAGCTCCCGACACCCAGCGCCGCAATCAGAGTAAGACTCATTCCGAGCTCTTTGATCTGATAAATGCCGATAAAGCCGACAAAAATTCCCGACGCTATGCTCCAAAGAGCGTATGCGAAGATTGCGCAAACGAAGCTTTTATTCGAGAAAAGCATCCTTATTACTTCCGAAGCTCTAAGAGTATGCGCGCGCTCCTCCGGCTCCTGCTTTACGTTCGTCATACAAACAAGGCATATAAGATCGACTACGTTGAACACAAGGATCAGTATTGCAAGGAAAAGGAATCCCGAGTGATCACCGTGCGTCTTACAAAGATAGTCAAAAATCGCGCTTGCGCCGAAGCTCACAACAATGTCGGAAGATAGACTGACGATCGAAACCGTCGACGAGAACGATGCTCTGCGCGAGGGATCAACGAAACTGCTTGCCCATCTGTAAATTATCGACGCAACCGAAGATCTGCACAGATACCCGAAGAGCAGACATCCGCCGACAAACAGCGATGCAACGCTTGTGGGAAGCTTAAGAAACGGAAGCAGGTACAAAAAGGTAAACAGGCACTGTCCGAGCATATGTATCGGCACTACCGTTTTCTTCACGTTCCTTATCTTCTGAACGAAGAATATCGATATGAGCTGAGAAAAAACGGCAAGCGAAAGCACGGACGAGATTATTCCGACGGTCGAGTCAGGAATACCCATATTTGAAAGCAGCTTTGCAAGATATGC
>CAZVVM010000014.1:0-28156 GCA_964630635.1 uncultured Ruminococcus sp. | reverse complement strand
TATCCCTTAAAATATTTAGTGAGTTTTTTGACTGCACTTTTCTTGACAATTCCAAAATTTGCTTTTGCAAATTTTCATCGGTTTGCCCCTTGGCACCGTTCTTTCGTCACCTTTCTTGGGTGAGCAAGAAAGGTGAAACAGAAATTAGCATCAAAATGCCCAAAACTCTTTCACTTTACCTAACTACTATGGTAAAAAGGTAAAATTTTGTATTTTTACCACGAACCCCTTGACTAATCTCCCGCAAAATTATATAATTATTTTATTATTTTACAAATCTAATTAACGCCCTCCGCCCGACGGGAGGCGCGTAATACAAAAAGTCGGAGAAACGGATACTATTATGAACAGAGTTTATAACTTTTCAGCGGGCCCTTCGATGCTTCCCCTCCCCGTGCTTGAGCAGGCACAGCGCGAGCTTATCTGCTACGGCGAAAGCGGAATGTCAGTAATGGAGATGAGCCACCGTTCTCCCGATTATGAAGCAATCATAAGGACGGCAGAGGCAGACCTCCGTACTCTTATGAACATCCCCGATAACTATAAGGTACTCTTCCTTCAGGGCGGAGCATCGACCGTATTCGCATCGGTATGCTATAACCTCCTTACAGGATCGGGCAAGGCAGACTATATCGTTTCGGGTCAGTTCTCGAAGAAGGCGGCGCAGGAAGCAAAAAAGTACGGCGATATAAAGATCGTAGCTTCCTCCGAGGATAAGAACAATACGTATATCCCGCAGACCAAGAGAGAGGACTTCCGTCCCGACGCGGATTACGTTCACATCTGCTTCAACAACACCATCTACGGTACGAAGTATAACTATATCCCCGATACCGGTGATATCCCGCTTGTTGCCGATATGTCGTCCTGCATCCTCTCCGAGCCCGTTGACGTAACGAAGTTCGGCGTTATCTACGCAGGCGCACAGAAGAACGTCGCGCCCGCAGGACTTACGATCGTGATCGTCCGTGAGGACCTTCTCGGCAAGTGCCGTCCCGATACCCCCGCAATGTTCGATTGGAAGCTCATGGCAGATAACGACTCTATGTATAACACTCCCCCCTGCTATCCGATCTACGTTGCAGGACTCGTGTTCAAGTACATTCTCGGTCTCGGCGGTCTTACCGCAATGAAGGCATATAATGAAAATAAGGCAGCCGTTCTTTACGACTACCTCGATAACCAGTCCTATTATACCGCACCCGTCGAAAAGGATTCCCGTTCTATGATGAACGTAACGTTCGTAACCGGCGACCCCGACCTCGATAAGAAGTTCGCATCGGAAGCAGGCAAGGCGGGCTTCAAGAACATCAAGGGACACCGTTCCGTCGGCGGTATGAGAGCGTCGATCTACAACGCAATGCCTACCGAAGGCGTTGAAGCGCTCGTTAAGTTTATGAAGGACTTTGCAGAGAACAATCCCAAAGCATAAGGAAGTAAAACAAAATGTATAACATTAAGTGTCTGAATAAAATAGCAAAGATCGGTACCGACAATTTCGATACCGCAAAATACAACGTAAGCGACGATTGCGCAAATCCCGACGCGATCCTCGTCCGTTCGGCAAAAATGCACGATATGACCTTCAATCCCGAGCTCGTCGCTATCGGACGCGCAGGCGCAGGCGTAAACAACATTCCCGTTGACCGCTGTGCAGAGGAAGGAATCGTCGTATTCAATACCCCCGGCGCTAACGCAAACGGCGTTAAGGAGCTTGCGATCGCCGCGCTCCTCCTCGCTTCGCGTAACGTAGTCGGCGGTATCGAGTGGGCAAAGGCACACACAGGCGAGACAGGTGTAGCGGCTCTTGCCGAAAAGGAAAAGTCGAAGTTCGCGGGCTGTGAGATCGAGGGCAAATCCCTCGGCGTAATCGGTCTCGGCGCTATCGGCGGACTTGTGGCAAACGCCGCAAAGGGACTCGGAATGAAGGTATACGGCTGCGACCCGTTCATCACCGTTGAGGCGGCTTGGGGACTTTCCCGTTCCATCGAAAAGGCGGCAAGCTACGACGACATCTACGCTTCCTGCGATTATATAACCCTCCACGTTCCCGCAACCAAGGACACGACGGGAATGATCAACGCTGAAACGATCTCGAAGATGAAAGACGGCGTTAAGATCATCAACCTCGCAAGAGCAGAGCTCGTTGATTCCAAGGCGATGATCGAGGCAATCAACAGCGGTAAGGTTTCGGCTTATATCACCGACTTTATCACCGACGATCTGCTCGGAGTATCGGATAAGATCGTCTGCATCCCCCACCTCGGCGCATCGACCGAGGAGAGCGAGGATAAATGCGCTATTATGGCGGCAAAGGAGCTTATCGAGTACCTTGAAAAGGGTAACATCAAGAACTCCGTAAACTTCCCGAACGTCGAGCTTCCCCATAACGGCGACGCACGCATCTGCATTATGCACAGAAACGTAGCGGGTGTCCTCTCGAAGATATCGACCGCAATGGCGGAAGAAAACATCAACATCGAAAACATGGTAAGCCGCAGCCGCGGAAACTATGCTTATACCATCGTTGAAGTGATCGGACAGATCTCCGACGCGGCGCTCGCACAGATCTCCGCAATCGAAGAAACCATCCGTATCAGAGTTATCTCTTGATCGCGGCGTTCACCCGTCCCTGCGGAAAGACCTACGAAGAACAGCACAAGGCGGCATACGAGCTTCTCTATGCCGCCGCTTCTTTTCTTGATCTTTCCGTCGGGCAGATAAAAAAGGACGAAAACGGCAAGCCGTTTTTCTATGATACGCCTAACGTGTTTTTTAGCATCGCGCACGCCGACGGAATGGCGGCAGTAGCAATAGGCAACGGCAGATGCGGAATTGATATCGAGGGCAAGCGCAAGGTATCGGATCGCATACGCGAAAAGTATCTCGGCGGCGTTAGCGAAGATGACGCGCTCGTCCGCTGGACAGAACGCGAAAGCTACGGAAAATACGAGGGAAGCGGATTTTTCGCCGAACCGAATTATGATTCCGTAGAATTCAAAACCTTTTTCGTTGACGGTTTCACCATAACCGTCTGCACAGACAAAGGCGAAAAAGTGGAAATAAAAGAAATATAAACAGGCAGATATGTGATCTGCCTGTTTTTACTTTAATCACTCTATCGTCCATTATCAAACCACGCATAACGCCTTGTAGGGGGCGACGTCCTCGACGCCCCGTCACACAGGTAATGTAACTTTTTCTTTTAAAAAACTTATATTTATTGAATAGCGTCTTGCGGTTTCAAAAATTGAGACGTGGTATTGCGGGGTGTCGAGGACGTCGCCCCCTACAAACAAAATAGCGAAGCATCGCCACGTTCTCTTGCCTTCCCCTCAGGGGAAGGCAAGACAACGCCTCGATACTTCGACACGCCCATCCCTACAAAAACGTGGTAAAACCTTTGAATGTTTCCCCCTTGAAATCCTTTCCGAAATATGTTATACTGAAATGTAATATACCTTGAAAGGAAAAAAACATCATGTCAGAATCCAGAATCCTCGCCTCGGTTGACGGAATAAACATCACCGAAGCGGAGGTAAACGAAACAATACTCTCTATGGGCGAAAGAGGACGCTCACTTATGAACCCGCAGGGGCAGAAAATGGTCCTCGAACAGCTCATAAATCGCAAGCTCATTCTCGCGGGCGCAAGAAAGGAGCTTCTTGAGTTCGATCCCGAATTTAAGAAGCAACTCGCTCTTGCAAAGGAAGAACTCCTCACCAAGTTTGCCATCAGCCGTGCGATCGAAAACGTGAAGGTTACCGACGAAGAAGCAAAGAAGTTCTACGACGAGAACCCCGACCGCTTCAACGCAGGCGAGACCGTAAACGCAAGCCACATACTCGTAAAGACCGAGGAAGAAGCGGCTTCTATCCGCGCCGAGATCGAAAGCGGAAGCATCACCTTTGCCGACGCCGCAAAGAAGTACAGCTCCTGCCCGTCGAAGGAAAACGGCGGCGAGCTCGGCGCCTTCGGACGCGGACAGATGGTAAAGGAATTTGAGGACGCGGCTTTCTCTATGAACGTAGGCGAGCTTTCCGCTCCCGTTCAGACGCAGTTTGGCTTCCACCTCATTCTTCTTAGCGAAAAGAACGAATCGACCGTTCTCGCCTTCGACGAGATCGCGCCCCAGCTCAAAGAACAGCTTTTGAGCGAAAAACAGCAGAAGGCATTCACATCCAAAATAAACCAGCTAAAAATTCTCTTCCCCGTGGATATATTCTAATAAAGGAACGGTAAAAAGTAATGTCACCTGCAATTATCACTCTGATAGCATGGTCCCCTTTTCTCCTCCTCGCGCTTATATTCGGCACCGTATTCTGCCTTAAGGGTTATAAGAGAGGCGCAGCACGTGCAGGAATCTCCATCGGCGTAACGATCATCACCTGCATTCTCTCGATACTCATATCGAAGCTGATAGCAGGCGCGCTTGCAGGCACCTTCGCCCCGATGCTCACCGACGTTCTTAAAAACACAGGAGTAAAAGCGGGAGCAAACGAGCTTACATCGCTTGCAACCTCGCTCGGATCGGCAGTTGCCGCACTGATTCTATTCATTCCCGTGTTTATAATCCTCGTTTCGATACTCAAGCCCGTAACGTCGTTCATAGTTAAGCGCTTCATCCCCGCGCCGAAGCACGTTGCAAACAAGATAGGCGGTCTTTCGGTGTCGCTTATCGACGCGCTCCTTCTCGCTATGCTGATAACCCTGCCTCTTTACGGCACGCTTGCGCTTGCGGACGGCGTCATAGGCATCTTCGCCGACAAGGACGACGAGGCGATAGAAATGACATCGGCGGCAACCGATCCCTTCATCGTCGACGTTGCAAACGTACCCCCCTTCTCGACCGTATACGACTCGCTTATGACCTGTAAAATGGGCGGTACGAGCGTAAGCGTTTCGGGAACCGTCCGTGAAACGACAGTCGTTCTCCGCCACGCAATGAGCGTCGGAGAAATGAAAAAGGGCAGCTTCAACCAAAAAGCAGTTCTCGCGCTTCTTGACAGCGCAGAGAAGCTTCTGACCAAAAACGAATTCGTAACCGATTTCATCTGCGAATATATGGACGGCAATCTTCCGTCCGTCAATATTCCCGGAATCGGTAAGATAAAGCTTAACGAGTATTACCCCTCACTCTCCGACAGCAAGCAGCTTCGCAAAGACATCCCTGCATTCTTTGACCTCACCGAAGCAATGGTAAAGAGCGGAATGGTGGAGGCACTCGTAAACAAAGATACCGATATGTCGAAGGTCAACGCCGAGATGGTATCAAAGGCGTTCGGAAACACGCTCAACCATTCAACCGCGCTTGCGACCTTCAAGAGCAACCTGCTCAACACCGTAGTCGACAGCTTCTCGAAGGAGATAATCGACGAGGGCAAGGATAAGGACGGCTCCGTCAAGGCGCTTTGCGACGCTATCGCCGCAATTCCCACGACACCGATGGGCAAGGACGACGCAAAGAAGGAAGGCGAATCATTCTACCTTCTCGTGTCGGGTCTTATAACCTCGTCAAACAAGAAGACACAGGTAATGGGACTCGGAATGATGCTTGAAGGTCTTGCGCGTCACCCGATGGTCGGCGTTGACAAGGTGGTAAATGCGTCAGAAACGATAATGAAAAATTCGGGAGCCGACGTTTCCGATTCGCTTATCGTCAAGATGAAAGAAAACCTTATTCTCTCCGTAAACAAGCCTATAGGAGAAAATTCCTTCGGTAAATATTGCAACACCGCGTTCGTCACCGTGGACGCATTTACGGGCATCGTGAGCAAGCCGGACGGCGAAGAAGGCGAAAAGGAATCCTCAAACGACAGCTTGAAGGAGCTTATTACGTCCGACAAGGAATCCCTTGAAGCGGTAAAAGACACCGTAAGCGAGGATCTTATGGTGGACATGGGAATTGACAACGAGCACGTAGATACGTTCAAGGGCGTTATCGACGCAACCTTTGATTCGATCATCGAAAGCGAGTGCACCGAGGAAGAGGCAGAGAAGGAAGCCGAAGCGCTCGGCAACGTTCTCGAAACCGTTACCGAAGTGATCCAGAATCCCGACGACGCCAACGACATCATCAAGGATACCGCCGCCGAACTCATCGAGGAGTGCCTTGAGTCGAAGGTCGTTTCGGGTATGATACAGCGCCTTACCAACGGCGGCAGAACCGACCCGCTCAAGCTCTTCACGACTCTCACGGACGACGCAAGAGACTCCGTTGAAGAAACCATAGACGAATACGTAATAGATGCAGAGACAGAGGACGAGATCGCGGTTCTTGAAGCATTCAAGCTCTTCGTAGGCATAAAGAATGATGGCTGATATAAAAAAGATATACGAAACACTTGGCATTTCATCAAAGGTATACGAGCTCGGAGAGGAGATAATCTCCTCTCTTGAGGACCGTTTCAAGGAAATAGACCGCATAGCGGAATTCAACCAGGCAAAGGTGCTCCACGCAATGCAGGAAAACCGCGTGAACGCAACGCACTTTGCCGCAACGACGGGCTACGGCTATAACGATTTCGGACGCGACAACCTTGAAAAGGTGTACTCCGACGTTTTCCATACCGAAGCCGCGCTCGTCCGTCCGCAGATAACCTGCGGTACGCACGCACTCACCGTCGCGCTCTCCGCAAACCTGCTCCCGGGCGACGAGCTTCTCTCCCCCGCAGGCGGCCCGTACGACACGCTTGAAGAGGTCATCGGTATAAGAGAATCGCCCTGCTCCCTTAAGGAGTACGGCGTGTCATACCGTCAGGTTGACTTACTTTCCGACGGCACGTTCGATTATGACAATATTGCGAAAGCAATAAACGAAAAAACCAAGCTCGTAACGATACAGCGCTCGAAGGGATATAAGACACGTCCGACGTTTTCCGTCAAGCAGATAGGCGAGCTTATCGCGTTCGTCAAGCGGCTAAAGCCCGAGCTTATCGTAATGGTCGATAACTGCTACGGCGAGTTCGTAGAAACCGTCGAGCCGTCCGACTTCGGCGCAGATATGACCGTCGGCTCGCTCATCAAAAATCCGGGCGGCGGTCTTGCTCCTATCGGCGGATATATAGTCGGCACCCAAAAGTGCATCGACCGTTGCGCATACCGTCTCTCCGCACCGGGTCTCGGTCAGGAGGTCGGAGCAAACCTCGGCATTATGCCTGCATTTTATCAGGGTTTCTTCCTCGCGCCGACAGTAACGGCAGGCGCGCTCAAGGGCGCGGTATTTGCCGCTAACGTCTACGAGCGTCTCGGCTTCAGAGTCGTGCCGAACAGCGTAGAGAGCCGTCACGATATAATACAGGCAGTCGAGCTCGGCTCGCGCGAAAGAATAATCGCATTCTGCCGCGGCATTCAGGCGGCAGCGCCCGTCGATTCCTACGTCACACCCGAGCCGTGGGCAATGCCGGGATACGATTCCGAGGTAATTATGGCTGCCGGCGCATTCGTGCAGGGCTCGTCCATCGAGCTTTCCGCCGACGGACCAATCCGTGAGCCGTACGCCGTGTATTTCCAGGGCGGTCTTACCTGGTACCACGCAAAGCTCGGTATCCTTATGTCGCTCCAGAAATTGCACGAAGAAGGACTCGTTGAACTGTAATTATCGGATTATTCGATTGTCGTCCGTTGTCATTCTGAGCGAAGCGTCGCCAGACCCATTCGATTGCGCTTCGCTTCACTCAGGGTGACGGCGACGCGCAGCCGAACCCGCAGGGCTCCGTAGCGCAAGCGAAGGAGGAATCTCGGACGGCTCTCTCAATAATTTTGAACATTGTTATAAAAAATCTCCGCCGAGGCGGAGATTTTTTGTATTGGCTCCCCCTTTGGGGGAGCTCCGCGAAGCGGTGAGAGGGTTTTATAAGGATTCTATATTACCCTCTCCGCCCCTTCGGGGCACCTCTCCCGAAGGGCGAGGCATTAATGTCCCAACATTTTCCTTGACAAATTTCCAAAACGGGTATATAATCTAATTATGAAAGAAACGTGCGTCGGACTTGCAAAAGTTGCCGACGTACCTTTTCTTGTATTTTTTGACCCTTTTGAGCCAAAAAACTGCAATATAATGACGGAAAACCCCTCAAAAAGGAAGAACGGACACTATGAAAAATAATCTTCTCGAAAAAATAAAGGTGTCGCTTCCGACCTTCTCAAAGGGTCAGAAAGCGATAGGAACCTTCATTCTGAACAATTACGATAAAGCCGCTTTTATGACCGCGTCGCGTCTCGGCGAGGTCACGAACGTCAGTGAATCAACCGTCGTGCGCTTCGCAACCGCGCTCGGCTACGAGGGATACCCCGAGCTTCAGCTCGCGCTTCAGGAGCTTATCAGAATCCGTCTTACCTCTGTTCAGAGAATGGAAGTGACGAACGACCGTATCGGCGAGGGCGACGTCCTTGAAAGCGTGCTCAATTCCGATATGGCGAAGATAAGAAGCACCCTCGAGACCGTCAGCCGCGCCGACTTTGCCGACGCGTCCGACGCGATAGTAAATGCGAAGCGTATCTACATCATCGGTATGCGCTCCAGTGCTTCTCTTGCAAGCTTCCTCGCCTTCAATTTCAGATTTATGTTCGATAACGTGACCCTCGTCCAGACGACGAGCGGAAGCGAAATATTCGAGCAGCTTCTCCGCGTTTCGGAGGGCGACGTCGTTATCGCAATAAGCTTCCCGCGTTATTCGAAGCGAATAATCAACGCAGTTGAGTTTGCACATATGCAGGGCGCACATATCGTAGCCCTGACCGACTCGGCTCTTTCACCCATCGCAACACACGCCGACAGCACCCTCTACGCGAAGAGCGATATGGCGTCCTTCGTAGACTCACTCGTCGCGCCGTTGAGCATCATAAACGCACTCATCGTCGACATTGCAAGAAAGAAGAAGGTCGAGCTTCAAAACGTATTCTCGCGTCTTGAAACGATATGGGACGAGTACGACGTTTACGATAAGGACAGCCACATATAATGAAAAAAATCGCAGTAATAGGCGGAGGAGCCGCGGGAATGATGGCGGCGGCGCGCGCGATCGCGAACGGATGCTCCGTCACGCTCTACGAAAGAAACGACCGTCTCGGCAGAAAGCTCGCAATCACGGGCAAGGGCAGATGTAACGTAACCAACAACTGCGACCGTGACGAGTTCTTCAAGAATATCCCGACAAACCCCCGCTTCCTCTATTCATCGTACAGTAATTTCTCATCGCAGGACACGATGGAATTTTTCGAGGGGCTCGGCGTACCGCTCAAAACCGAGCGCGGAAACCGCGTTTTTCCCGTGTCTGACCGCGCGTTCGATATAGTCGACGCGCTCGCTTCGCTCGTCAAGAAGAACGCAGTTCACGCGCGCGTCAGCGGTCTTGAAGCTGAAAACGGCGAGATCGTCGGCGTTAAGGTGAACGGCAAAACCGTGCCTTACGACGCGGTCATCGTCTGCACGGGCGGTGTGTCTTACCAGAAAACCGGCTCCGACGGCGACGGAATACGCTTTGCAAAGTCGCTCGGACTTGAAACGGTACCCTGCCGTCCGTCGCTCGTTCCGATAGAGTCGCCCGACCGCCACTGTCCCGATATGCAGGGACTTTCCCTCAAAAACGTAGGGATAAAGGCGGAAAACGGAGACGGAAAGGTCGTATACGAGGACTTCGGTGAAATGATGTTCACTCATTTCGGCGTGACGGGACCAATGATACTTTCCCTCTCGTCAATGATCCCCGACCTCGGCGAGAAAAAGTACACGCTCTATATTGATATGAAGCCCGCGCTCGACGAAAAGGAGCTTGATAACCGACTCCTATCCGATTTCGGCAAAAACCTCAACCGCGACTTCACAAATTCCCTCTCGGCGCTTCTGCCGTCGAGAATGATACCGGTATTCGTAAAGATGTCGGGCATCGCCCCCGAGCGCAAGGTAAATTCGATAACAAAAGAAGAAAGAAAGTCGCTCGTGACACTGCTCAAGCGCTTCCCCGTGCATCTATCCGGCTTCCGCCCGATAAACGAGGCGATAATCACGAAGGGCGGCGTCAGCGTCAAGGAAATCAACCCGAAAACGCTTGAGAGCAAGAAGATTAAGGGTCTGTATTTCGCGGGCGAGGTCATCGACGTCGACGCATATACGGGCGGATTTAACCTTCAAATCGCGTTTTGCACCGCCGTTACCGCCGCAGACAGCGCGTCGTGGTAAAAACGCGAAAGATGCAGTGCCGCGCAGGCGCTAATTTCGTCGAAAAAACGAATATATTTTTCTTTACAAACAAATCGGCATAATGTATAATTGTAATATAGAAACTAAAAAACAAGGAGACCGGATTTATGAAAAAGATTTACACAGGTAAAACCAAGGACGTA
Source organism: uncultured Ruminococcus sp. (assembly GCA_964630635.1). Classification (GTDB taxonomy): domain Bacteria; phylum Bacillota; class Clostridia; order Oscillospirales; family CAG-272; genus Colimorpha_A. The sequence continues at coordinate 17,812 of CAZVVM010000014.1, read as the reverse complement.
TTTGCGCTTGAAAACGGAAACGTTCTGCTCAAATTCAAGGACGACTGCACCGGCAAGGACGGCGTTTTCGATCCCGGTGAAAACTCCGTCGGACTTACCATCGAGGGTATAGGCAAGGCAAACCTCGAAACCTCCGTATACTACTTCGAGCTCTGCAAGAAAGCAGGCATAAAGACGCACTACGTCTCTGCAAACATTGAAGACGCAACAATGGAAGTTATCAATGCTGAAAACTTCGGTAAGGCACAGGGCGGAAACGGACTTGAGGTAATCTGCCGTCTCGTTGCGACCGGCTCCTTCATCCGCCGCTACGGCGAATATATCAAGAACGGCACCCGTCTTAACGGCGGCTACGTTGAATGTACCTTTAAGAACGACGAAAAGGGCGATCCGCTCGTAACGGGTGAGGGTCTCGTTGCTCTCGGCGTTATGACCGAGGAAATGTTCGCGTCGCTCAAGCAACAGACGCTCGCTATCACCAAGATCGTTGCCGACGACCTTAAGACCATCGGTCTTGACCTTTGGGACATCAAGTTCGAGTTCGGCTACACCAAGGACGGCGAGGTAGTTCTTATCGACGAGATCGCATCGGGCAATATGCGCGTTTACGAGGGCGATAAGATCGTCGAGCCCGTAGAGCTTACCAAGAAGATCCTTAACAGATAATAAAAAAGAGGCACTTACGGGTGCCTCTTTTGGGAGATGTATGTTGCGTTCAAAAGCTTCGCCACGTTTTCTTGCCTTCCCCTCAGGGGAAGGTGTCTGCGACGCAGGAGCAGACGGATGAGGTGTTCCGAAGGTAAAGTAACTGATTTGCCATAATCATATATTTTAAGCTCGTTCCACCTCATCCGACCTCGGCGCGGCTTCGCCTTGCTCGACCACCTTCCCCTGAGGGGAAGGCAAGACGGCGTTACCGCAAATCTTCAATATCCCAAAACGGAGAAACCAATGACAAAATTTCTTATGATCCGCCACGGCGAAAGTGTGGCAAATCTCGAAAGAAGATTCGCAGGACACTATAACGCGCCCCTTACCGACCTCGGCCGCCGTCAGGCGGCAGCGACCGCCGAATACGTAAATCAGACCTTTAAGGTCGATAAAATATACGCGTCCGACCTCGACCGTGCCTTCTATACGGGAAAGGCGACAGCCGACCTTATCGGGCTTGACGTCACCAAAACGCGCGAGCTACGCGAAATATCTGCAGGCGATTGGGAAGGCATCCTTTTCGATGACATCAAAAAACAGTATCCCGAGCTGTATGAATGTTGGTTCGGCGATGCGGGCAACTGCCGCCTTCCGAACGGTGAAAGCACCAAAGAGCTTGGCGACCGTATAATCACCTGCATCAAGAAAATAGGCGACGAAAACCCCGACTCGACCGTCGTTCTCGCAACGCACGCAACACCTATCCGCGTTCTTCAGGCAATACTCACCTACGGCGGTGTAGATGCTATGAAAAACGTCGCGTGGGTATCGAACGCCTCGGTCTCAACAGTCATATACGAAAACGGCAAGCTAACCTTCACCGAAGCGGGCTACGATAAACACCTTGAGGGAATAATATCCGAGCTTCCAAAAGACATATAATGAATTCAATCTATTCTCGGTAGGGGAGGGGCTTGCTCGGAACCCCCAAAGCTCATTTCATTCGCTTCGGGGAACCCCACGCGCTCCTCCCGCTACTCCCGCGCTCACTCTATTGCAGAAATCAAAACGCTTATCAGCGTATTTGTAGGGACAGGCGTCCTCGACTGTCCGCACCAAAACGATGTTAATTCCCTTTGGCAACGGCGGGAGCAAGCCCCCGCCCTACGGGTCGTCGAGGGTGCCGACCCCTACCGAGAAACGTTCAAAATTTGTGCGGTAGGGGCTGGCGCCTCGACAGCCCGCAACTCCCGCGCTTACTCTATTCGCTATTTTATAAATCTTCGCCGCGTTTTCGTAGCCGTATAAAAACGATGTTACATTCCTTCGGAGCGGTGCGTCGAGGACGTCGCACCCTACAAACAGCGTGCCAAACATCGGGGCGTTGCAAACCGACGGACGCGGAATATCACCCACAGGCATACAAAAGAGCAAGCACAACCGTGCTTGCTCTTTTCGTTATTTCAGTTAAACTCCGTCTCGTCAGCCGTTTCGTCAACGGGGATATCGTGACGGAAGGCGTCGTCCTCGCAGATGTCGTTCATCGCGTCGAGAATGAGCTCGCTCTCATATCTCTCCTTGACCTTTTCGGCAACGAGGAATCCGCCCGCAACGGCAGAAATGATGCCGAGTATCATAAAGGGGCTTGCGGTGTTCTTCTTATCCTTGAAGAGGTACGCGATAACGAGGAAGAAGCAGGAAATGGACTGAACTATAAGCGTAAGTCCGAGGTAAAATCTTGTCTGTTTAAGCATTGTTTTACTCCTTTAAGCGTTTTCTTTTGAGCTTGTCATTTTGAGGTAAGCGTTGATGAAGCCGTCGATGTTTCCGTCCATTACCGAGTTTATGTCGGTAATTTCAAATCCGGTACGGGTGTCCTTTGCAAGCGTGTAGGGCATAAACACGTAAGAACGTATCTGCGAGCCCCACTCGATATCGGTCTTTACACCCTTGATGTCGTCTATCTTCTGGAGATTTTCTCTCTGCTTGATCTCCATAAGCTTACTTTTCAGCATACGAATAGCGTATTCTTTGTTCTGAAGCTGGCTTCTCTGCGTCTGACAGCCGACGACGATTCCCGTCGGCTTATGAAGTATTCTTATCGCCGAGTCGGTCTTGTTGATGTGCTGTCCGCCTGCGCCCGACGAGCGGTGAGCGGTTATTTCAAGGTCCTCTTCACGGATCTCGATATTGTCGTTCATATCGTCAAACTCGGGCATTACCTCGACCGACGCAAACGAAGTCTGACGTCTTCCCGATGCGTCGAAGGGAGAAACGCGGACGAGTCGGTGAACGCCGTTTTCACTTTTGAGGAAGCCGTAAGCGTTAAGACCCTCAATGGATATGACCGCGCTCTTGATACCTGCCGCGTCGCCGTCGAGCCAATCCATAAGCTTCACGGTGTAGCCGTGAGCTTCGCCCCAACGGGTATACATACGGTAGAGCATCTGCGCCCAGTCCTGCGCCTCTGTTCCGCCCGCACCGGGATGGAACGAGAGAATGGCGTTATTATGGTCATACTCGCCCGTGAGCAGAGTTTCAAGACGCATCTTCTCCTCCGTTTCAAGGATCTGACTGACCTCGGAATTGACCTCGTCAACGACGCTCTCGTCGTTTTCCTCGATGCCCATATCAATAAGCACGAGAGTGTCCTCAAGACGCGAGCAAAGCTCGTCGTATCTCTCTATCGTCGTCTTTTTATCCTTTATCTGCTGAAGTATCTTACCCGAATCGTCACGCGACCAAAAATCGGGGACGAGAGTCTTTGCTTCAAGCTCCTGAATTTGCCTATTCAACTCCTCAATGCGGAGCGCGTTTTTAAGTTCTTCTATGGCGGGACGCACGTTCGTCAGCGTGCGCTTCGCCTCGTCAAGCTGGATTATCAAGTTTTCCTCCGAAAGTTCTATTACTCTAATCACTATAATTATAGCAGATTTTTGAGATTTGTAAACAGTTTTTTGTAAATAACCGTCGACAAACTAAAAGAGCGGCGTTGTGATATGAACAAAATGTGAATTTTGACGCTATAAACTTGAAAAGGAAATATATGGGGCGTATAATTATATTTGTATAATTATATTTATAGATACTTATTCGTTTTCATTTCCTTTGCGGCGCAAGAAAAGGAAATGGAACGACTGCCAAGGAGAACGCAATGGACAAGTTCGATAAGAAAAAATTTAAAAACGGTCTGCTCTTCGCTGCCGCGGTAATTCTGATATACGCCACCGTTATGAATTTCAATAAGCTCGGCGGTTTTATCAGTGCCGTTTACGCGGTGATCTCTCCGCTTCTTTTGGGCGTTGTGCTTGCGCTCATTCTCGGCACGCCGATGGCAAAATTCGAGCAGTTTTTCAACTTCCTGAACAAAAAGTCAAAGTCAAAGAAAAAGCTCCCCGAAAAGTTCGTCACTATGGTGAGCTTGATTCTTTCGTATCTTCTCGCAATAGTGGCGATAGTCTTCGTTATCGGAATGCTTATCCCCGCACTCGTCGATTCGGCAACCGAGATCGCAAAAGCAGCCGAGGCGGCTATCCCGAAGATGATAGCAATTATGGAGAAGCACGATATTGAAACAAAAGACCTAAAAGTGCTCCTGGCAAAGATTGATTTCGACTCTCTTCTTTCCCATCTAACCGCAAATGCAGGAAATATCGCCAATACAATAAAGGCATCGATCAACGGAATCATCAGCTTCCTTGCAAACCTCGTAACGATGGTCATATTCTCAATATACCTTCTTGCGAACAAAAAGCGAATCAGACGCCAGACCGACGACGTAATAAATGCGTACTGCTCCGAAAAGCATGCGCCGAAGGTAACGTACCTCGTCGACCTCGTGGTCACGACCTTCACGAAGTTCTTCTCGGGGCAATGTCTTGAAGCGGTGATCCTCGGCTCAATATTCTTTATCGCTATGACGATATTCGGCTTCCCTTATGCACCCGTCATAAGCGTGGTGATCGGCGTTACGGCGTTCATTCCCTACGTCGGTGCGTTTATCGGATGTATAGTCGGAGTTCTGCTCATACTTATGGTAAGCCCGATGAGAGCGCTCATATTCGTTGTTATGTTCCTCATCATCCAGCAGCTTGAAAATAACCTCATTTATCCCCGCGTCGTCGGCGGAAGCATAGGTCTTCCCGCAATGTGGACCTTTGCCGCACTCATCATAGGCGGCACCCTTTACGGTGTCATCGGAATGCTCGTATTCATTCCGCTTGCATCTATCATCTATACCATCGTAAAGAACGACGTTTCCGTACGCCTTAAAGCGAAAGCCGAAAAGAAGGCGCAGGCAGAAGAAGAGTCAAAGGAAAACGAGGAAACGGCTTAACCGATCGCGCCGCTGCAAACATCATCAATTCTCACGGAGAACAAAATGAGATATTCAAAGAAAGAAATTTTTACAATTCCAAACTTTTTAAGCGCTTTCAGAATACTGCTCATTCCCGTTTACGCGGTTCTGTATATGAAAGCGCAAACCGCAAAGGATTATATAATTGCGGCGTCGGTATTCGCCGCGTCGGCGCTTACCGATATGGTCGACGGACTTATCGCAAGAAAATTCAATATGCACTCGCGCATCGGAATAATGCTCGACCCGTTTGCGGACAAGCTCACGCAGGGAGTCGTTATCATCTGTCTTACCGTACGCAACCTCGAAATACTACCCCTGCTCATCGTATTCCTTATCAAAGAGGGCTTTATGTTCGTAATGGCTTGCCGGCTCCTCCATAGCGGTAAAATGCTCGACGGTGCGCTCTTCGCAGGAAAAATATGCACGACGGTGCTGTTTATCAGTATGGCGGCACTCGTCGTATTCAAGGACATTTCGACCGAAGGAGTTTACAGCATCGTAGCTCTGTGCTCGGTGTTTATGATAATTTCGCTTATAAGCTACGCAAAGTGCTTTTTTACTTCGTCGGAACATATAAGAGATATAGACGAATAAATTTCACAGGAGATAAAAAATGGGCAAAAGATTTTGGCTTGGCGTCGTTTACGTTGCCGTAATCGGCGTACTCTCTAATATTTTTGCAATCTTCATAAACCGCGATAAGCTGGACGAAAACAAGCGTCCGTTCAAAAGCCGCGAATGGGAAAAGAACGGCAAAGTCTACGATAAATTGGCAATAAGAAAGTGGAAAAACAAAGTTCCCGATATGAGCAAATGCCTTCCTTTTCTCCGTCCGAAAAAGGTCGAGTCGGGTACGACTTCCTTGGATCTCCGCGCGCTGATAAAGGAAACCTGCGTAGCAGAGATAGTACACATAGTACTTATCGTCCTTTCGCTCGGAGTGCTTCTCATCTGCCCGGGAAAGCTTGGGGTCATTCTTTATATTTTCTGTTTTCTCGGAAATATGCCCTTTATTCTTATTCAGCGCTATAACCGTCCGCAGTACATTACTGCCGAAGAACGGCTTACGCGTCGAGAGGAGCGGCTTCGTAAATGAAAATACTGATCCTGTCCTGTAATACGGGAGAAGGACACAATTCGACCGCACGCGCAATCCGCGAGGAAGCCGAAAAGCGCGGCGACACGGTCGATATATGGGACGCAATGTCCTTCTGGCCAAAGGCAACTAACAAGCTCATCGTCGAAGGTCAGGAATTTTTATACAAAAACATTCCCGAACTTTTCGGACTCGGATACCGCTTTTTTGAAATGGTATCCGAAAAGGAAAACGAAAAGCGCGAGAAAGGCAAAAAGCCGTCTCCCGGCTTTTCTCCGCTTGCCAAAAATCCGTCGGAGAAGCTTCATAAAGCAATAACGGCAGGCGGCTACGACACCGTCGTCTGCGCACATATCTTCGCGTCGCTTATGGTGACCGAATACCGTAAGACGTACGGAAAAGAACAGCCGACCTACCTGGTCGTGACCGACTACACCTGCTCGCCCGGCGCGAGCTTTTCCAATATCGAGGCGTGCTTTACGCCGTCCGAGGGACTGACGGAGGAGTTTCTTTCGCTCGGAACGAAAAAGGAGCTTATCGTCCCCGTCGGCATCCCCGTGCGCGAGGATTTTTACACGAGAACCGACAAAAACGAAGCGAAAAGCAAGCTCGGCTTGCCGCTTGATAAAAGGATCATTCTCTTAATGAGCGGAAGTATGGGTTGCGGTCCGATTGAAAAGACCGTCGCCGCCGTTTCGCAGGTACTTCCCGACGATTGCCTTCTCGTCGCAGTCTGCGGAAGAAACCAAAAGCTGCTTTCGTCACTTAATGCCCTTTCCGAAACGAGAAAAAACGTCGTTCCGATCGGATTCACGAAGGAGATCCCGACCTATATGGACGCCGCAGAGGTGATCGTCACGAAGGCGGGAGGATTGTCGTCGACCGAGGCGGGAGTCAAGCACCTTCCGATAGTGTTTATCGACGCGATACCCGGTCTTGAGATCCATAACCGCGATTATTTCGTCGACCGCGGTTTCGCATTCTACGGCGAAACGCCCAACGATATCTCCGATATTATCGGAACGGTCCTCGGCTCCGAGGCATTGCAAAGCGATATGAGAGAAAAAATGAAGGCGGAATTTACGCACCGCTCGGCGCACGAGATAGTCGACTTCATTCACGAGAATAAAGACTGCTTAAGGAAGTAACCTCATTATGAAGAAAAACACAAATGAAAACGAAAGCGAAAAGCTGAAGCTTGTCGATTTCCGCCGCCTTTCGCCGAAAACGCTGATATGCGGCGAATACAGATACCTGCTTCTCCTTCTTTTCTGGCCGATATTCGGCGCGTGCTTCTCGGCACTCGAGGTATTCAGAACCGTCGAAAACTGCAAGCACTTCGTCGTTTATTCACCGCTCGACGACGTGATACCGTTCTGCGAGCTTTTCGTTATCCCGTATCTGATATGGTTCGGCTACATAGTCGGAATGTACGTTTACACGATACTTTTCGACACTGAGGCGTATAAAAAGTATATGTATTTCGTTATCGGAACCTATACGATAACGATGATCATTTATCTGATCTTCCCGACGATGCAGGAGCTTCGCCCCGACCTCGACGGTCTCGGAAGAAGCAACTTTCTCACACGCTTTATGGCGGATTTTTATAATTTCGATACGAATACCAACGTCTGCCCGTCTCTGCACGTAACGGGAGCCGTCGCGGTATCGGTCGCCGCCTGGCACAGCAAGCTCTTCGGAAAGAGGGGCTGGCGCATCGCGTTTACCGTAATGACCGTGCTTATCGTTCTGTCGACCGTATTTTTGAAGCAGCATTCGATAATAGACATACCGTGTGCGCTCCTCGTCTGCGCGGTCGTTTATCCCTTCGTATACAGCGACAGCTTTAAAGCATATCTCAAAAAGAAATTTTCTAAAGTGAAAAAAGCAAAATAAAAGACCGCCTCGGCGGTCTTTTTTATAAAGAAAATCCCGCCAAAGCGGGAAGCTTTTACATATTGCTCTCAACGTAAGCGACAACGTCGTTTACCGTTATAAGCTCCTCAATGTCCTCGTCGGGAACCGAAATACCGAAGCTCTCCTCCATCGCCATAAGCATCTCGACAACGTCAAGCGAATCTGCACCGAGATCCTCCATGACCTTGCAGGAGCCGTCTATCATATCAGTATCTATCTGAAGCTGATTTGCGATTATTTCCACTACTCTGTCGTACATACAAACTACCTTTCAATTCATATCTGTCAAACTTTCCTTGAAGATTATACCACAATATTCAAAAAAATCAAGACCATTCCACGTTTTTCGGCAATTAGCGAAATAGCGTGAAAAATTTATTATAATTTCTCATAACAAACGACAAAAAATATCATAAAAAACGCCAAAACACGATAATGCCCCTTGTTTTTAAGAGTAAAATGTTGTAGAATATTGTTAAAGTAACCGTATTGGAGAATTATTATGAGTTCTGCTGACAGAGCATTTATAAATACCTGCCGCGATATCCTTGAAAAAGGAACGCTCGTGACCGACGAAAAGGTGCGTCCGAGGTGGGACGACGGCACCCCCGCATATACGAAAAAGCTTTTCGGCGTCGTAAACCGTTACGACCTGCGTGAGGATTTCCCGCTCATCACGCTCCGTCCGATTTCGCTCCGCTCGGCAGTTGACGAAATTCTCTGGATATGGCAGAAGAAGTCGAACAACATTAACGACCTCGGCTCGCATATCTGGGACGCGTGGGCTGATGAAAACGGCTCTATCGGTAAAGCGTACGGCTATCAGATGGGCGTCAAGCATAAATATAAGGAGGGCGAGTTCGATATGGTCGACCGCGTTCTCTACGACCTCAAAAACAACCCCTGCTCGCGCAGAATTATGACGAATCTGTATAACTTCGCAGATCTACACGAAATGGCGCTCTACCCCTGCGCGTACAGTATGACCTTCAACGTGACCGACGGCGTGCTTAACGCAATTCTCAACCAGCGCTCGCAGGATATGCTTGCGGCAAACGCCTGGAACGTCGCGCAGTACGCGGCGCTCGTTATGATGTTCGCGCAGGTCAGCGGACTAAAAGCAGGCGAGCTCGTACACGTTATCGCAGACGCGCATATCTACGACAGACACATTCCGATAGTCGAGGAGCTTATTTCCAGAACGCCCTACGACGCGCCGAAGGTAACGCTCGACCCCGCCGTTGATAACTTCTACGACTTCACCCCCGACAGCTTCAAGGTAGAAAACTACCGGCACGGCGAGAAGATCGGACGCTTCCCCGTCGCGGTGTGAGGAAACGGTATGAGCGAAACAATTTACACAATACCCGTAAACGAAGCGTTTGAAGCGTGCGCAGCCGACCATTCACTCGGTTGCCCCTTCTGCCGTCTTTACAATATACTTGAGCAGAACGAGGTCGATCTCATTCTCGGCGCATCAATGATGGAGCCCGACACGAGAGCAAAAACGAACGAGCAGGGCTTCTGCCCGACGCATTTCGACCGACTTCTCGAAGCGAAAAAGCGTCTCCCGCTCGGTCTGATGCTCGAATCGCACCTCGACCAGCTCCGAAAGGAGATCGACGATAACGCGCTCCTCGCTCTCGTCGGACGCGTCGGAGCGGCGGCACCGAAGCGCCTCGGCAAACTCGACGATTCCTGCTACATCTGCTCTCGCATCGACCATAACTTCTCACGAATGCTCTCAAACGCGGCGCTCCTCTGGACGGAAGATGAAACCTTCCGTACAAAGGTGCAGAAACAGCCGTACATCTGCCTGCCGCACTTCAGAATGTGGCTCGAAATCGCAAAAAACGAAATGAAAAAGGGCTATCCCGACTTCTATAAAGCCGTCTCAAAGCCCGTCTACGATTATTTTGATACGCTCCGCGAGGACGTCTCGTGGTTCTGTAAAAAATTCGACTACCGTTATGAAAAGGAAGATTGGGGCAACTCCAAGGATTCCGTTGAGCGCGCAAGAAAATTTCTTTGCGCCGACCTTCATAAAAACGTAAAGTGAGGTACTTATTATGAAAAAAATCATCGCGCTTATCCTCGTACTGACTTCGCTTCTCACCCTTTGCGCCTGCGGAAGCGGAAAGAAAACCGGTTCCGACGCGGGTCTTTCTCTCGTCGATAAAGACGGCAAGGCGAGATTTACAATTCTCACCAACTCCAAGATGGATTCAACCGTTAAAAGCGCAGCCCTGCTTCTCAGCTCCGAGCTTCGCCAAAATATCGGCGGAATTTTCCGAGTAACCAGCACCACGTCTACCAAGGAAGATAAAAACGCCTACGAATTTCTCATCGGCGATACGGGCAGAGAAGAATCGGTGGCTCTATCTGAGGGCATTGCCGAAAATGAATACAGAATCAAGGTAATGGGCAGAAAGATCGTCGTAGTCGGCGGAAGCAACGTTGCTGTCACACGCGGTATCGGCAAGCTCATTTCAATAATTGATTATGAGAAAAAGTCGGTTCCGAAATCGCTCAACATCTCCGAAGTGATCGGCGGCGGTGATTCGCTCATCGTTGGTATGGCAAACCAGACGACTAACTGCATTGAGGTCTACGACATTTCGTCAGGAAATATGAACGCAACCTCGCTCCTTTGGAGCAATAAGACCACTTGCGGCGCAATAAGCGGCTTCAAGTTCCGCAATCACCCGACTTACGGCGACGTAATCATCGTGGTGGGCGGTGTAAACGCAGAAATGGTCTCCTACGATACCAAGGAGGTTCTTTGGAGAACGACGAATTCTTCCGAAAACAGCCACTCTATCGAGCTTCTCCCGAACGGAGTTATCGTTACGGGCGGTACGGTAGGTCACGACCTCCATTTCTATAACCTCAACGGCGATGATCCGACCGAGGTAGTCCTTGAAGTTCCGTTCCACGATGCTCACGGCGTTCTTTGGGACCCCAAGAACAACGTTCTCTGGGCGGCAGGAACGAACCAGCTTACAGCGTTTGAAGTAACTCTCAACGACGACGGCACCGTTACCGCAGTAAAGAATGAGGAGCTCAGCTACGTTACTCCCACAAGCGGTCTGCACGATCTCCAGCCCTACTACGGTAACGACGATTGGCTCATCGTCTCCACCTCGAAGCACGTTTACGTCTACGACAAGGTAAACAAGACCGTCAGAGAAGCTTACGAGGGCGTTGCAGGCGCTACGACCGACCAGGTTAAGGGCGTCGGCAGATTTGAAAACGGCGACCAGATCTATATGTTCTACGACGGCGGAAACGATAACGGCCAGGGCGGCGGCTGGAATACCACCTATCTTACGTACGTCCCCAACGGCGCAAAAATCGTAGAAACAGTCCCCTCCAATATGGGACGCTTCTATAAGTGCCGTGTTTGGTACACCAAATATCAGTAATATCAAGCCAAAAAGCACCCCGCGGAAACTGCTGAAAGCGGTTTCCGCCTCGGGTGCTTTTTGATTTAATGAATGATGAAAAATGAATAATGAATAATGTGTAATGTGTAAAAGCATCGGGGCGTTGTTTGTAGGGGGCGGCGTCCTCGACGAACCGTGCCTCGCCCTCTGGGAGAGGTGCCCCGAAGGGGCGGAGAGGGAAAAATAGAACGATTTTTAGCCCTCTCACCGCTTCGCGGAGCTCCCCCGAAGGGGGAGCCAATAAAGCGGCGAGAATTTGAAAAATGGCGGATAGAGTAAACGTGGGAGCGAGCGGTACGTCGTGGACGCCGACCCCTACAAATTAACGCTCATATACCTCTCGTAGAGGAGGGGTCTCCCCTCCCGCGCAAAAACAATGTAACATCACGCACGAACACCTCGTCAGCCCGAGATTTACCTTCTTAGGCACCCATTCCCCTCAGGGGAAGGCAAGACGACGTTCCCTCTATTCCCGTAGGGGCGAACTGCGTTCGCCCGCGCGAAAACGATGTAACCCTCTTTCCGTTGTAGGGGATTATCCTCATTTCTCCTTGACATATCGCGCAAAAGGTATTATAATGATTATGTATGCAAATCGAACACACAATGAGGAACAAAAAATGAAGAAACCGATAATCGGCTTCATATCCCTCGGCTGTCCGAAGAACCAGATAGACACCGAAGTTATGCTTCGTGAGCTGGTCGACGCGGGCTACGAAATAACCGCCGAGGACATTGAGGCAGATATAATAATCGTAAACACCTGCGGCTTCATCGAAAGCGCAAAGCAGGAAGCGATCGACAACATCCTCGACGTCGCGTGGCTGAAGAAGCACAGAAAGCTTAAAGGTATAATCTGTTGCGGCTGCCTCGCCGAGCGATACCGCGAGCAGATCTTCACCGAACTCCCCGAGGTCGACGCCGTTGTCGGCACGGGAAGTATACATAACATCGTAAAGGCAGTCGAAACGGTAAGCAAGGGCGAAAAGTACCTCTCCTGCGAGCCGAACGAGGAGCTCGTCCTCGGCGGCGAACGAGTAGTCACGACACCCGATTATACCGCTTACATAAAGATCGCGGAGGGCTGTGACAACCGCTGCTCCTATTGCGCGATCCCGAATATCCGCGGCGCATTCAGAAGCCGCAAGATCGAGGATATAGTCGAGGAAGCAAAATCGCTTGAGGAGCTTGGCGTAAAGGAGCTCGTCATCGTCGCGCAGGACACGTCAAGATACGGTCTTGACATCTACGGCGAGTATTCGCTTGCAAAGCTGATCCGCGAGCTTACAAAGGCAACTTCGATCCCGTGGTTTCGCCTGCTCTACTGCTATCCCGATAAGATAACGGACGAGCTTGTAGATGAGATCGCAAATAACGACAGAGTAGTAAAATACATCGACCTGCCGATACAGCACATCTCCGATAATATGCTGGGAGCTATGAACCGCCACGGCGACGGCGCGTGTGTGCGCGACACGGTCAAACGCCTGCGCGAGCGCGTTCCCGGCATCGTAATAAGAACGACGGCGATCGTCGGCTTCCCCGGCGAAACGGAAGACGATTTCACCGAGCTTTGCGAGTATATAAAGGAAGCAAAGTTCGACCGCTTCGGCGCATTCCCCTACTCGCGCGAGGAAGACACTCCCGCGTACGATATGCCCGATCAGATAGACGAACAGGTAAAGCAGGACCGCTACGACGAGATAATGGCGCTCCAGCTCGATATACACGAGGAGCTTAATCAGGAGAAGATAGGCACGACCGTAAAGGTACTCTGCGAGGGCTTCGACCCCGTTGCCGAAACCTTCTTCGGAAGAAGCGAAGCAGACGCACCCGAGATAGACGGAAAGGTCTACTTCTCATCAAAAAAGAAGCCCAAAGAGGGCGAATTCGTCAACGTTAAAATAACCGACGCAATAGATTACGATCTCTATGGCGAAATGATATGAAAGAGGTATAAAAAAATGAATCTACCGAATAAGCTTACAATTCTCCGCATCATCCTTGTTCCCTTCTGTATGTTCTTCATCGCATTCAATTTCTGTCAGGGAAATGATATGCTTCACCTGATCTTTGCGATCGTCGCCCTCGTTCTCTTCTCGGTAACCTCGCTTACCGATATGCTCGACGGAAAGATCGCGCGCAAGTACAACCTCGTCACCGACTTCGGAAAGTTCCTCGACCCCGTTGCCGACAAGCTTCTCATAATCGGCTCGTACCTGGCGCTTCTCGTCAAGCACGCAGACAATAAATTCTACCTTACCTTTATGTTCTGGTGCCTCTTCATCATACTCTTTCGCGAGCTTGCAGTTACCTCGCTCCGTATGATCGTATCGTCGAAGGTCGTTATCGCCGCTGACATTATGGGTAAGATCAAGACCGTTTCGCAGATGGTTGCAGTCATCGTTGCGATCATCGAGCCCGTTTTCTGCACCTACGTTTTCAATACGAACAACATCGCAACCTACGTAGTAGTCGGCATTTCCGCATTCGCGACCCTCGTTTCGGGTCTTAACTACTTCAAGGCATACTGGCCCTATATCAACCCGAGCAAATGATAGATCTTCTTACAGTTGAAAAGCAGTTTATCGAAAGCCATATAAAGGTCGGCGGTACCGTCGTTGATTTCACGATGGGTAACGGTCACGATACCCTCTGGCTTTCAAATAAGGTCGGCGAAAACGGCAAGGTCTACGCCTTCGATATACAGGAGCCCGCACTTGAAAGCTCGGAAAAGCTGCTTCGTGATAGCGGTTGCCCGAAGAATTATACGTTGATCCTCGATTCGCACGCAAACGTCGAGAATTACGTAAAGGAGCCGATCTGCGCGGGAATGTTCAACCTCGGATACCTGCCCGGCTCGGATAAGTCGGTAACGACGCTCCGCGAGTCGACTATGAAGGCGGTTGAAGCAGCTTTGCGTCTGCTTGAGGACGACGGCGGACTTCTTATCGCAGTCTACCCGGGACACGAGGAGGGAACGCTTGAGGGAAATATGCTCACAGAGTATTTTTCAACGCTCGACAGACGTAAGATCTGCGTCTCGCAGCTCCGTATAGTCAATTCTCCGACGTCGCCTTTCTTCTTCCTCGTTGAGAAAAGATAATATGTCCATAAGGCTCCCCCCTCTGGGGGAGCTCCGCCGTTAGGCGGTGAGAGGGGATTTCAACGGTAATTTTCGACCCTCTCCGTCGGTCTACGACCGACACCTCTCCCAAAGGGCGAGGCAAAAAATCCTTTTTTTCGGAAAAAACAATGACAAAAACCACGAAAATCTCCGTCATCGGCGCAGGTCACGCAGGCATTGAGGCGGCACTCGCATCTGCCAGAATGGGCATCGACACGGTTCTCTTCACAATGAACCTCGACGCCATCGGCAATATGCCCTGCAACCCGTCAATAGGCGGCACAGGCAAAGGACACCTCGTTTTTGAGATAGACGCGCTCGGCGGTGAAATGGGCAGAAGCGCCGATAAAGTCACCCTGCAAAGCCGCACTCTCAACACGGGCAAGGGTCCCGCCGTCCGTTCAAAAAGAATACAGGCAGACCGTCTGCGCTACCGTTCGGTAATGAAGGGCGTCATCGAGAACACCGAAAATCTGCGCCTCGTTCAGGCGGAGATCGTGAAAATTCTCGTAGAAAACGGCACCGTCAGGGGCGTCGTCACAGCGCTCGGCACCGAGTGGAAATGCGACAGCGTCATAATCGCAAGCGGAACCTATCTCGACAGCCGAATCGTCGTCGGTGAAAACGCGTTCTCGTCGGGCCCCGACGGAATGTTGCCGTCAAAAGGACTGTCGGACGATCTGCGTTCCCTCGGCATCACGCTCCGCCGCTTCAAGACGGGAACTCCCGCACGCATACACCGCCGTACCATCGACCTCGATATTCTCGAGCGCCAGGACGGTGAAGAATATATAACCCCATACTCGCGCGACACCGACGCCGAAGCGCTTAACGGCATCACGCAGATCCCCTGCCACACCGCGTATACGAACTCCGAAACGCACGAGATCATCCGCGCAAACCTACACCGTTCCCCGCTCTATTCGGGCGTTATAGAAGGCGTAGGACCTCGATACTGTCCAAGCATTGAGGACAAGGTCGTCCGCTTCTCCGATAAGGAGCGCCACCAGCTCTTCGTCGAGCCGACGGGCGCCGATACCGACGAAATGTACCTTCAGGGCTTCTCCTCCTCGCTCCCCGAGGACGTGCAGGAGGATATGCTCCATTCGATCAAGGGCTTTGAAAACGCGCAGGTAATGCGTAACGCCTACGCGATCGAGTACGACTGCTGTGATCCGACCGAGCTTTACCCGACGCTTGAATTCAAGGCGATAAAGGGACTCTACGGCGCAGGTCAGTTCAACGGCACGTCGGGCTACGAGGAAGCCGCCGCGCAAGGACTTATCGCAGGCATCAACGCCGCGCTTTCCCTGCAAGGACGCGAGCAGATAATCCTCTCGCGCGACAGCTCATATATCGGTACGCTAATCGACGACCTCGTCACAAAGGGAACGAACGAGCCGTACAGAATTATGACCTCCCGCTCGGAATACCGCCTGCTTCTCCGTCAGGACAATGCAGAGGAACGCCTCATCGAATACGGCAGATACGCAGGTCTTATCAGCGACTCGCGCTATGAGGCATACTTAAACGAACAGCAAATGATAAAGGACGAGATAAAGCGTCTATCCAAGACCTCTATTCCGCCGTCCGAGATATTAAACGAGCTTCTTGCCGAGGCAGACACCGCGCCTATGACGACCGGTATGCGCTTATCCGACCTCATTCGCCGTCCGCAGGTGAGCTACGAAATGCTCGCCGAGTTTGATACGACTCGCCCCGCGCTTCCCTACCGCGTCCGCTATGAAGCCGAGGTGCAGATAAAATACGAGGGCTATATCGAGCGCCAGAAGAACGAGGCGAAAAAGCTTGAAAAGCTCGCAGAAAAGAAGCTTTCACCCGACATCGACTACTCGAAGATCGACGGACTTCGACTCGAAGCACGCCAGAAGCTGAACAAGATAAAGCCGTCCGATATCGGTCAGGCGTCGCGCATAAGCGGCGTCAGCCCCGCAGATATTTCGGTTCTCCTCATTTGGCTCAAAGCGAAGGAGTAATCTCCAAACACTCACCGCGTTTACTCTATTGCAAACAATTAGACGCTTCGACACATATTCTTGCCTTCCCCTCAGGGGAAGGTGCTGAACGAAGTGAAGCGGATGAGGTGTAGGACGCGAAGCGTCCGTTACCTAAACAATGTTACATTACCTTTGGAACGGGGCGTCGAGGACGTCTCCCCCCCACAACGGCGGCGTTGCCGCCTACACCTCATCCGTCTTTTTGCCTACGGCAAAAATCCACCTTCCCCTGAGGGGAAGGCAAGACGACGCCCCCGATGCTCCAAATCTCTCTATTCAAGAGGTCAAAATGTATTCAGAAAAAATAATAGCCGTCCTAAAAGAAAACGGTGTGTCCGTCAACAATCCGCAAGCGAAGCTTCTGTCCGATTACCTGACCGAGCTTCTCGAAACGAACAAAACGACCAACCTTACCGCCATAAAGGACCCCGACGAGGCGATAATAAAGCACATCGCCGACTGTGCCGTCTGTATAAACGACATACCGCAGGGAGCAGACCTGCTCGACGTCGGAAGCGGCGCAGGACTGCCCGCGTTTCCGTTTGCGATACTTCGCCCCGACATATCGGTCACCGCCCTCGACAGCACGGGCAAGAAGATCGAATTTATAAGATCGACCGCTGAAAAGCTCGGCATAAAGAACCTTAAAACGATCTCGGCACGGGCTGAAACACTCGCAAACAACCGCAGCTACCGTCAGCGCTACACGGCAGTAAGCGCACGCGCGGTCGCGCGTCTGAACGTGCTTTCCGAGCTTTGCCTGCCGTTTTTGAAGGTCGGCGGCGTATTCTTGTCAATGAAGAGCCGTCTTGCCGACGAGGAGCTTTCCGAAGCCCTCTCGGGCATCGGTACGCTCGGCGGAAAGCCGCGCGAAATTAAGAAATTCACGCTCCGCGGCGGCGACAATGAGGAAAGATGCCTTATCATCATCGACAAGCGCCGCGACACTCCCCCGCAGTTCCCCCGCGCCTACGCGAGGATCTCGTCGAAGCCGTTATAAACACACAAAAACCGCCGAGCTCTCGGCGGTTTTTTCTCACTTAAGTAAGGTAAAACAACGCAACGATGCTTCAACACGTTGCTTGTAGGGGGCGACGTCCTCGACGCCCCGCACAAAAGCAATGTAACATTACAACCGAACACCTCATCCACCGCAGACGCAGCGTCTGCGGTCCCCCTTCCCCCGCTGGGGAA
>CAZVVM010000013.1:0-29246 GCA_964630635.1 uncultured Ruminococcus sp. | reverse complement strand
AAGAGTTAAACCTCGGCCGGAGAGGGCGTTGAAACGTATGTAACATCGTTTTGACACGGTGCGCCGAGGACGTCGCACCTTACAAAAACGCGGCGAAACGATTAAACGTTCCTCGGTAGGGGTCGGCGCCTCGACGACCCGTGAAAAGGAACGCAACATCGTTTTTATGCGGGCGATTCGTGAATCGCCCCTACAGTGAAAATATCAAACGTTCCCGTAGGGGCGAACTGTGTTCGCCCGACCGTTCGTGGTGCAATTTTTTCGGGCGAACGCAGTTCGCCCCTACGGATACGTCACGAAGCATCGTAACGTTGTTCTACCTTCCCCAACACGAAATTTGTCCGCAAATATCTTCAACAAATTTCCAAAACCTATGGAAATTCCCTTTATAATATGATATAATATACTATGTATAACTATCTTTGCCGAAAGGAGACGCCGAAATGGCGAAAAACAAGCAAAAATTCGCGTCAGTTTTTATCTGCCTTGCGATAATTCTTTCGGCTCTCTCCCTTTTCGGTATCAGAACGCAAGCCGCATCCCCGACGGGTGTATACGGCGGTGTCGCGCCGTCGGTGTTTATGTGGGCGGTCGACGACGTCGAGGACGACTTCAATCTCGGCGTTTCCGAATGGAGCATAAGCCGTGGAAGCGCCGAATGTGTAAGCGAAATGACGCAGGCGCCGTATTCTCCGTACGAGGGAAGCCACAGCTTGAAGGTCAACGTCGGAAGCTATACGGCGGGCGAAAGAATAACGCTCAAAAAAACGGTGACTACCCTTACCGAGACCTCGTATTACCGCTTTATAGCTGCGGCAATGTATATTCCGAAGGAAGCGGGCGGTGCGACGGTCACGATGAAGCTCGTCGGCTCACGCGGAACGCTGACCGACGCGAAGAGCATCGACGCGGGAAAATGGCAGACGGTCTTTTTTGAAACCGACGCAGTCAACAGAGGAACGGTTATACGGCTTGAATTCACCGTCACGGCAGATAACTCCTGCGACCTCTATATGCTGCTCGACGCAGTCGGCGGATGCTGGGGCGCAAACGACGGCAGAATAGCAAAATACACGGCGGGTAGCTTTACTCCCCACGGATGCGGGCTTGAATACGGCAAGGACCTCACGGTAACTCTCGGCGGCGAGGGACAGTATATAGAATCGAACGGAATGGCAGGCGTAAGCTTCGGTGACGGAATAGGTCTGCGCGTCAATATGATAAACCATTCCTCCTGCCGTTCGCTGACGCTGAAATATAAGACCGATCTCTCAACCGAATACGATAAAGAAATAACGGTCGATATCCCCGACTCGGATAGAGAAGTAACACTGCTGTTTAAAATACCCGAAGAAAAAATAACGGCGTTTATACTGTATTTTAACGGCGCGCCGATCGGTGACGTTGAAATAATTTCAATAGGTCCGTCTCCCTGCTTTGAGGAAACGGCTACGCTCGGAAGTATAACGGAATGTCGGATCGCGCGCGATCTGAAAAACATATCGGTAAAGGGCAATATCGACCTGACCGATGAAACCTGGGACGGCAAGGTGATGCTGTACGCGCTGATGCCGAACGAGGATAACTCGAACATCGCGCTTCTGCGTGAACCGCTTGCGGAAGAAAGAGTGAAGAACGGCGAGTTTTCCTTCTCGGTGCCGCTTGACCGCGATGCGGACGGAATTTTCAAAAAATATATCGTCGCCGTGAATACTGCGGACGGGCTTACCGTCATCTGCGAGCCGAGCCATATAAACAACCCCGAGCTTCTTGCCTCGGAAAGAACCTCGCTCCCCGAATCGAAAAAGGGAATAAGACCGCTCCCCGATAATTACGTTCTATACGGTATCGCGCAAACGGCACTCGATATTGACCTGACGGAGCTGTTCGCTTCGCCCGATGAGGAATCCGTTTCCCATACGGTGGGAAGCATCACGCACCTGTTTTCAAAGGAATATCTTGATTATCTCGACGCTTTGATGAAGGAATACAGCCGAGAGGGAATAAAGGTGCGCTTCGTGTTCAGCCAAAAGTCGGGAAACGAGCTGATCTCGCATCCCGATGCGGTGGGTGAAAACGCCGCGCTCAATACGAAAACGGGCGAGGGCATAAACGCCCTGCGCGCGGTGACCGACCTTCTTGTGAGAAGATACGGATCGTCTGGCGGTAAGACGGATAACCTCGTCGGTATCGTCCTCGGCGCGTCGGTAAACGACGCTTATGAAAATTACAATCTCGGCGCCGTAACTCTACAAGAGTTTGCGCGTGAATATTCGATAGCGCTCCGCACGGTGTATAACGCGTCGGTCAGCGTAACGTCGGGCTTTGAAGTGAGCGTGGGACTCGGCGGAAGCTGGAACGGCGATATCACGGTCGGTCAAAAAGGAAGCTTCGACGCGCGAAGCGCACTTGAAGCGATCTCCGACTGTATCACGGCGGGCGGTGATATAAACTGGAAGCTCGCGTACGATGTAACCCCCGAAAAGGGCAAATACGCCTTTAACGAGCTTGCTCCCGACCGCGGAGTCGACGCTGAAAAAATAACGGCGGCTAATCTTGAGACGCTGACGGAATTTTTCTCGCTTCCGACCTTCCTCTATAACGGCGCGTCGAGAAGCGTGCTTCTGCTCGGAAACGAAGAAAGAAAAGCATCTGGGGACGGCGAGGAAAAGCTGCTCACGGCGGATTATATCTATACCTTTCTTCGCATTTCAGACAGATCAATGAAAAATATATCGGGCTATATTCCGAGCCACAGCGCCGATTACGGAGAAGCGCTGAAATACGTCGGAACCAACATCTTTGAAACGAAGTCCGATTTTGCATCGGAGCTTATCGGCAAGGAGCGCTTTGAAGAATTGCTTCTTTCGGGCTCGGTGACCGACAGAAGCTATACGGAAGCCGAAGCGGGACTCACGCTCCCCGAAAGCATAAAGGGCGAAAGTATAATCTTCAACCTCAAAAAGAAAAATATGTTAAGTCCGTCGCTGAACTGCCTGACGGCAGAAAGCGGAGTTTCGTACGGCGGACGCTCCGACTGGGGCAGAATACGGTTCGGAGAAGCGGACGGTAAGGCGCTTCGCGGATTTATCCTTTCTTCGCCTTATCCGCTTGACCTGTCGGTCGCGCCGTATATAAGCTTCGACCTTGTCGTGTCGTCGCTTCCCGAGGGAGTCGACAGCGTGAACGTCACGGTCGCGCTCTACTCGAATAAGAACGTCGCTGTGGCAAGCACGTCGGTATCTGTCGACGGCGTTCACACCGTCGTCTGCGATATGAGTGGATTTACGCACCTGACGTCCTGCGACAGAATAGGAATTTACATAACGGGCGAAAACGGCGAAAGCATCGGTGAGCCGATGATACTTGTCGGCTCGGTGAAGGCACATTCCGAAACGCTTTCGGGCGAAAAGCTCGACGGCATAATAAACGCCCTCGCGGGCGAAAGCGACACCGTGTCGGTGTATACGGTAATAAATCTCGCAATAGTCGCGGCGGCATCGCTTGCGGTACTCGTATTGCGAATAGTGTTAAGAAACAAACGCCCTGCCGAAAAATCGGGCGATAATGAATAAAAATTTTGGAGGCAAAATATGAGCGGTTACAATAACGAAAAGGAAAAGACAATAACTTTCTCAATCAAAGACGAAAAGGATATGGAGATCAAGCGCGTTCTCCAGACCGTTTACTCGGCGTTAAGCGAAAAGGGCTATAACCCGATAAACCAGATAGTCGGATATATCCTCTCCGAGGACCCGACCTATATTACCAACCACAAGAACGCAAGAGCGCTCATCGTCAAGGTAGACAGAGACGACATTCTCAATTCTCTCGTCCGTAACTATCTCGGCATCTGACGGTGAATAAAAAAAGAACGGTCCTTCTCGGAAACTTCGACGGCGTTCATATCGGACACCGTGCGCTTATCGAAAGCGGGCGGGCGGAAGCTGATAAAAGAGGAACTGCTCTTACCGTATGGACCTTTGACACTCTGTTTTCCCCCGCGCTGACCGCAAAGGAGGACAGGGTAGGACTTTTGCGCGCATACGGCGTTGACGAGATAATTACCGAAAGCTTTGAGACGGTAAAGAACCTCTCTCCGTCGGAATTTGTGAGCGATATCCTCAAAAAAACTCTGAACGCAGAGCTTTGCGTCTGCGGATATAACTATACCTTCGGTAAGGGAGCAAAGGGTGACCCGCGTATGCTTAACGAGCTGTGCGGGCAAAACGGAATAGATACCGTGATCGTCGAAAGAGTGACGGTAGGGGGCGAGGACGTGTCCTCGTCGGCTATCCGCAAAAAGCTCACGGACGGCGATATCGAGGGGGCAAATAAGCTCCTCGGCAGACCTTACTTTCTTTGCGACACGGTAAAAGAGGGAAATAAGAAGGGACGGACGGTCGGTATGCCGACGGCGAACTTCTATCCCGACGGACTGTGTCTGCCGAAAAACGGCGTCTATGCGACGGCGACTTACCTGCCGAACGGTGATACGCTTCCGTCGGTGACGAATATAGGAACGCGTCCGACTATGGACGACGGCAGAGGCGTTTCCGCCGAGACCTATATTATCGGCTTTGATAATGACCTGTACGGAAAAAGGATAAAGGTGGAATTTCTCGACTTTCTCCGCCCCGAGCGCAAATTCGGGTCGCTTGACGAGGTATCGTGCGCGGTAAAGCGTGATATTGAAAAAGCAAAGACAATATTTGAAGAAAGAAACGGATAAGAAAATGAAGCTGCTCAAGACGGCAAAAAGAATAATATCGGTCATTATGGCATCCGCTATGATGCTTGCCGTCGTGCCGCTCTGTGCGCAGGCGGCGGAAAAGCCCGAAATACTCGCGTCGGAAACGGCGATGCTCTACTGTATCGAGTCGGACACCGTTCTGTTCAGCCATAACAGCGACGTAAGAACCAAGCCGGGTACGCTTATAAAGCTTATGGTCGCGCTCGTTGCCATCGAGGAAATGGAAAACAGAGGAATGACCCTCGATAGTCCGTTTACGGCGTCGAGTAAAGCGATACGCGATACGCGCGGTAAGCATATTTCGATGAAAAACGGCGAGGTATTCCGTCTGCGCGACCTTATTGCCGCAATGCTTCACGCAGACGCGGACGACGCGGCGCACGTAATCGCAGAGGAAATAGCAGATACCTACGCTAACTTCGTCGAGCTTATGAACCATAAAGCAAAGGATCTCGGTATGAATAACACCGAATATTTCTCCGTCACGGGTACCGAGGACGAGGAAAGCTATACGACGGCAGCAGATCAGATGAAGCTTGCGTCCTACGCGATAAAGATACCGTCGCTTGCCGAAATAGGCGACCAGATAAGAGCGGTTATCCCCGCGACGAACAAATCGTCGGCGCGCTACTACGGAACGACTAACTATCTGCTATCCTCACGAGTCAACCCCGACTATTACCTCTCGACGGCAACCGGACTTATCGCGGGTAACCAGACGATAGCGGGCTACTGCGCGATACTATCCTCGCGCAAGGACGGTCTTAACTATATTGCGGTCATCACGGGCGCACACACCTCGCGCGTTCTCGTAAAGGAAGAATACGAAACGACCGACGAGGAAGGAAACACGGTTACAGTCCCCGCAGAATACAAAACGGTATATCACGGCTTGAACGAGGGCAGAACGCTTCTGACCTGGGGCGAAAGCCGATTTAAATACGTTAAGGCGATAAATTCCGCAACCCCGATAGCAGACCTTCCCGTCAAGCTTGCGTCGGGCAGCGATAAGGTCGCACTTATGCCGCAGCGCGACCTTGAAATATTCGTCTCCGACGACGTTGACGTAAAAAATGACGTAAGCTATTACTACGAACTGAACGTGAAGTCCCTTACCGCGCCCGTAAAGGCGGGGCAGGTCGTCGGAACGCTGTACGTTACCTATAAGGGTGAAAAGATAGGCGAGGTGCCGCTCGTCACGAGAAACAATATCGAGCGTGACGGCTGGCTGACTGTCGGACACAGAATAAAGGAGCTTGCATCAACGCCGTTCTTTATCGTGCTGATGCTCCTTACCGTATTTGCCGCGGTGTTCTATATAATTTCGACGGCGGTAACGAGACAAAAGAAGGAAAACGAGAGAAAGCTACTTGCCTCACGCGAGCACAGATATCTCGGTCGCGGCGATAAAAAATGAAGGACGGAGTAGTACTGATAGACAAGGGAGAGGGAATGACGTCCTTCGACGTTGTCGGAAAAATAAGAAGATTATACGGCACGAAGCAGGTCGGACATACGGGAACGCTTGACCCGATGGCGACTGGGCTTCTTACCGTCCTTGTCGGACGTGCGGTCAAGGCGTCGGAATACCTGACCGAGCACGATAAGACCTATACGGCAACCCTCAAGCTCGGTATCACGACCGATACCGAGGATATAAGCGGAAAAACTCTGACCGAAAGCACTGACATTCCCGACGCCGAAGCGGTAAAGGAAGTATGCAGAAGCTTCGTCGGAGAGATAAAGCAGATACCGCCGATGTACTCGGCGCTTAAAAGAGACGGCAAAAAGCTCTGCGACCTCGCACGCGAGGGAATAGAAGTTGAGCGCGAGGCGAGGGATATAACTGTTTATTCCCTTACCTGCTGTGAAACCGATAAAAAAGACGAATATACCCTTGAAGTTGCTTGCTCAAAGGGTACTTATATAAGAACGCTCTGCGCCGACATCGGCAAAGCCCTCGGCTGCGGCGGAGTTATGGCGGCGCTTCGCCGTACGTCGGTAGGAGAATTTTCTCTTGAAAATGCGGTGACCCTCACCGAGCTTGAAAATATGACCGAAGAGGAACGCGAATCTCTCCTTCTCGATACCGAATCGCTCTTTAACGAGCATCAAAAGGTAGTCCTGCCCGACTTTTTTGCGCGTTTAGCGAACTCGGGCTGTGAAATATACCTTAAAAAGCTCGGGCTTGATCTGAACGCGGGCGAAAAGGTGCGTCTGTATGACAAAAACGGCTTTTTCTCGCTCGGCGAGGTGCGTGAATATCAGGGCGGAAGGGCAATAAAGCCGATAAAGAAATTCAGAATAGAATAAGGCAAATTATAAGTGGATGATAATGTAGTAAACAAGGACGGGCTTTCGGAGATCGAAGGCACCGTCGAGCATATAGTTTTTCAAAACGAGGAAAACGGATATACGGTCTGCGAGCTTGTGTTAAGTGACGACGACCTCGTAACGGCGGTCGGACAAATGCCGTTCCTCTCCGTCGGCGAGAGCATAAAGGCGCTCGGACAGTGGACGACGCATCCCTCGTTCGGACGGCAGTTCAAGGTCGAATATTTTGAAAAACAGCTCCCCGCGAACGAAAACGCGATAAGAAAATATCTCGCGTCGGGTGCGATAAAGGGTATCGGCGTCGTGCTTGCCGACAGAATAGTCGATAAATTCGGCTCGGACGCGTTCGACGTTATCGAAAACCACCCCGAATGGCTGACCGATATAAACGGCATCACGAAAAAGAAGGCGGAAAAAATATCCGAGTGCTTCAAGGAAGCATTCGGTGTGCGATCGGTCATGATGTTCTGCCGTGAGTTTTTCGGGCCCGCGACGGCAGTCAAGGTCTATAAAAAATGGGGCGGAAGCGCCGTCGACGTCATCAAGGCAAATCCGTATAAGCTCTGTGAATGTATACACGGCATCGGCTTTGAGACCGCAGACAGAATAGCGGCGTCGCTCGGCTCGCCGAAGAACAGCCCCGACCGCCTGCGCGCAGGAATCATATATTTTCTCTCGTACAGCGCAAACCAGAACGGACATACCTTTATCCCCCGCGATAAGCTTATTCCCGCCGCGTGCAGTATGTTGGACGGCGACGAAAGCGGAATTGAAGCGGCGCTTGAGAACTTGCTTTCCGACGGCACGGCAGTAAGCGTGAAATTCGGCGGACGAGAGGTAATATATCTTAAGGATTATTTTGAAGCCGAGCGCTATATTGCGGCGAAGCTCAACCAGCTCGATAAGCTCTGTGAAAGAGTGTCGCTGCGCGACGCCGACAGATTCGTCGATATGTTAGAGATCGAGCTTGACATAACCTATGCATCAATGCAGAGAAAAGCGATACTCGACGCGATGGAAAGCGGCGTTATGGCGCTGACGGGAGGACCCGGAACGGGTAAAACGACCGTCATCCGCGCGCTGATCGCCGTCTTTGAAAAGATGGGAATGAGAATTGCGCTCTCCGCGCCTACGGGCAGAGCGGCAAAGAGAATGTCGGAGACGACCTCGCGCGACGCGAAAACGGTTCACCGCCTGCTCGAAACCGAGTTTTCGGGCGACGATAAGCCGTCATTCCGCCGCGACGAGCACGATCAGCTCGACGAGGACGTAATAATTGTAGACGAGGCGTCGATGGTCGATACTCTCCTTTTCGAGGCGCTTCTCAAAGCCATAAAGCCCGGCGCGAGATTGATACTCGTAGGGGATGCGGATCAGCTTCCGTCGGTCGGCGCGGGAACGGTGCTTTTCGATATTATCGAAAGCGAAAAGTATTCGTCGGTCGCCCTTACCGAAATTTTCCGCCAGGCGCAAAGCAGTCTCATAGTCCGTAACGCGCACGCGATAAACCGCGGCGAAATGATAGATATAAAGAGTACTGACAGCGACTTCTTCTTCCTGCGCAGAATCGGCAGTAACGAGATCGCAGAGACAGTCGCTTCGCTCGTAACGGAGCGCCTGCCGAAGAAATACGGCGAGGAGATCCTCGGTAATATTCAGGTCATAACGCCGACTCATAAGGGCGCATCGGGTACCGATAACCTGAATATAATTCTTCAGGCGCGTCTCAATCCGCCGAGCAAAAATAAAGCGGAAAAGAAGTTCCGCGAAAGAATTTTCCGCGTCGGCGATAAGGTGATGCAGACGAAGAATAATTACGACGCTGTCTGGGAAAAGAACGGCGTTGAGGGCGTCGGCGTTTTCAACGGAGACATCGGTATCATAACCGACATCGACTTAAAGGAAGAAACAATAACCGTCGTAAGCGACGACAGACGTATCATATACGATTTTTCGCAGGCAGACGAGCTTGAGCTTGCCTACGCGATAACGATACATAAAAGCCAGGGAAGCGAGTACGGCACCGTCGTGCTTGCGCTTTCCGACTTTTCCCCCCGCCTGCTCACAAGAAACCTGCTCTATACGGCAGTAACGAGAGCAAAGGATATGGCAGTAGCGGTAGGAAGTGAGAATACGGTCTATAATATGATAAACAACGACCGACAGGTCAGACGGTACACAGGTCTTTGCTTTTTGATAAAGACGTATTAAAATTTTCTTTACTTATAGAAGATTCGCCACATCGTCTTGCCTTCCCCTCAGGGGAAGGAGGACCGCGGACGTTGCGTCCGCGGTGGATGAGGTGTTCCAAAGAAAAGTAACATTGTTTTGGAACGGCGGGAGCAAGCCCCCGCCCTACAAGCAACTTCTTTAAAACATTATTACGTTAAGGATAAACCAATTTGCTAAACAAATTCCTTTCACTCATATTCCCGACGGTCTGCATTCGTTGCAAAAAGATAATCAAAAACGGTATCCTCTGCCACGACTGCAAAGCCGAATACGAAAAAGAGCTTGCGGACGGTTGCCTTTCCTGCGGAAATCCGCACGAAAAATGCCGTTGCGACTCCAAATATCTCGTAAACGAAAAAATGATATACGCGATCCCGTATAAGACCGACGGTGTGTCGCGCGAGATGCTTCTCAAAATGAAGACCTCAAATAACAAAGCGCTCGTTTCACACCTGACGGACAAAATGGCGGAAGCGCTCAAGGCAAACGGGATCGAAAACGGCTATATAATAACCTACGTTCCGCGTTCGCCTACTAAGGTTCGCCTCGAAGGTGTAGATCAGGCAAAAATTCTTGCCAAGTCGCTCTCGGACAGAATGAGGTTCGGGATAGAGAATCTCTTTATCTGCCGCGGCGCGAAGGAACAAAAGTCGCTCGAATACACAGAAAGAGATATATACGCAAGATCGCGGTTTTCCCTTCGTATAGGCGCAGAGGAAAAGATAAAAGGAAAAAGAATCGTCCTTGTCGACGATATAATCACAAGCGGCGCAACCGTCAAGATATGCTCCGACCTGCTCCTTGAAGCAGGCGCGCTTGACGTCATCTGCCTCGGCGTAGGCAGATCGGTGAAGTATTGAATACATAAGGCCCCCTCTGGGAGGGGGCTCCGGGCGAAGCCCGGTGGAGGAGCCATCGGGCGAGAAACGCTCAATAATAGATATTTATGGAACCGCCCTGATGAGACGGGCGACTCTCTATAATACATTTCATCGCGGGCTCCCTTCGTCTTTTTGCTTCGCAAAAATCCACCTCCCTCCCGGAGGGAGGCAAAAACCCCACCAAGGAGAAAAACAATGGCTAAAAAATTTGGAGCCGACATCGGTTACAGTAAAGTTAGAATAATGCTCGACGGAAACGATACCGTCTATTCCGAGGCGGCGCTCATTGCCGTCAGCGTGTCGGACGGAAGCGTCGTTGCTTGCGGCGACGGTGCGATCGAGATAAATGAAAGAGTACCGGGAAGCGTAAAGCTCGTCCGTCCCTTTTCGGGCGAAATGACGCCCGAGGCGCAGTACGTAACGGCATATTTTTCCTACGTTATCAAGCGCCTCAAAATGAGAGGCGCCTCTATGCTCGTGTCCTTCTCGGGCGCACACGACGACGAGACCGAGAGCGTTTACGTCAAGGCGCTTGGCAAAGCAGGTGCCGGCTCGGTGTCGGTGATCGACCCCGTTTATGCGGCGGCACAGGGATGCGGAGTTTTGGACGTGGCAGATTCTGCCGTTATCAACATCGGAGCTTCGGTGACCGATATGGCTTGCTACCGCAGAGGCGAGCAGGTTGCATCTGCAAGCAATGCTTTTGCGGGCAACGCCTTTGACCGCGCAATAATTGCGGGCTTTATAAAGAACCGCCGTTACCGCCCGTCGCAGAGCGAGGCGGAGCGCTTGAAGATCGGGCTCGCATCGCTTTCGGGCGTCGGAGATAAGACGCTTGAAGCCGACGTTATACGCCCGGGAATGGGTCTGCCGAAAAAGCTGACGGTGACCGAGGGCGAGGTGTCTGCGTCCTGTGAAAGCGTCTTTGAAAACCTCGCGGACGCCATTTCCGATATGATACATCCGCTTGAAAACCAGCCGGATAAGATAATTCTCACGGGCGGAAGCGCCGCTCTTAAAGGACTCCCGAACGCGCTCGCTCCCCTTATGCTGATACCGATAGAGGTCGCACCCGAGCCCGAAAACGCAGTTATCCGCGGCATCGGTAAAATGCTCGGACAGATATGAAGATAATTAAAGAAAACAGTCTCGCCGCCGAGATAGCGGAGGACTATGGTGTCCTTTGGCCCGTCAGTATCGTGTTGAAGGACGGCACCCTTACCGCGACCGTCTGCGAAGAAATTTCCGACAAGGTAGATTTTATTGACGGAATGACCGAGAACGAGCTTGCAAGCACGGAAACGATAGACCGACTGATTTCTCTTATCGAAAAAACGGTCGAGGAAAACGGCTACGAAATAAGCTACGGCAAGAACCGTATCTATAAAATGACGCGCCGCGAGGACGTGAATAAAACGCTTATCCTCGATTCGTCCGAGGCGCTTGTTCCCGAGGGCGAATACGAAAGCTTGATCGACATTGACGTCGACGCTCTTGAAGCGGGATGCCTTGCATTTGCAACACTTACTAACGGAACGATCGTCTCTATCGCGTCGGAAAATCCCTACCGCGAGGACGAAAACGTCGTCAATATCGGTGTTGAGACCGCAGAGGAGTATAAAAACAACGGCTACGGCGCATCGAACGTCGCCGCGCTCACGTATTACCTGCTCGACACGGGAATGACGGTCGAGTATACGGTAGACAATGAAAACGCAGTGTCAATACGGTTAGCCGAAAGGATCGGCTTTAAGCTCGACCGCTTTGTCCTCAACATTTTCGCACATAAACAGGAGTAAAGAAACACAGTTTTTGCGCGGGCGAAC
This sequence comes from uncultured Ruminococcus sp., assembly GCA_964630635.1. Lineage (GTDB taxonomy): Bacteria > Bacillota > Clostridia > Oscillospirales > CAG-272 > Colimorpha_A. The sequence continues at coordinate 17,220 of CAZVVM010000013.1, read as the reverse complement.
GCAGTTCGCCCCTACGGAAACGTTTGGAATTGTCTTGTAGGGGCGATTCACGAATCGCCCGATTGGCGGGAGGAGCGCGTGGGGTTCCCCGAAGCGAATGCAATGAGCTTTGGGGGGTTCCGAGCAAACCCCTCCCCTACAAAGATATATTGAACGTTTCTCGGTAGGGGTCGGTGCCCACGACGACCCGTTCCAAAGGAATGTAACACAGTTTTTGCGCGGGAGGAGCAAGCCCCTCCCCTACCAAGGAGATGCGGAACGTTGTCTTGCCTTCTCCAGCGGGAGAAGGTGGCGGCGAAGCCGCCGGATGAGGTGTAGGTTGCGAAGCAACCGTATGCCAAAGCATAGAAACACCGTTTGAAACGCGCGAACAGTGTGTCCCCAATTAATTTTCACAACCAGGAGTAAAAAATGGCATTTGACGCCGCATTCACCTCGGCGATAGCGTGCGAGCTTGAAGATCTGTGCGTAGGCGCAAGAGTTGAAAAGCTGTTTCAGCCCTCGCGCGACTCGCTTATATTAAATCTGCGCCTCGACCGCGAAAGAGTGGGAGAGGGAGCGCAAAACCGCCGTCTGCTTATCGACTGCGGAACGACGAGCCCGCGTATCTCTCTCACCGAGAACGAATTTGAAAACCCGAAAACACCGCCGATGTTCTGTATGCTTCTCCGTAAGCATTTAAGCTCGGCGAGAATAGCAGAAATAAAGCAGCTCGGCTTTGAGCGCGTTATCGAAATAACCTTCGAGAGCCGCGACGAGCTTGGCTACCTCTCAAATAAATATATATACGCAGAGCTGATGGGCAAATTCAGTAACTTGGTGTTCTGCGACGGAAGCAAAAAGGTCGTTTCGGCGCTTCACTTGACCGACCTGTCGGCAGGCGTGAAGCGCCCCCTTATCACGGGAATAACTTACGAGCTTCCGCCCCCTCAAGAGGGCAAAATATCGCCCCTGAACGAAACCGCGGAACGCTTTATGGATTCGCTTATCGAAAGCGGCTTGACACACGCGAAGCATTTGCAGAACCGATACCTCGGACTATCGCCCCTCATCTGCCGCGAGCTTTCCTTTAGGGCAAACGGCTCAAACGAAAAGCTCTGTAACGAGTTTTTCGACCTTACGCGCAGAATAGAAGAGCGCGACTTTATCCCGACGCTTATCAAATCACCCGATGGCAGACCGCTTGAATATTCCTTTATGCCGATATATCAATATGAAAACGGCGGAATAATAGAGGAATGTGAAAGCTTCTCGTCGCTCATCGACGGATTTTTTGCCGAGAGAAGCCGAAACGAAAGAATAAAACAGCGCGCGTCGGACATTCTCAAGCTGCTGACCAACGCCGAAAGCCGACTGACGAAAAGAATCTCGCTCCAGGAGGACGAGCTGTCGTCCTGCGCGGATAAGGAGCTATATAAGCGCAACGGTGACCTCATAACGGCAAACATATACCTGCTCAAGCGCGGAATGACGGAGGTAACGGTAACCGATTATTACGACGAATCCTGTCCGCAGGTCGTCCTCACCCTCGACAGCCGACTCTCCCCTTCGCAAAACGCGCAGAGATACTATAAGAAATATAATAAATGCAAGTCTGCCGAAACGCATCTCCGCGAGCAGATAGATAAAGGACGCGAGGAGCTAAAATACCTCGACACCGTCTTTGATTCCCTTACGCGCGCGGAAACCGAAAACGACCTGAACGAGATCCGAAAAGAGCTTTACGAATCGGGCTACGCAAGCCGAATGAAAAACTACACGGCGGCGAAAATGACAGCCCCGAAGCCGCTTGTCTTCCGTACGAGCGGCGGCTGGAAGGTGCTTTGCGGAAAGAATAACGCGCAAAACGACTATATTACGCACAAAATTGCTGGCAAGGGTGACATCTGGTTCCATATCAAGGATTATCCCGGTTCGCACGTCGTGCTTCTTTGCGACGGAGCGGAGCCCGACGCCCTCGACTTCACCGAAGCGGCAACCGTCGCGGCAGTCTATTCAAAGGCGCCACTTGGACAGCGCGTAACGGTCGATTATACACGCATAAAGAACATCAAAAAGCCCCCCGCATCAAAGCCGGGCTACGTGACGTTCAGCTCAAATTACTCGGCGTACGTTGTAAATGATCCGAAAAACCTGCCGAAGCAAGTGAAATAGCGAAAAATATTGTTCGGCGAGATCCAATCGACTGCGTCCGCCCGCTGTCATTCTGAGCGTAGCGTAGCGAAGTCGAACGGCGTAGCCGCGCCGAAGCGTAAGCAAAGGCGGAATCTCGGGCGGACTCCGCTCAGGATGACGCATAACTACAACTCTCTTCAATAAAGGAAAGGAACTCATTATGGACTCCAAACTTACTTATTCCGTTACTCTCGGACAGATAATCGACGAATTTCAGCTCGAGGAAATAACCTCGCCCGTCGACCGTGAGCGTCTTATTCAAAGAAGCGAGGTAAACCGCCCGGGACTTGCGCTTGCAGGTCATTTCGGCTACTTTGAGCCGGGAAGAATACAGATCATAGGTATCAGCGAACACGACTACATAGGTCATATTCCCGACGAAAAAAAGACCGAGGTGTTCGATAATTTCTTCTCGAAAAACCCCGTAGCGGTGGTATTTTCGACCGATCTGCCCGTTCCCGACGAAATGATAGCGTCGGCAAACCGTTACGGCGTTCCGATCCTGCGCACACAGCAGAAGACCTCGGAATTTATGGCGGCGCTTATCGCGTCTCTCTGCGTTAGCTTGGCACCGCGTATCACGCGCCACGGGGTTCTGGTCGAGGTCTACGGCGAGGGTATACTTATCCTCGGCGACAGCGGAGTAGGTAAGAGCGAAACGGCGATCGAGCTCGTCAAGCGCGGACACCGTCTTATAGCAGACGACGCGGTCGAGATTAAGAAGGTCTCGGCAAAGGCGCTCGTCGGCTCCGCTCCCGAGCTTATACGCCACTACGTCGAGCTTCGCGGAATCGGTATCGTTGATATCAAGCGCATATTCGGTATGGGTGCAGTCAAGGATACCGAGAAGATAGATATGCTTATCAACCTCGAGCCGTGGGTGCAGGGCAAGATGTACGACCGCTTCGGTCTTGAATCGGAATATACCGACATTATGGGCATCAAGGTGCCGACGACGGTCATTCCCGTCCGCCCCGGACGAAACCTCGCGGTCATTCTGGAGATCGCGGCGATGAACAACCGTCAGAAGAAGATGGGCTACGATACCGCAAAGGAATTCAACGACCGTCTTATGAATATGATGATGTGAAATTCACATAAAAAATTATATTGGGAGGCATAAAATGAAAAAGCGGATTATCTTTTTATTCTTGGCGCTTTCCCTGACAGCCATTCTTTGCTCGTGCGGCGAGGATGGTGCCTTTGGCGCCTCATCCTGCGACCACGAGCTTTCGCTGGTTGAGTATAAGATGCCGACCTGTCAGGAAGGAGGCAACGCCGTACACTATAAGTGTGAAAAGTGCGGAAAACTGTTCGCGGATGAAAACGGCAAAAAGGCACTTTCCTCGAATAAGGTCTATTTTGAAAAGGCAGACCACGATAATATGGACAACGGCTTTGCCTGCAAGTATTGCGGTATCCCTATGGCAAATGCACACTCTGAAGAGATCTCATTCTTCAACGTGGATAAAAATACCCCCGAGCAGATAAAGGGCGGTATGGAGATGGTGATGGGCAAGGGCGTAAAGCGTATCCATATTTACGGCGCTCTGACTCCCGAGCAGACGAAAGCCGTTGCCGAGGGCTTGAGCGGTGACAGCGGAGACCTCGTTATCAATCTTCATAACGTAGAGACGGTCGGTGACGAATTCAACGGCAAGGAAGTTCTTCCCGGCTACGTCATTCTTAAAGATAAGATAGCTGTGTTCAATGAAAACGGACTCAATTATTGGAGCACCGTTCATAAGAGCTTCGGGCTTTATCTTACCGACGATATAACGATGACCGCTCCTGCGGACGGCAAGAGCAATTGGACGCCCATAGAGCTCGAAACGCACATTTACGGTAACGGTCATAAGATCAAGGGGCTTCGCCTCGTAGATCCCGAATACGTCAATAATATTGGATATTCCATCGGCTTCCTATACAGTATGAAGCAGGACGTTTCTACCGTAACCGACCTTCACTTCGTTGATGCTTATATTAAGTCCACGAATGAAAGCGCAAGCGTAGCCGTGATCTGCGTGTGGGTGCCGAAGGGTGCCGTGATAAGCGGATGCAGTGTTGACGGCGAAGTCATAGGCGCATTACAGGTTGGTGCCATCGCCGCTACGAACGGCGGAGACATCATCGGCTGTGTAAACTATGCGACGGTAACCGCTACCGAGAATACGGCAGGCGGTATCGTAGGACAGAGCTGGGGCAACGTCGTCGGCTGCGTAAACTACGGAACGGTTAAATGCACCAATACCGAATACGGAGGTGCGGGCGGAATCCTTTGCAGCGCGACTAACGGATCCGTCGTCGGATGTCTTAACCTCGGCTCGGTATCTGCGAATAACAACGGTGCGGGCGGAGTTGCTTATATGATTCCCGACTTCGTTGAGTCAAGCACCAACTATTGGAAGAAGAGCGGCAGCGCAAAATACGGCGTCGGTGAAACCTCGTCAAACAAAGCTGCGTCGGAGATCAAGGGAGAGACGACTGTCGATAGCGCAGTAGAGGCAATAAACGCGGTGCTTGAAACGAAGAATATGCCGTTCCGTCTCGTACTCACGAACGACTCGGCACGCGGCGTTTCGGTTAAGCTCAACTGATGTAAAAAAATCGTATAAACCCCTTGATATATAGGAAGAAATGTGGTAAAATATACACAGTATTCCATAAAAGGCATTTCACGGCCGTCGGCGGTGATGCCGATAAAAATTTTATCCGACGGAGAATATGAGGTTTATTATGAACAAGACAGAACTTATCGCAGCAGTAGCGGCAAAGACCGGACTTAAGAAGAAGGACGCAGAAGCAGCAGTAGCGGCAGTACTCGGTACTGTAGCAGACGAGCTCGCAGCAGGCAACAAGGTTCAGCTTATCGGCTTCGGTACCTTCGAAGTTAAGGAAAGAGCAGCAAGAGACGGCCGTAACCCCTTCACCGGCGAAGCTATCAAGATCGCAGCAGCTAAGCGCCCCGTATTTACCGCAGGCGCAGCTCTTAAGAACCAGGTTAAATAATTATGCGTCTGGACAAGTATCTTAAGGTCTCGCGCCTTATCAAGCGCCGCACCGTTGCAAACGATGCCTGCGATAACGCAAGAGTGTCGGTAAACGGCAAAAGCGCAAAGGCGTCGTACGACGTTAAGTTGAACGATATTATCGAGATCTCCTTCGGCGAGCGTTCGCTCAAGGTAAAGGTGCTTGACGTAAAGGAGCATACCGCAAAAGCGGATGCTTCGTCCCTCTATGAGGTAATTCAATAACCGAAATCATAATGCCGCCTTCCTTGTCATATATTTTAGTGATATCTGATGGGAGGCGGCTTATGACAGGTAACGAAAAAAGCATAAACGAGCATAAAAAGCTTATATTGACCGACAGAGAGAAGCTCGAATTATCGGGCGTGCTCGACGTCGTATCCTTTGACGAGGAACACGCGCTGATAAAGACCGAAAACGGTATGCTTGCCGTTGACGGCGAGGGGCTTCACGTGACAATGCTCGACCTCGGACACGGGAATATCTCCTTTGAGGGAAAAATAAACGGGCTCTACTTCTCCGACGCTCAAAAGAGCAGGGGACGAAGGGGACGATGATACTTTTTGAGATTTCGAGGGAGGCGTTTCTCCCTTTTCTTGTCTTTTCGTTTCTTCTCGGAATCGTGTTCGGCGCGATATACGACGTTTTTCGAATAAGACGAAAGGCGGCGCGCAGAGCGGGTAAAAAGCGGCTCGATTTTGTTTTGACGCTCTTCGAGGATATTGTATTCTGCCTTTTTGCCGCAGTGTGTATGATCCTCGTAACGTATAAGCTGTACTTCGGAATCCCGCGCTGGTACGCGTACGCTTCCTGCGCTCTGGGGTTTTACCTGTGGCAAAAAACCGTCGGTCGGCTCATTATGAAGCTTTCCGACAAAATAATCAACCTGATAGCAAGGGCGCTTTCCTTTATAAAACGAAAGCTTGTTAAGCCCGCGCGGTCACGTATTAAAAAACTAACGAAGAAAATTACGGCGAAATGCCGAAGACATAAAGCAACGGTTCTGCACTCGAAAATCGGAGGAGAGGACGGGCTCCCTCCGGGAGGGAACTCCCGACGCAGTCGGGTGAGGGAGCCATCGGGCGAGTAGTGTTCAATAACAAATATTATGGGAGCCGCCCCTGATGAGATGGGCAACTCGATAAGATTTCTCATTGTCGCGGGCTCCTTCCGTCTTTTTGCCTTTGGCAAAAATCCACCTCCCTCCCGGAGGGAGGCATTTGGCGAAATGCCGCTTACATAAAACAAAAAGAAAGGACTGTTAAAATGAAAAAGAGTGCACGGCTTAATTTCTTCATAAAGCTGACGATCCTCGTCGTCATCTGCTTCTGCGCGGTCAATATCATTCGCCTACGCACCGAGTATAACAGTCTGCGCGCGACCGAAGCCGAGCTTCGCGCTCAAAAAGAGGAATACGAGGAGCAGATAGAACGCTTGAAGGAAGAGCTTGAGCATCCGATGGACGACGAATACGTTATGCGCATCGCAAGAGAGAAGCTCGGATACTATCTGCCCGATGAAGTTATTTTCTTTAACGACAGATAACTATTGATTTTCGACGGCAAATGAGCTATAATGATACTGTATTACTATGTAATACAGTATTTTTCTTTTTAGGGGAAGTTATGAAGAACCTGACGGTACACGAAAAAGCGGCGTACGCACTTTCTGCCGCGATGGCGGCACTCTTTTTGGCGACGGCGATACTCGCGGCGGTGCTTATGGGAATGCTGTCGAAGACGGAGGACGAGTATTCGCGCTATCGAACCAATACCGAGATCGAGCTTTCCGACCTTGAAAAGAAGAAAAACGAGCTTAACGCAAAGCTTTCCGATATAAATAACCGCATCGAGCTTGCGGAAAAAAGCAAAAGCGAGCTTGAGGCAAAAATATGGCAGACCGAGACCGAGCTTAACGAGCTTAAAAGCTCGATAGGCAATTCCGACGAGATGTATAAAAAGCTCAATTCACAGCTCACCGAGCTGAAAGCCGAGCTTAAAGCGAAGGAAAACGAGATCACCGTTCTTAATAACCAAATATCGGCGGTCACGAAAACCTACGGCTCGGACGTAAATAAGCAGTACGAAATACTGAAGGAGATATATGCTCTGCTCGAAAATCCCGCGGTCGACGGCGCGAAAATATCGCTCTATTACGAGGACCTCGGCAGGGGATATACGCTTAAAATAAACGAAAGCGCAAAATATCCGTCGGCAGGATGTCTGCGCACCCCGTTTGCGCTGTCGGTGCTTATCGCGGCGTCGAACGAAATGGCAGATTACGAAAAGAAGCTTGCCGAATACGAGGCGACACACGGTACGTCAGACGGCTTTCCGACCTATAAATTCAAATACGACCTTTCCTGTATTTTCACCTACACCGAGGATAAGGCGGTAAGCGGCTCGGGAATAATCAAGGACAGCGAGTACGGCACCGAGTATACCCATAAGGAGCTTTTTGAAGCGTACTTAAAATACGGCGACGCGGTTGCGGAAAATGAACTGATGAAGGTCTACGGTACCTCGCTCCGCAAAAATCTGCTTGCGAACATCGGAACGACGACGATGAAGACCGACCCGTCGCAGGCGACGGCAACCGACCTTGCGCTGATTATGAAGCAGGCGTACGCCTTCTGCGAAAGCGACGCGTATTACGCCGATATGCTGAAGGACGCGATGAAAAAGGGCGTTCATAACGTGATGATAACCCCCGGCATCGTGGGAAGCGACGTTATACACGGAAGCGGCTGGGCAGACGGCGCGTATCACGATATGGCAGTCGTTGACGGCGAACATCCCTACGTCCTCGTGTTTATGTCGGATATGACGAGTAATGATACCGTAAATAAGTACGTAAATAAGCTCGCATCTCTCATTAACGAGCTTCATAACGCGTTTTATCAGTAAGCATATCTCGGATTAAATGAGGGCGAGCAAGCCCCCTCTTGCAAAAAGACGCGGAACGTTGTTTGCCTTCCCCTTGGGTAGCGAAGCGGCGACGCGGTAGTGAATGACTGCCGGTGGCAGTCAGAGCCGCGGCGTGACCGAGCCGCAGCGAGACAGGGGGACCGCAGACGCTGCGTCTGCGGTGGATGAGGTGAACGGGGTTCCCCGAAACGAGCGAACGCGAGTTTTGGGGGTTCCCGAGGTGTAGGTTGCGAAGCAACCGTGTGCCTCGCCCTTCGGGAGAGGTGGCACGGAGTGCCCGAGAGGGCATTGAAACCTCGACGACCCGTTAAAAAGGAACGTAATATTGTTTTTACACGGCGGGAGCAAGCCCCCGCCCTACGAAGGTATATTGAACGTTAATTTGTAGGGTGCGACAACCTCGGGAACCCCCAAAGCTCATTCCAATTCGCTTCGGGGAACCCCTTGCCTCGACGCACCGTTTCAATGTGATGCAACATCGTTTGTTTGCGGGAGGAGCAAGCCCCTCCCCTACCAATGGTAGAGTGAACGTTGTCTTGCCTTCCCCTTGGGGAATGGTGCTAAGAGGTAAACCTCGGACGGATGAGGTGTAGGCGGCAACGCCGCCGTTTACAAATGGAAGTAACATTGTTTTTTTGCGGGCGAACACAGGCAAGGGTTCCCGAAAATGAGCGAAGCGAGTTTTTGGGGTTCCGAGGTCGCCCCTACGAGGACGTTTGGAATTTCTTGTAGTGGCGACCATTGGTTGCCCGCAAATATACCGTGAACAAACTACCGCAGAAGCGGTTATGAAAAGATATTACCGAGCGTTCGGTATGTAAAGAAAAGAGATGATATCATGCAGGGCGTACTGTTCAATACCCTGACCGTAATTATAGGAAGCATCCTCGGGTGTCTGCTCAAAAAGGGACTTTCGAAAAGAGTGACCGATACCGTTATGATCGGACTCGGAATGTGTACCGTTTATATAGGTGTCAGCGGAATGCTCGGCGGTAAAAATCCGCTCGTCCTCATTCTGTCGGTCGCGTTCGGCGCGGCTGTCGGCTCGCTTCTCCGTGTAGACGACGGAATCCACAAGCTTGGGGACAATATCGAAAAGAAGTTCCGCAAAAACGGTAAAAGCGAAATTTCGCTTGCCGAGGGCGCGGTCAACGGATGCCTTATATTCTGCGTCGGCGCGATGACGATAGTCGGCTCGCTCAACGCGGGCTTCGGAGACAATGCGATGCTTTATACGAAGTCGATCCTCGACCTCGTATCGTCAACGGTGCTGGCATCAACTTTCGGAATCGGAGTTCTCCTTTCGTCGGTGTTCGTTTTCGTGTTTCAGGGCGGGCTTGCGCTCCTTGCCGAATATATAAGCCCGATAATGACCGAAACGCTGATAGCGGAGCTGACCTGTACGGGTTCGCTTATGGTCGCGCTTATCGGACTGAATCTTATGAAGATAACGAAAATTAAGGTCGCGGATTTTCTGCCCGCGCTTGCCTTCGTGCCGCTTTTCGTATATCTCATAGGACTGCTTGAAAAGGCGGGAATACTGTGATAGACGAGATGATAACTGAAAAGGCGTATGCTAAAATCAACCTGTACCTTGACGTGCTTGGGAAGCGCGAGGACGGGTATCATAATATTTTGAGCGTTATGACCGAGGTCAAAAGCGAGAGCTTTTGCGACACGGTGACGGTACGCAAGGCAGTCGGCAGAAGAATGACCTGCTCCGACCCGACCTTGACCGTAGGCGAGGACAACCTCTGCCTAAAAGCCGCGAACGCTTTCTTCTGCGCTCTCGGAAGCGGCGACGGTTGCTTTATAGAGCTTGAAAAGCACCTGCCGCGTGAAGCAGGGCTCGGCGGCGGAAGCTCGGATGCGGCGGCAGTCCTGCGCGCACTTAACCGACTTTACGATAACGTCTTCACGACCGAGGAGCTTTGCAAGATCGGCGCGAGGATAGGTGCCGACGTGCCGTTCTGCGTTGTCGGCGGAACCCGCTTGTGCGAGGGCATCGGCGAGATAATGACCCCGTTCCCGTCACTACCGGAATGTCATATCGTGATAAGCGGCGGTGTCGGTAAGGTGTCGACCCCCGAGGCGTATCGGATAATAGACGGTACGCCCCCGAGCGCACACGGTGATATTACGGCGCTCCGCACGGCGATGGAAAACGGTGACTTCAATGAGATCGGCAAGCACCTCTATAACCGCTTTGAGGATACGCTCCCGACCTGTCAAGCGGTCAAAAATTGCTTCACAGAAAACGGCGCGATCGGAACCTTGATGTCCGGCTCCGGCTCGGCAGTTTTCGGACTTTTTGATACCGAAAACGACGCAAAATCGGCACAAAACGGTCTCATAAACGCCGGTTACAGTGCATTTTTGGTATAAAAATACAGCTCCACCCAATCGGGTGGAGCTGTTTAACTTTATCTGTGATTTGCCGCCTGGTTTTCGAAATATTCCTCGTATCCGTAGACCTGTATCGCGGGAACGTAGGTCTTGGCGTAGGTGATAATCCGCTGGCCGTTTGAGGGGTAGGTAAAAGTTTTTTTGTAAAAGGCATAGAACGGTATTGCTATAGACGTGTAGTCGGGATTTGAAAGATATTCGATGTCGACATAGTCATATTCTTCAAAGCTGACCTTGTCCTGCGTCGCCATACACAGCGGACAGGAGTGTCCGCCGAATACGTAACCCTTATACAAAAGCTTTTCTGCCTCTTCAAGAGATATTCGCTTGGCATTTGCGATGTGGTCGTACGTTGTTGAAACCGCAACTCTGTTTTTGAAATAGTAGATGCAGGCATCAGTTAAAATACTGTCACTCACGATGTCGTTTGATGAGTTTTTATAATTGTCAAACGTTATTTGAATGCAATCGGAAACGGGCTTTGTCATATATTTGTTCAGTGGATGAGCATCTTCGTTATAGAAATATATATATATCCATTCAGCACCGTACGTTAAACTGCCACCAAAAGTCCGTACTATTTTTGCATCCTTAAAAGATACGCCGAAAATGTCGAACAGCTTATTTTTTATATAATCCAGAGATTCTAAAATCTCCTCGTCGCTCAAGCGCTGGTCAATTTGTACCGTTTCGCCGTCCAAAACGATCTCACAGTCATTGTCGTCGCCGTAATAATTGTAGAACCAAAACTGATTATGCGTTTTATCTTGCCATAAAGAGAAGCTATATTTGCCCATATCTTCCCCAAGCATGTATAATTCATTGTCTTCACTATCTTTTTTTATGCTGTACGTTGGTGCATCAACGCCGAGTGATTTGGACAGCTCGGTAATAAATCCGTTAAAAAACTTTTTTAATTCCTTCTTGCTTGACTTTGCGCCGTCTCCGTATTTGTATATCGGCAAATATTTGCTGTTGGGTATTTCATTAATATACAAATATTTCTCGTCTGGCACATACATCGTTTCATATGCGTTTGTGCCACCCAACGCCTTATACCCGGGAGACAACTTTGCAACATCCGAAGCCGAATAATGCGCGGAGTTCCAGGTCGGAATTATGGTTGAAACAACCGACAGTATCACGCTTGCGATGAGCGCGAAGCACGCGGCAAGCGCGCCGACGCGAACCCAAATGCTTCTGGGGCGTGTTTGTTTTTTGAGCCGATTATCCATCGAAACGAAGCGTTCGACTATGTCGGAATCTATATTACTTACGCCGTCTAAAAACTCATTTTCTTTCACAGAGAATAGCCCTCCTTTTCCAGCTTTTCTTTAAGCTCATGCTTAATAGCCGCGATCTCCTTGTTGACCGTCGACTCACTGACAGAAAGCAGGCGCGCAATTTCCTTGATCGGGCGCGCTACGTAATATCTGCTCATGAAGATATACATTCGTCTTTCCGAAAGCGAACGGATAAAATCGCTTATGACGCGTCCGAGCTCTCTTGCATCTGCTTCCGAATACACGTCGTCCTCCGATATGAAATCCTCAAGCTCGGATAATGACACGGTCATTTCCGACGCGACGCGCTTCTGACGCTTTCTTGCCTTGTAGCAGTCTATCGCCGTTCGGCGCATAATCGTTGCAAGGAAAGCTTGAAGCAAGGACGGACGTGCAGGCGGAATTGAGTTCCACGCGCCTGAATAGGTGTCGTTCAGACATTCCTCGCTGTCTTGGGTGTCGTGAACGATATTTTGTGCGACGGAAAGCAGAAGCCTTCTGTACTTTACGTCGGTTTCAGTGATTGCCTGCTCATCACGTTGCCAATAGAGCTCGATGATCCTTTCGTCACTTGCGATGGTCTTTGAAGCTTGAAGTCCCATATCGCACCTCCTTGTCTCGTAGTCTGAAGAACCCTTCATAAATTAAGTCGACAAAAAACGGAAAAGCTGTAAAAAAATTGAGTTTTTTATATTATATCATATTTGGAAGAATGTGTAAATGCTCAAAATGAAGGCGGGTTACATCGGTTTGTGCGGGCTGTCGTGGGCACCAGCCCCTACCGAGAAACGTCCGATGTACCATTGGTAGGGGTCGGCGCCTCGACGACCCGTAAAAAGTAAAGTAACATTGCATAGTCTTATCCCTTAAAATATTTATTGAGTTTTTTGACTGCACTTTTCTTGACAATTCCACCGGCACTTCGTGCCACCTCTCCCAGAGGGCGAGGCACGGTGCGTCGAGGACGTCGCACCCTACAAAGAACATAGCGAAATTTTATGATGCGGCGGATAGAGCGGTGAATAACGAAAACGGACAACTACTGTTGTCCGTTTTCGTTATTTTACTTCATAGCCCTCGTCGGTTATTGCCTTGATGATGATCTCGTCGTCGACGGGGAACGTGAATCTGATCGTGACCTTATTTTGCGTATGGTCGGCGGTAGCTTCGGAAATTCCGTCGATATTTTCAAGCGCCGTTTTGACTGCGTTTTCGCAGTGGTGGCACATCATTCCGTGAACCTCGTAGGTCTTGGTGTTTTCGTCCTTTTTCGGCTCGGGAATTGGCGTCTGAACAACGGCGGCTTTGGTCTTTTTCCTTATCGGGATAAGGTTCAGTCGGAGCGCGTTCGTTACGACGAAGAAGCTTGACAAGCTCATAGCAAGTGCGCCGATCATCGGGTTCATTTCCCAGCCCGTAAGCGGAATGAAGGCGCCTGCGGCGAGCGGGATTCCGAGCACGTTATAGAAGAACGCCCAGAAAAGATTTTCCTTGATGTTACGGAGAGTATTTTTGCCGAGCTTGATAGCTGCGGGAACGTCAGAGAGCGAGCTTTTCATAAGGACGGCATCTGCCGAATCTATTGCGATGTCGCTTCCTGCGCCGATCGCAATTCCGACGTCGGCTTCAACGAGCGCGGGGGCGTCGTTTATGCCGTCACCGACCATTGCGGTCCTGCCGTTACCGCGCAAGCGCTTGACAGTATCTGCCTTTTCGTTCGGCATTACGCCTGCGACCACATCGTCGATACCGACCTTATCGGCTATCGCGCGTGCTGTCCTTTCGTTATCGCCCGTCAGCATTACGGTCTTTATCTTCATTTCGTGGAGCGTTTTTATCGCCTCGGCGGAATCCTCCTTGACCTCGTCGCTGACGGCAATGATGCCGAGGATCGTGCCGTTTTTGGCAAAGAATAGGGGCGTTTTGCCCTCGTTTGAGAGCTTTTCCGAAAGCTTTTTCGTTTCATCGCTCACGGGCGCAAGCTCGATGACCATCGAGAGCTTTCCGCCGTAGACGGTCTCGCCGTTTACGGTTGCAGAAACGCCGCTGCCCGCGAGCGCACGGAAACTTTCCACAGGGAGTGGAGAAATGCCGTTTTTCGAGCCGAAGGAGGTTATCGCCTTTGAAAGCGGATGCTCGCTTCCCGTTTCGACCGAATACGCAAGCGTCAGAAGCTCGTTTTCACCGCATCCTATCGGGATAACGTCGGAAACTGTCGGCGTTCCCTTCGTTACCGTTCCCGTTTTGTCGAGAATGACGACCTTGGTTTTTCCTATTTCTTCAAGGGCTGATGCGCTCTTGAAGAGTATTCCGTTTTTAGCTCCGACTCCGCTTCCTACCATTATTGCAACGGGGGTTGCAAGTCCGAGCGCGCAGGGACAGCTTATGACGAGCACCGATATTCCGCGTGCAAGGGCAAAGCCGACGCTTTCACCCGCGATAAGCCATACGGCGATCGTTACGAGCGCGATTCCGATGACGGTCGGCACGAAGATGCCCGAGACCTTGTCGGCGATACGTGCAATAGGCGCTTTTGATGCCGATGCGTCAGAGACGGTTTTTATTATCTGCTGAAGGACTGTATCGTGACCGACCTTCGTTGCTTCGCATTTTAGGTAGCCCGAGAGGTTTACGGTACCCGAGGAGACGGGGGAGCCGACCGTTTTATCGGCGGGTATGCTTTCGCCCGTGAGTGCCGCTTCGTTTACCGAGCTGACACCCTCGATAACTCTGCCGTCGGCAGGGAAATTCTGCCCCGGGCGGACCGTGAATATATCACCGACAGAAAGCGACGAGATCGGCACGGTCACTTCCTTGCCGTCCTTGATTATGGTTGCAGTTTCGGGCGAGAGCGACATAAGACCCTTGAGGGCGCTCGTCGTTTTGCCCTTTGAGCGGCTTTCGAGAAGCTTTCCGAAGGTTATGAGCGTCAGTATCATTGCCGCGCTCTCGAAATAAAGTCCGTGGAGAAGCGCGTGAGAATGTGATGCTGTCATTTTATACACTATGGCGGTGCTGTATCCGAACGCCGCGACCGAGCCGAGCGAAACGAGTGTGTCCATATTCGGTGCGCCCTTGATGATTCCCTTGAAGCCGCTTATGAAGAATTTCTGGTTTATTACCATTACGGCAAGCGACAGAAGCATCTGCGTCAAGGCGTTTGCGAGGTGGTTATCTTCAAGCGCGGACGGAAGCGGCAGACCTACCATTCGTCCCATTGAAATATACATTAAAGCCGCGAGGAAAACTATCGAGAATATCAGGCGGAGAAGAATTTTTTTCGTTTCTCCGCCGTCCGATTCTTTCTTTTTCTTGGGTGCTTTTCCGTTATCTGCCGATGCGCCGTAGCCGGCGTCCTCAACTGCCTTTATTATTTCGTTTTCGGTGGCTTCGCCCTCGACGACCATACTGTTTGTAAGTAGGTTGACGGAGCAGGTTTTTACACCGTCAAGATGCGAAACTGCCTTTTCGACCCGCGCCGAGCAGGCGGCGCAGGACATTCCCGTTACGTTGAATTTTTGCATGGCGTTATCCTTTATTGTGGTGTTTGAGTTTTTTGCAGGGGCGAACTGTGTTCGCCCGTTACTGTTGTTGTGCATTCTTGCTACGGCGGGAGGAGCAAGCCCCTCCCCTACCAAAGAGACGCGGAACGTTGTTTGCCTTCCCCTCAGGGGAAGGTGGTTGAGCAAAGCGAAACCGGATGAGGTGTAGGTTGCGAAGCAACCGTTGTTAAAAGTTAAGTAACATTGTTAAAGTAACGCCGTCTGCGACGGCTACACCTCATCCGTCTTTTTGCCTACGGCAAAAATCCACCTTCCCCAAGGGGAAGGCAAGATAACGCCTCGATGCATCATTTTTGTGCGGGAGGAGCAAGCCTCTCCCCTACCAAAGGTAGATTGAACGTTCCTTGGTAGGGGTCGGCGCGCTCGACGACCCGTATAAAAGGAATGTAACATCGTCTCGATGCGGTGCGCCGAGGACGTCGCACCCTACAAATATGTGGATAAGCGTTTTAATGTCTGCAACAGAGTGAGCGCGGGAGTAGCGAACCGTCGAGGTAAGGGGTTCCCCGAAACGAGCGAACGCGAGTTTGGGGGGTTCCCGAGGTTGCCGGTCCCTACAAATGATGTGGCGAACAGAGTTTTAAATAACCGCAATAAGGTCAATATCCCACGCGGGGAAGGACATCGTCCGCTTGATATACATTTTATAATCGGGGCAGAGCGAATGGATCAAAAGCGGAATTTCAAAAATATCCGCGCTCTTGTGGTATAGGGCAATTCGAAGTGCGGGACGGTAGGACTTTATTGCGTTTTTGCAACCGTCGATCGCCTGTCGCTCCGCGCCCTCGACGTCAATTTTTATATAGTCGACCTTTCGTCCGTCAAGGAAGCTTTCGGGGCGAACACCTGCGACTTCAACCGTTTTTTCTCCGCCGCGGCGGTGTATTCCGCGTCCTCCGCCCTTTGTGAAGGTCAGAATTTCACTCTTGTCCCACGCGGCGGCGAAGTGCGGCTCGACCTTTTTCGTCGGGACTGTGTTTATACAAAGCTTTTTGAAGTTTCTCTCGTCGGGCTCGACGGCGATGACGGTCTCGAGCTTCGGACAAAAATCAACGAGCTTCAGCGCCGTATCGCCGTTATACGCACCGAGGTCAAGAGTTACACGGAAGCTTTCGGCGTACAAAAACGAGAGTATTTCGTCATCGTTCTCGCAGCCGTCGAGCAGGTATTCAATTTTGCCCGTCAGCTTCGCCATTATCATATTGTCGTAAAGCTTGACCGACGCGTCGTCGCAAAGAAGCGCTCGCGCTTCATTTATTTTATCCAGATTTTTATTGTAAAAATCAATATCGAAAAGCTCGCCGCCCGCGACGGGAACGTCGGGGACGTAGGTCTCGTGAAGAACGGAAAGCTTGACGAAATTTTCAATAACGTCAGGCAGCGACGAGCCGAACGCGATAAGAATTATCATATCGCCGAAGGTCTTGACCGCTTCCTTGTACGAAAGCACCGGCATATCGCGGAAAACGCGCTTACGCACGAAGCCGTCGGAGGCAAAAACTCCGCTTGCCTTTATTCCTTTTTCAGCCATTACGTTCAGTATCTTGTCGGCTCCGTCGCCCGTTCCGTATAGGACAATCGGTTTTTCTGCATTTTTAAGATACTGCCAGAGGTCGGTCATTTGATTTCTCCTTGTGATGGGTTGTGGGGGTCTGCGAGATCCGAATGGCTTTGCCATTCGCCCTTCGGGTTTCGACTTCGTCCGCCCGTTGTCATTCTGAGCGCAGGACGTAGTCCGAAGTCGAGATCCCAACACTTCGTGTTGCCCTCCGGGTTCGACTACGCGTCGCCGTCACCCTGAGTGGAGCGTAGCGAAATCGAATGGGTCTGGCGACGC
>CAZVVM010000012.1:0-29373 GCA_964630635.1 uncultured Ruminococcus sp. | reverse complement strand
CAAGTTAAACAGCTTATATTCTTCGTCTGTATATCTTCCATTGGAAAACCTTGTACCTTTCCTTGTTCCAATAACCTTATCTGTGCATATCTCCTTAGATGTCTGCTATGAGCCTGTTGGCTTGAATGTGCCTGTAACACATTATGGATTTTCATAACTGCGATTTTTACTCAACCACACCAACTACCAATTACGGTCATATGCATTTCTACATAGTATTCATTTAGACCCTTTTCTTCGCAGAGTTCGTCAGCTATTAAAGCATTCTCATCATAGAGATTTTATAGACCTCCGGCATATAGGACACACAGCTCACCTCTGAGCCGATTTCGATAATGGAGACCATTATTACGGTGTCTCTCTGCCGACTTTACCGAGCTTCAAACAATTAGCGTTTCCGCTTATACTGCTTGTCGGAGTATCAAGGTAGGCGTTTCAAGGCGTTACCCTGTCATTCCACCTATCAGGTTATCAGTTCGATAGCTTTCATCTATCGCCGTGTTTTCGTCTTTACAGACCTGTCACGGAACAAGTCGCACCGCAATATGAAATATGCCCTGCGGGCATATTACCCTGTAAAAATGATCCGTTGAAAACAACGGATCGTTTTTATTCCTTAATATTTTCGGAGAAAATACTTCATAGGCGATGCCTATTTCATACGACGTCAGTCGTATTTCACCAATTTGCTTTGCAAATTGATTTCATTGTAGGTTGAGCTTATTCTTAAGCTCAACCTACTTGTTTATCAGGTATTCTTCATTATAACCGAAGCGACGCATTCGCTTGCGTGCTCGCAGGCATCTGCGCAGGACTCGAATATCTCGAATATGTTACGCCAGGAGACTGTCAGAAGAACGTCTGTCGACTTCTTTGTAAGGTCACGCATAGCGGACAGGTACAGACGGTCACATTCTTCTTCTACGTCGTTAAGCTCGATTATAAGAGCGCGGAGCTTTTTGGACTTTTTGAAGTTCTCGAACTCTCCCATTATCTCGCAGAGAAGCTCGCACGAACGTACGATGTTCTTCGCAAAATCAACAACGGACGGCTCGACGGTCTTTATGTCGTAAATATAGAACTTCTGAAGGATCTCCTCGATTATATCGGTTACGTCGTCGAGATTGGTACTGATAAGGTCAAGGTCCTCTCTGTCCACGGGTGTGACGAACGCTCTTGCGAGTGCGTCGCTCATTTCGTGCTTTTTCTCGTCGGCGCTGTGCTCGATGGCGTGCATTTCGGTGAGCATCGTATGCATATTGTCTGCGTTGTAGTTTTCAAGGCAGGTAAGAAGATAGCTTGCCGCCTTTTTGGAAAGCTCGGTTCTTGATACGAAATTGTCAAAATAGAATTTATCGCCTTTAGCCATTTTTATGATCCCTTTCAGTTAGTGAAAATAAGCAAGAAGATTTTAGTTACCGCGTAGGAAAGAAGTCCGCAGCCGGGGAAGGTAAGTATCCAGGTCAGTACCATTTCCTTTACGACTCCGAAGTTTATCGCCGACACTCTCTTGACGGCGCCGACACCCATTATTGAGGTCGTTTTAACGTGCGTGGTTGAAACGGGAAGCCCGAACACCGAGCAGAACACGAGAGATATCGCCGACGCGATATCCGCCGAGAAGCCCTGATACTTTTCGAGCTTTACCATATCCATACCGACCGACTTTATTATCTTTTTACCGCCTATTGCGGTTCCCGCGCCCATGACTACCGAACAGAGTATCATAAGCCATATCGGGATCTCAAAGGAACCTGCGCCGCCGCTTGCGCCCTGAAGCGTGAAAACGCAGAGCAGAATGATTCCCATAAACTTCTGACCGTCCTGCGCGCCGTGCATAAACGCCATCGACGCGGCACCCGTGATTTGAGCGCCCTTGAAGAACGGCTCGGTTTTGGGTCTGTTCATCTTGTAGCAGATCTTCGTAACGAGCTTACCGATCAGCCAGGCAAGACCGAAGCCGAGCAGGACGGAGATAGCGATACCGTAAATGACCTTGAGCCATTCGCTCCACACTATCGCTTTAAATCCGTTAAGAGCCATAGCGCCGCCCGTAAGACCTGCGATAAGCGCGTGGCTCTCGCTCGTCGGAATGCCGAACGCCCAGGCAAGCGTTGCCCAGATAACTATCGCAAGCATCGCCGCGCATAGCACGATGATTACCGTCTTGCCGTCGTTATCGCCGAAATTTACCATACCCGTGATCGTTACCGCGACTTTGTTATTGATATTCGTCATAACGAACACGCCGAGGAAGTTGAACACGGCAGCCATAAGTATCGCCGCTCTCGGCGACATACAGCGCGTAACGACGCAGGTTGCGATCGCGTTAGGGGCGTCGGTCCAACCGTTTACGAGTATTACGCCGAGCGTCAGCCCGACTGCTACGAACAGCAGCGGATTGGCGGTCATTTGCCCCCAAAATTCCAAAAAATTCATAGATGCCTTTCTCTCTTTACGAGGGTCGAGGTGAAATGATCTGTTGCGCAAAAACGGATTTCCGTTAATGCGTATGACTGAATTTTACCAAATTTCATTTGCTTTTTCAATAGACCTGTCGAAAAAAGCCGTTTTCGGGTATTTATAATGACGTCAGGAATTTTTCTTGCCCGAGATCTTCTTGAACATCAGCCAGCCGAAAAGCACCGTGATGCCCGTTACTCCGAAGATGACGAGTGTGAGAATGAATTTGTTTTCGCCGAGCGCTCCGCCTGCAAGGGTTGAAGTGAGGATCGAGGGAATTCGGCAAAATACGCTTATTAAGAGAAACGGAAGGAACTTTATTTTCGTAATTCCCGCAAAATAGGTTATTACGTCCTTCGGTGTCCCGGGGAAAAGATACAACAGGAAAAGGGTCGTCGTAAGCTTTTTTTCGTCGTTCAAGAAGCTGAATTTTTTTAAGTCCTTTTCGTCGAGTGTGATTTTCGTGAATTTACGTCCGAGGAGTTTTGTAAGACCGAAAATAAGGCAGGTTGCGGGCAGAACGCCGATGAGGCACAGAACCGTTCCGAGAAACGGACCGTAGATATATCCCGCCGCGATCTCAATAAATTCGCCCGGAATAAACGCGAAGATGACCTGCAAAAACTGTATTCCGATAAATATGAGCCAGCTTTTCGGGTTGTTTCCGCCAAGCTCCTGTTGCAATTTTTGAGGATCGCGCGCGGCGTCAACAAGCTTCGGACCGAGCGTGAAGGTGCCGACGGCGAGAAGCGCGACGAGCACCAGAAGCGATATTATGAGATACCAGTCTCTGCCGCTTATCCGCGGCTTTTTCTTTTTTTCCATACAGGGTTCCTGTTCTTTCTGCATATTATTTCATTTCTTCGTATTCTGATACTTTCTGTAATTTCCGGGGGACATATTCTCCTTACGCTTGAAGATCAAGCTGAAATAGTTCGGCGACGAAAAACCGCAGCTTTCGGATATCTCCTTTATGCTCTTGTCGGTATTCATAAGCTCTTCCTTTGCACGGCTCAAGCGGAGCATCAGAAGATAATCCATCGGCGGGCAGTGAAGATACTTATTGAAGTTATACATTATCGTCGCTTTCGATACGAAAAAGCGCTTTGCGAGCCCTTCGAGAGTGTGGTTTTCGCCGTAGCTTACGTTAAGGTAGTTGACCGCCTTGAGAACGAGCGGCGGTATGTAGCTTTTTTCAAAGCTGACCGAGTTCATATTCGGGGCTTCGACTTTATCTATGACGTGAAGCGTATAGGCAAAAAGAGCGTTCATTATATCGTCTGCGTGCTTTGCGTGACGGTCCGTTTCGACCATTTCCCTGAACAGGCGCATAAGCTCCTTGCTTTGCTCCTCGGTCGGCTTTAATATCTTCGTAGATTTTTCGGCGAGGATAAGCTTCTGATAACCGTTCAGGTAATCCTCCGATACGTCTATTACCGTTCTTTCGAAGGGTCCGCCCTCGGTCATGTGCATCGTGTGAGGCGGGATTATTATAAGGCACGGCGCCTCTATATGATACGAAATGTTTGTGAAAAAGTACTCGCGGTTTCCCTTGGTGAGAAAAAATATCTCGTAATGGGAATGCGAATGAAGTCCGTTCATATTCCACGGCACTGTTTTTATTGATTCTTCGACTTCCAGAAAACGCTGCATGAAGCGGCTCCTTTTCTTTTAAAATTTGAAATATATATGTAATTTTAAAGTATTTTAGCACATTTCGTATTGAAGGTCAAGGTTTTTTGATTATAATGTAATTATAAAGCTGTATTAAAAAAGGAAGAACCGACATGAAAACGCTTGTTATAAATGAAAAGGACAACGTAGCCGTCTCCCTTGAGGACGGCAAAATACCGAAGGGGCATAAATTTGCCCGCCGCGACATTTGTAAGGGTGAAACGGTAATAAAATACGGCGAGGTGATCGGACGCGCGACCGAGGATATAAAGGAGGGCGAGTGGGTGCATAGCCACAACGTCCGTTCTCATCTTGACGAGGATATGGAATATAGCTATAATCCGATCGAGTGTCCGAAGGGAAGCGGCTTTGATACCTTTATGGGCTACCGCCGTTCATACGGTGAAACGGGTATCAGAAACGAGATATACATAATCCCGACCGTCGGATGCGTAAATCAGGTCTGCATAAAAATGTGCGAGCAGGCGCAGAAGCTTGTCGGCGGAACGCTTGATGGGATTTACGCTTTTACGCATCAGTTCGGCTGCTCCCAGCTCGGCGAGGATAACGAGAACATAAAGAAGCTCCTTTGCGCCATCGCGCTCAATCCGAACGCGGCGTTCGTGCTTTTCGTCGGTCTCGGCTGTGAGAACAACGGCTTATGTGGAATTAAGGAATACCTTGCGCCGTTCGGACGCGACAATATTGAGTATTTTAACTGTCAGGACGTTGAGGACGAGGTTGCCTACGGCCTTGGCATAATCGAAAAATTTGCCGAAAAGGCGAAGGAATACACAAGGGAAGAAAGACCCTATTCCGAGCTTCGCATAGGTCTAAAATGCGGCGGCTCCGACGGCTTTTCGGGTATAACCGCAAATCCGCTTGTCGGTACCGTTTCCGACCGCGTTATCGCGGCAGGGGGAAGCACGGTGCTTACCGAGGTTCCCGAGATGTTCGGGGCGGAGCAGATACTTATGAACAGATGTCAAAGCCGCGAGGTCTACGAGCAATATAAGAAGATGATCGTTGACTTCAAAAAGTATTACACCGACCGCGGATTCCCCGTTTACGAAAACCCCAGCCCCGGAAATAAGGCGGGCGGAATTACGACGCTTGAGGAAAAATCGCTCGGCTGTATAAAGAAGGGCGGCAGCTCTTCGGTAGTCGACGTTCTTTCCTACGGCGAAAGGGTGAAAAAGACGGGCTTGTCGGTGCTTGACGCGCCGGGTAACGACCTCATTGCCGCGACCGCGCTCGCGGCGGCTGGCTGCCAGCTCGTTCTCTTTACGACGGGAAGAGGAACGCCGTTCTCGACCTTCGTTCCGACGATGAAGATATCGACGAACGAGGCGCTTGCGGGTAAGAAAAACGGCTGGATAGATTTCAGCGCGCACGGTATGGATGCCGACGCTCTTTACGAGCTTATCAAAAAGACGGTAAACGGCGAATATACCTGTAAGAGCGAATGTGTCCGCGAGATCGCCTTCTACAAAACGGGCGTTACGCTTTAAGACAAATTTTTATATTTTAGCGACAAATTCGCACAATATTGGTAAAAAGGTTGAAATTTTCGGGAGCTTCATTTATAATTACAAGTAATTATAATGAATGTAGGATGTCGAAAAGGCAAAAAGCCTTTTCGCGGCTGATATATCAGCCGCCCCAAAAAGCTCTCTGCTTTTTGGGCTACATTCATTGAAACAGAAATCGACAGTTTTCTCATGGAAAACTATTGGCAAATCATAGATTTGCCGTCGAAATTCAAGAATTTCGACTTTCGATTGTCGTTATAATGACTCTGAAAAAGGAGATAATTATGAGCTACATTAAGGAAAATTTTCTGCTGACCACAAAGACGGCTGAAAAGCTTTATTTCGAATACGCGGCAGATATGCCGATATTCGATTACCACTGCCATCTTCCCGAGAAGGCGATACTTGAAAACAAGCAGTTTTCTGACCTTTACGAGATATGGCTCTCGGGCGACCACTATAAGTGGCGTCTTATGAGAAACTACGGCGTTGACGAGGAATATATCACGGGAGGCGCATCGAACAAGGAAAAGTTCCTTGCTTACTGCCGTACCCTCGGTACTGCCTTCGGCAACCCGCTATACCATTGGTCGCAGGTCGAGCTCGAGACGTTTTTCGGATGTACTCTTGAGATCAACGAGAAGAACGCCGAGGCGATCTGGGAGCAGTGCAACGCTTATATTAAGGAAAATAACGTCACCCCTCAAACGCTTATCGAGGGCTCGAACGTCGCGTATCTCTGCACGACGAACGAGATATTCGACGATCTGACCACCTTTGAGGAGATTGAAAAGAAAAATTACGGCTTCAAGGTATATCCCGCGTTCCGCGCAGATAAGATAATGAATATCGAGGCGGATGCGTATCTGACGTTCGTTTCCAAGCTCGGTGATATAAAGTGCCTTAACTGCCTTGAACGCAGAATTGAGGAGAGATTAAAGGAATTTATCGCGCACGGCACCGTTGCGACCGATATCGCGCTTCAGAGGGTTTACCCCGTAGCTGATAAGGCGGAAGCCGCAAAGGTATTTGCAAGCCGTCTTGAGGGCAATTCGGTAAGTATCGAAGAGCAGGAGATATTCAAGGGCTACCTCACGTATTTCCTCTTTAAGCTTTACGCAAAGTATGACCTCGCGACGGAGCTTCACATCGGCGCGATGAGAAACAATAATAACGTGATGCTGGGCAAGCTCGGGCTTGACACGGGCTTTGACAGTATTGCAGAGGATAACAGCATCGCAAATATGTCGCGTCTGTTCGACCGTCTTAACGACGAAGTGTCGCTTCCCAAGACGATCGTGTTCAACCTCAATCCGAAGATGAACGCCGAAATTATGACCCTTATCGGATCGTTCCAGGATGCAAGCGCCAAGGGCAAGATGCAGTTCGGACCCGCCTGGTGGTTCCTCGACAACAAGGTCGGTATGGAAAATCACCTGCGCGACCTTACCGCGACGGGACACATCGGCGCCTTCGTCGGTATGCTTACCGACAGCCGTTCCTTCCTCTCCTATCCGCGCCACCACTACTTCCGCCGAATCCTTTGCGCGTATTTCGGTGAGATGATGGAAAAGGGCGAGATGACGTCCGACGTTGAATTCGTAGGAAAAGTCGTAAAAGACATTTGTATAAACAACGTAGTAGAATATCTGGGGGTAAAGAAAAATGGATAAGCTCATTCCTGTTGTCGTTATCAAAGAATTAGGTGAGACCGATAAGATACTCACCGCGCTCAAAAAGAGCGGTATCAACTGTGCCGAGATCACCTTCCGTACCGCTTGCGCCGCTGAAGCGATCGCTTACGCGGTCAAGAATTATCCCGATATGAATATCGGTGCAGGAACCGTCATCAACGCCGAGCAGTGCGAAAAGGCACTTGAAGCAGGCGCGAAGTTCATCGTTTCGCCCGGTCTTTCGGTACCGGTTGCAAACATCTGCAAGGAGAGAGGGATCACCTATTATCCCGGTTGCGTAACGCCTACCGAAATTATGCAGGCGCTCGAAATGGGAATCACGGTAGTTAAGTTCTTCCCCGCAAACGTATACGGCGGTCTGCGCGCGCTCAAGGCGCTTGCCGCTCCCTTCCCGCAGATAAAGTTCATTCCTACGGGCGGAGTTGACAGATCGAACCTTGAAGATTTCCTTAACTTTGATAAGGTATACGCCGTCGGCGGAAGCTTTATGGTAAGTGAAGCACTTGAAAAAATGGAGGCAGAAAACAAATGAAAACAGCAGTAACGTTCGGCGAGCTTATGCTTCGCCTTGCTCCTGAAGGATATTTAAGATTCGTTCAGGCGGAAAAATACCAGGCGACCTTCGGCGGTGCCGAGGCAAACGTGGCGGTATCGCTATCTAATTACGGAATAAACGCACAGTTCGTTACCAAGCTCCCGACTCACGAGATCGGTCAGTCTGTGGTAAACAGTCTCCGTAAGTTCGGAGTCGATACCTCAAAGATCGTCCGCGGCGGCGAGCGAGTAGGTATCTACTACTGCGAAAAGGGTGCTTCCCAGCGTCCGAGCAAGGTCATTTACGACCGCGCTTACAGCGCTATTGCAATGGCTAAAAAGGAGGACTTCGACTGGGATTCCATCCTTGACGGCGCTGAATGGTTCCACTTCACGGGAATTACTCCCGCTCTCTCCGACGAGATGGCAGAGATCACTCTTGAAGCATGCAAGGCGGCAAGAGCAAAGGGCATCACCGTTTCCTGCGACCTCAACTTCCGTAAGAAGCTCTGGAGCAAGGAAAAGGCAGGACAGGTAATGGGCGAAATTTGCAAGTTCGTTGACGTTTGCATCGCAAACGAAGAGGACGCAAAGGACGTATTCGGAATTGAAGCTGACGGAAGCGACATCACGGGCGGAAAGCTCGACCGCGACGGTTACATTTCGGTTGCGAAGAAGCTCACAGACCGATTCGGCTTCAAGGCGGTTGCGATCACGCTCCGTGAGAGTAAGAGCGCAAACGATAACGACTGGTCGGGTATGCTTTACACGGGCGGTCAGGCGTATTTCTCCAAGAAATACAGCATTCATATCGTTGACCGCGTAGGCGGCGGCGACAGCTTCGGCGGTGGTCTCATCTATTCGATGATGAACGGCGCAGAGCCGCAGGCAACGATCGAGTTCGCAATCGCGGCAAGCTGTCTCAAGCACTCTATCGAGGGCGACTACAATCTCGTCTCCGTTTCCGAGGTAATGACCCTCGCAGGCGGCGACGCAAGCGGACGCGTACAGAGATAATAATTTCAAGCGGGCGGATCCTGTCCGCCCGTTTTGCCTCGCCCTTCGGGAGAGGTGTCGGTCGAAGACCGACGGAGAGGGAAATTGATATTGGTTCAGTACCCTCTCACCGCGGCGCGGATGCTCCAAGCAGCTGCCTTCGGCATCTGCGAGGGGGAGCCATAGGAACGTTGTCTTGCCTTCCCCTCAGGGGAAGGGTGTCTAAGAGGTAAACCTCGGACGGATGAGGTGTTCCAAAGGTGAAGCAACTAATTCGAGTTAATCGGATATCTTATGTTCAATACACCTCATCTGACCTCGTATCGGCGTTGCCTCACTCGGCCACCTTCCCCTGAGGGGAAGGCAAGAAGGAACGTCTACAAAACCTTTTACAGGAGAACACTATGAACGCCAAAATTTCAAGCTGGATAACTCACAGCTACGATAAGCTCCGCTCCGATTCCGAGGCGGGAGCATTGAAAAAATACACGGTTTATATGTCAAAGGGCGAGACGGAGGGCTGTCAGATCGCATTCCGTCCCGAAAAGGACGGCGCTTTTTCCCTTAAACTCGTATCGGGCGACAGCTCGCTCATTTACGGAATGTCCTCGCTTGCTAACAAGCATATTATTGAGGATAAGTATTATACCGACTCGACTCCGCCCTATAACGGAGAGGAGATCGCGCTGAAGGCGGGCGAAACGACGCCTATACTTATCGAGTTCAGAACGGCGGAGAACACCGATGCGGGTGATTATAACTTTGTTTTCGAGGCAGTCGGAAACGACGGTGTTATCGGAGAATATGAGATCACCGTTCACGTCTGGAACTTTGCGCTTCCCGTGAATAAGACTCTTCAGACCGCAGTAGGTCTTGGCAAATGGCGTATTGAGAGCTTGCACGGATATTGCGACGAGGAGCTTTATAAGGCGTATTACGATATGCTTCTCGATCACGGTATCAGCGCGTACGTTCTGCCCTACGATATACTCGATCCCCGCGCCGACGAATATATGTCCGACCCGCGTGTGACGGCATTCTCGGTATTTTGGGAAGCAGAGGACGAGAAGCTTCTTCAGTATTACAATAAGATAACAAGTAATCCCGAATGGACGAAAAAGGCGTTCTTCTATCCGCTTGACGAGCCGTACAAGGTAGAGCTTCTTGAAGAACTCAAAAAGAGGTGTGAGCGTCTGATCAAGCTTTGCCCGAAGATAGGACGCACGTCTCCGTTCTATACCGATCTTCAGCTCGGAGAAAACACCGACCAGGTCGACTATATGTCGGAATGTATCAATATCCACTGCCCGAAGCTCTGTCTTTACGATGACAGAATGTCTTACGGAGAGTACCTTAACTATACGCCCGAAAAGACCTTTTGGCAGAGAATGGACGACCTGAAATCGCGCGGAGATAAGGTGTGGACCTACGTCTGCAACGCGCCACTTAAGCCCTACGCCGCACTTTTCGTGGATTACCCGGGATTCTGGCAGAGAGCGATGTATTGGCAGACCTACGAAAGAGGCGCGACGGGATTCCTTTACTGGTCGAGTAACGCGTGGGATTACCACGGAACGCGTATCGACCCGTGGGAAACGGTATGGAACAGCTGCCGCGGTGAAAACCCCGGTGAACCGTCGGTTCCCGTATACGGAGAGGGAATACTTTTCTACCCCGGAACGAGAGTTGGTATCAACGGCCCCGTATCGTCTATCCGTATGAAGATATTCCGTGACGGCATCGAGGACTACGAGCTGTTCGTGCTCGCAGAAAAGCTCCTCGGACGCGACTTCGTTATTAAGAAGATAAACGAGGTCACCCCGTCCCTTACCGAGTTCACCGCCGATATCGACAAGATCGCGCTTGTCAGAAAAGAGATCGGCGAAGCCATCGAAAAGGCAATGTAAATAGAGAAAAGCTCCACCTTCGGGTGGAGCTTTTTAGATAATAGAGAATAAAGAATAGATAATAAATAATAAATAATAAATAAGGTAGAGAAGTTATGAAGAGAAGCTTTGCCGCGTTGTCTTGCCTTCCCCTCAGGGGAAGGTGTCGAGCGAAAGCGAGACGGATGAGGTGTTCGGGTGTGATGTAACATCGTTTTTGTGCGGGAGGAGCAAGCCCCTCCCCTACCAACAACGTGGCGAAGTATCGGGGCGTTGTCTTGCCTTCCCTTTGGGGGAAGGCAAGAGGTAAACCTCGGATGAGGTGTAGCCGTCGAAGACGGCGTTTGGTTTTGAATGTTTCTGATTCGCTCAAAGCCGTCTGATAACGGCGGACACCAATTCTCTGTCCGAGGGGGAGAGGGTTCTTATTTTGTCTATGAGGGCTTTTTCGGCGGAATTAAGCTGGCAAAATTCCGTTTTCTCGTTTTTGCGTTCAACGTCGGTGCGTCCGACGAGGAAATCAACGGACACGTTAAAATAGTCGGCTATCGCGCACAGCGTTTCGATATTCGGCTCTACGTCGTGGTTTTCGTATTTGTTTATCGACTGCTGACTGACGTTTATAACATCTGCAAGTTGTTGCTGACTCATATTTGAGCGCATTCGCAATAATCTAATGTTTTTCAGCATTTTATACTGTATCTCCTTCCCAAAATTGCTTCAATATAATAATGATAACAACTTTAGGAAGTTATGTAAAAAACTTATTATTAGTTATTGACAACAACGAAAGGTTGTGATACAATGTCTTTATCTTATAGTAAAGGAGTTTTGAAATGAAAAAACTTTTAGCACTGATAGTGGCACTGTTAATGATGTTGACGTTTGCCGCTTGCGACGACAATGAAAAGAAACCCGCGGCAACTACGCCCGAGGCATCGACTGACACGAGCACGTCGGATACAACCGATCCCGACACTACCGAGCCCGATTCGAGCAGTTCCGACACGACGGTACCCGATACGAGTGATTCGGACACCACCGTGCCCGATACGTCGGCTCCCGACACAACGCCGGACAACACGACGAAGCCATCGACTACAACTAAACCTTCGACGACCACAAAGCCGTCGACTACAACGAAGCCCGCAGAAACCGAGCCGCCCGTAGTGACAGATCCCGAACCCGAGCCCGAGCCGCCCGTAGTGACAGATCCCGAACCCGAGCCCGAGCCGGAACCTGAGGAAAAGGTATATACAGGTCTTATGGGTAATTTGGAAACGACGGTTATGATTTACGATGGCAAAGGATCCTATACCGTGATAGAGGAGTACTCTGCTACCGCTAAGGAATTGGCGGAAATGGGTCTGACCGGAACCCTTACTCTGCAGCTGATTACCCGCTATGAGCTTCCCTCAGCGGTAGTAGCCGACGGCATTATCACCCTTTCGGGAAGTACGGTTTCGACTTATCAGTCGGAAGCTATCGGCGGAACTGCTGCAGATGCGTATAAAGCTATGTTGAAAGCCATGTGGGACGCCGAGTTGGATAGCGGGGACATAAGCGAGGAAGAATACAATGCGTACATGGCGCTTTTGAACGGCGATGAATCCTCGTCGGGTGAGCGGCAGGCCGATATGACCGTAAAGATCAAGGTCAACGAAAGCGATATGACCTGTCTCGTTATGAGTGCTGAAGTTAAGGGTACAGACGATTATACCGGCGGCGAGTGTATTGAACTAATGGTGTTTGAATACACCGCCGACGGTAAGGCGTCAAAAAGCACCTTGTACGTGCCTGAAACCGGGGTTGGTCTGGTCGCTCCTTATGCCGAGGTGACTACCTACTATCCCGACGGAAAGACCGTTAAGACCGAGGAGCGATACGAATATTGGGACGATGAGCTTGGTGATTTGGATTCCAAAACGGAATACCGCGAGGACGGCACCGAAAAGCTCCGTACCGTGTACTACTACGACGGTTCGTATTCCGTTACCGAATATGACGAGAACGGTCAGCGCGTTAAACGGACCGAGTACGATGAAGAGGGGAACGTAGTAAGCGATGAAACCTATACCTATTCGTATACGGATACGAATACTACTCGCGTGACCAGGACGTACGAATCAGATAAGCTTACTCTTGAGGTGCATAGCGAATTGGTTAACGGCTGGTATATCATTAAGAGCATTGAGTATCATGAGGACGGCGGAAGAACCGAAAAAACCTATTATGACGAAGCGGTTAATGTTGATGTGGACGTAAAGACCGAGACCGTATACGACGCCGAGGGCAATGTTGTCGAAGAAACACAGTATAATGAAGACGGCTCACATACGAGGGTCTATGAATATTACGGAATTATCATTACGAGTTATCGCGATCGTTACGATTCTATTTTGAATGAAACCTTTACCTTTACTAACGGCACGACTGTTACCGTTTTTGAGCGTGACGAATATGACTTTGATAAAATCCTTATAGACGAACAGTCAATCGGCACGGAGAGCGGTATCGACGAGGTGATTGTTATCAATTATGAGTACTATGACGGCACCTACAACGTAAAGACTGAATCGCGTATCAAATACAGCGCACCCGACGGCGAGATTCTTGGTGAATGGGCCGTTGAATACGACGAGAACGGCAACGTCATAGAATAAATAAAAGCAAGGTCTGTTTCGGCAGACCTTTGCTTGATTAAGGAGGAAGTATGAAACGAGCGATAGCACTGATAATGGTGTTGTGTATGTTTCTTTGCGCCTGCGACGAAAACACGGAGGCGGTTTCAGAGACCTCGGACACCACTGATACCTCGCAGACAGAGAGCGTAACAAGTACCGATACGACGGAAGAAACTACCGCTCCCGATGGCTCTGAAAACGAGACTAAGCCGCACAACTCCGATGCTTCTCAAGGCGGTGATCGTCCGCACGATCCCGACACGACCGAAGGTAATGGTACCGATACCACTATCCAAGACGTTACATCTCCCGATACCACCGCGCCGGATGAAAATGACGCGGACGGATATTGGGAGTACGAGTATTGGGGAAACGGCAATATCAAAAAGCAAACCTGGTTTAACAAAAAAGCCATAAGACAGTATTCAAACGAGTTTCGTGAAGATAAGTCAAAAGAAAGAGACACCTACTATTACGAGGACGGAAAGCAGAAAAAACACACCGTTTTGTACGACGAGAGCGGAGAGTTTCTTGTGTACGAGGGATTTCACGCTAACGGAAACATCAAAGCAAGGTTTCACAGCTCTTTTATAGACGGAGATCCGAACAAAAAGTTCGGCTATAACGGAAACTGCTTTGATGAAGAAGGCGGTTTGTATAATGAGATGTTCGTAGATGATGACTTGAAGCCGATAAAGATTATAAATTTTGATTTGTGTGAGGGACGATGTTCTAAGAATACCGAGTACTACGACGACGAGGTTTTAACGAGGGTTGAGGAATACTACCACGAAAACTGCAAGGTCAGTTGGATTCAATACGTGATATTCTATAATCCCGACGGAAGCGTGCGTTTAAAGTTTACTTTGACAAAGGACGGAACCGCATCCCCGATATACGAGTATTACGAGAACGGTGATCTTAAGACCGAGTTTTGCTATTACAAGGACGTCGGTATTATAATCAAGACAACCTACGAATACTATTCAAAGGGCGTATTGAAATACAAACGTCTCTACCATGAGAACTATTCGGGAAACGTTGTTCTTTTGGGCTATTGGGAATACGCCTCCGACGGTACGCTTTTGCACCATATAGACTATAATTCCGACGATGATATAAGCTACGAGATTATTTATTACGAATCGGGAAAGATTCATTTTGAATATGAATACGAAGACTCTTCCAAGGGCTATCTTCTCGAGGCGTACGAATACGACGAGGACGGTACCTGCATCTATTATTCTGTATACGAATATTGGGAAAGCGGTAGTCCGAAATCAAAGACGGTGTATGCGGGAATCGGCGGTGAGATAGTTGAGTATGAGGAATATCCGCATATTACCGAGCCGAGCAAGGAATACTATCCGAACGGGAAGCTCAAAAAGGAAATATTCTGCTACGATAACGGCGTCGTAAGTATTATAGTGGATTATCGTGAGGACGGTTCTCTTTCCGGGCGTCAGGAATTTGGTACCGACGGCATCATAAGCGTGTCGTATAATTATAACGCCGAGGGGAAGCTTGTTAATTACAACGAATGGAACAGTAAGGGAACGGCGACGGTTCTCGGAATAATTTACGACGATAACGGTGTTATAAGAAGCAAGACCGAAACCTCCGACGACGGTACTTACACCAAGGAGACGAATTATGACAACAGAGGCGTAAGGACTAATTGCGTTGAAAGTTACGGGCAGAATAACCGTAAGACTACCTATTACACGGGAACAAACGGCGAGCTTGTAAGCAAAATAGTGGATTCGGATGGAGAATGGCAGTTCAAATATACCGCCGAAGGAAAGCTTCAGCATATACAGCGCTACAAAACAGGGTTTACCAGCGTTTTGACGTTATATTTCAAGCAAGCGGATACCACTAAATATGAGTATGGCAACGACGGAACGCTTTCGATTACCGAGTGCTACGACAGCGGAAGCGTAAGAGTCGTAACTAAGCTGAACAAGGATCTGATACCAACTGCTCAGACGTATTATTTGGAAGACGGAACGCTCAATAGTCACATCGTATACCGCCCGACCGGATACAGAGAGAAATGCGAAGTATATAACGAGGACGGCAGTATACGGCTTACTTACGAATACGATGAAAAAGGGAATATGATTCAATAAGAAAAAAATCACGGCTTTTCAGCCGTGATTTTTTATGTCTGGAATATTTGCGGGCGAGCAACGTGGTTACCCATACAAATTACGCGGCGAAAAATTGGGACGTTATCTTGCCTTCCCCTTGGGGAATGGTGCAAGTGACAAGCCACGGATGAGGTGTAGCCGCCGTAGGCGGCGTTGTAGGGTGCGACGTCCTCGGCGCACCGTTCCAAAGGGATGCAACATCGTTTTTACAACGGCGGGAGCAAGCCCCCGCCCTACGGAGTGGCGAAGATTCATAAAATGGCGAACAGAGTGAACGCGGGAGTTGCGGTGCGTCGAGGACGTCGCACCCTACAAACAACGTGGCGAAGCGGCTGTAAAGTTACGGAATTCTATTGACAATAGAGAGATTTAACCCTATAATTAATATACAGTAACCCGTTTGGAGGTACATATGAAAAAAAGACGACTTGCCATTTTGCTTCGACTGACCTCGGTTCTGCTCGGCATCTGTATGCCGCTCGGCACCGTCGCGCACGCGGCGACGATGCCGCCCAAGCACGCGGATTTTGCGAGCTTATCTGCGCAGACGCACAAGACCGTCTACGATATTGCCCCATCGAAGGGAATCGACGGCTTCGGTGAGAAGGAACGCGCAGGTATGAAGTACCATATCGACGGAAAGTGGATATATCTCGATACCTACGAATTCCGCGCAGGGAATAAGCTGCTCGGAGTATACGTTCCGACCGTGAAGGAAACGCCGACCTTCCGCGCCTACGGTGTCAATATTGCGAGCGGAAAGGAAATAAATCTTCTTCCCACAGAGCCGTCGCAAAACGTCGATTATAGCTATGTCGGTGACGGTGACACCGCGCTTATCGTAAACAAATTCAAGGCAACGTATATGGAGTATCAGGAGGACGATATCTTTATGGCGTCGCCTTCCAAGACGACAAAATTCGTTATTGCCTTCCACGCGCCCGCCGACGGAAGCTACGACTTCACGGAGACGGTTCTGAAGAGAATGTCGATGAGCGGAGTAGCGCTAAAGTATTCGGGCGTTACCTATTCGGTCGTCAAGGGCAGTGAGGTCATAGCGTCCGTTACGAACGAAAAGACCGAGACAAACGTGACCGATCAGCAGAGATATACCCTGAACGGCAAGGTCGACCTCAAAAAGGGCGAAGATCTTCTCTTCATAATGGAAGTTTCCGCCGATAACGAGACGGATATGGGCTTTATTACCAGAATAAAGGAGCTTAAGCTCACCTGCGGAAGCAAGGTCTACGCTCTGGACAAATACCCCGGAAACGAGACGGTAGTTACGACTCGCGGCTATTCCGAGGGACAGGATCTTTATTTCTGGTATGAGACCTCGCTTGATAAGGATCCCGACCAGAAGCTCTCGGACGCATTCGGAATGAGAGCCGTCAAGAAAAACGCCGTTCTCACCTTCGTTGCGCCCCGCTCGGGAACCTTTGAGATAACAGCAACGCTTCAGAGAGCAGAGGCGGGTAAGTCGACTGTTAAGATAACGAAAAACGGCGCGACTGTAAAGACCTTTGAGGTCACCGAGGCGCTGACGGAAATAAAACATTCGGTAATTCTCGATCAGGACGAAAAGATCAATATTGAGCTTGTCTACGACGGAAGCAAAGACAAGGTATACGCACGCTCGCTTTCGACCGCGATAAAGATGCTTCATACGGGCGAGCTTGACCTCGAGTATAATAACGACGGTCAGACCCCGCTTTACAGCGTCGCGTTTATGTCCGACCTTCATCTTGAGGGCGAAATAATCGGTACCGACACTCCGATAAAGCAGAACGTTGTAAACGCGATCGAATATCTGAAGGCAAGGGGCGGAGTTGACGTAATGCTTCTCGGCGGCGACAACCTCGGAGAGGCGATCTATCATACGAACAATATGGAGAAAAGCCCTTGGACGTATGAGAACATCATTTCGACGATAACGTATCTCGATAATTCCCTCGCAGAAGCTACCAAGACGGGAAGAAATATCTTCTACGTTTCGGGTAACCACGATAAGCAGCCGGGCGTTATTGCCGAATATAAGGATCCTTCGGTCCGTATCCATTCGGGAAGCTATACGCACTGGATGCTCGGTAGATCGGGCGGATATTACTCCGCTCTTTATATGAAGGATATCGTCGGAGACGCGCGTCTTTGCCGTTATCCCGACGAGGTGCTTTGCTACCGTTATAACGTCGGCGGCTTGGATTTCATCGGTATAAATCAGTCTTACACGGGAAATGCCCGTGCGACGAGTGAGGACCGCGGCGCGGGACAGCAGATGTATCCGCAGCAGATAACCTGGCTGAAGGAACAGCTCGAGGAGATCGGACCCGACAAGACGGTAATGATAACCTGTCATTACAACTTCTCGACCGACGGCGAAAACTATGAATATCGCTCGCCGAGCCAGCACGCATCTCTTGGCGATCCGAGAACGATGCTGATGGAGCTTCTTGAACAGTATCCGAACGTAATATTTACCTACGGACACATTCATTGGCGCACCGAGGAGGAGACCGCGTTCTACAATTCGTCTGAGCTTATCTGGAACTACGGCGATAAGAAGCAGAACGCAGACGGCTCCTATACGACGACGGGATACCACTATATCCACGGAAGCTCGATAAGCAATTCCGCCACCCGCCTTGACCCGACGGGCCCCTACGGCGGAAGCACCAACGTATCGCAGATTATGACGCTCGATTTCTATTCCGACCATATCACGATCGAGATAGTAAACGTCGGAGCTATGGAAAACGTCGAGGGCGTTCGCAAGATGACGACCTACACGATCAAGCGCGATATGTCACAGCTCGACGTTTACAGCGGTAAGGAAACGTCGTCCGAGACGTCGGAGTTTGAGACTATGACCTCGCCCGGTGAAACGACCGAAAAGCAGGATACGACAAGACCGACCGGCATAACGTCGGATGAAAAGAAGGACGACGGCGGCAAGAAGATAAATCCGCTTGTCTTCATAATTCCTGCGGCGGTAGTGGTTGTCGGTGCGGCAGTCGCGGTCATGGCTATTAAGAAAAAGAAAAAACAAGAAAGAATAAATAATAAATAATAAAATAGGAAAAAACCTCTGACGGTAATCTGCCGTCAGAGGTTTTACTATCTTTTTATGATAGTTCTTGTCAGATCTGTCAGAACAGTGCCTTCAGTATTTCTATTTCCTTATCGACCTGATCAAGCTTCCACAGAATGCGCTTTTTGTCTCCCGTGTATTCCATGGATGGCTCAAAGCCGAGAACAGAATCAAATTCCACAAGAGGTATGGCGCTTTCGGCGTTGTCTCTTTCCGATTTCAGAAGTTCGATCATTTTCAAAACGATCTCGGAGCTTAATTTAGAGTCGCTTGTTTTCTTGCGTTCTTGATCCAAAAGGAAGAATCTCTTTGTGTTAAGCACGGTGATTACGGTCTTGTGCATAAATCTCCCCATATTTATAAGTCTCTTCAGCTCGTCGCTTTGATCTTTGCATTTTTCAAGAAGCTCTATGCCCATCATAAGGCGATCCTTGACGTACTCGTAGGAGGCGATCTCCTTATGTATACGCTCGTCGCCCGGTACGCCGTTGCCGATATAGTGATAGACGTTGCAGTAAAAGCCTCTTGTCAGGCGGTGCATTGCGAATTTGTCCTGAGGAGGGCTTGGAGGATCGTATGGCACCCTGCCTGCGTAAAGCGGATGGCTTGGCCCGATCCTGAGTGCGCCGTACTGATCCTCGTCGGTGGGAACCATATTGGCTAACGCCTCGCTCCAGTGCCTCATAGCTTGAAGCTTGCTATCGAGGTCTTCCTTTCCGAAGTAAAGAGCGATGATCTTTGGGATATATTCTTCAAGATCCACTCTCGGCTCGCGGAATGCCCATTTTGCTATCTCGCTTATCATGGAAGGGTATACACCGTAGTGAATGGAGTCCATAAGACTTATAAGGTTGTTGTTATCGTGGGCTTTTCTCAGCTCCTCGAATCTTTCTGCCCAACGGTAGGGCGCGGGGGTGTATGGAATGGCGCCGAAGTCCCAGGTCTTGCCGCCGGTATTTGCAATCGTATCAAGGCGTATACCGCTTTTGGTCGCCTGCTCGGCTTCGGTGAGGAAATAATAGCCCGGCTTTACGACTCTCAGTGAATAGTCGCAGCAGGTTTCCTCCACGCCGTCAAGATCGTATTTTTCAAACATCTCCCATCCGCAGTTGAGGATGACGTCTTTGGGAAGGGAGGCGATGAGCTTTTGACGAAGCTCCTTGGGTCTAAAGCCCCAGTTGTAGCTGCTGAGAATGATCTCAACTCCGGGCTTGACCTTGTCCACTGCGGTGCGGATCATTTTCAGAAGTAACGGCCAGTCACAGCAGGGATACCAGCCGGGATTTGCGCCGGGGCGCAGATTGGGGTCGCGGCTGGGAAATTTAACCGCCTCGCCTACTATTATAAGACCCTTTATGAAGGGACATTCCTTGAAAAGCTTGCCGTAGAGGTCGTCGTAGAATTTCTGAGCTTCTTCTCCCTCGGGATATACCTCGTGTGCGGTGTAGCTCTCTACGTATATCTCAAAGCCGTATTTTGATGAGCGCTGAGCAAGATCTGCGAAATTCTGAAAGCCCTTCTGACTTTCGTTTACGCCTTTGATCCAGAGCATAAGTCCCGTGAAGCCGTGGTGAGCAAGCAGGGACAGATAATCGTCCGGATATTCGCCGATGCCGTAACCGGACATAACGCAACGCGGCTCGAACATAAGACTTCCCGTGAACACGCCCTTTTTTAGAAAGGGCGCGCGGCGCAGGTTCATAAGGTCTTCAATGTAGTAAAGCCCCTGGGCTATACCGCGGCTGTCCTTTCCTTCGACGGTAACGTTCTCGTCAACGGTAATGCGGTAGCCCCTTTTGCCGAAATCCTCTTCGGGACTTATTTTTAAAATGACGGCGTTGCCATTTTTGGCTCTCTTTTCGTCGCGAGTAATGAAAGCTTCAAGCTCCATCGTGGTGAAGAAGTAATCAACTATGTCCTTTGCGGAAGTAACGAGCATTTCATCCGCATCCTTCGGCAAAAAGACACTTACCGCATTTTGAAGGCGAAGCTCGTCTTTTTCGGGGGAAAGGGAGCTATCAACTATTCCTGTTTTGTGTACCTGAACAAGTCTTTTCAGAAAATCGTAATTGGATTCGGTTTTCATATTTTCTCCTTTCAAGATCAACCGACAGAGGTTTTATTATATCTTTTTATGATCTTCCTTTGGGCTG
Source organism: uncultured Ruminococcus sp. (assembly GCA_964630635.1). Classification (GTDB taxonomy): domain Bacteria; phylum Bacillota; class Clostridia; order Oscillospirales; family CAG-272; genus Colimorpha_A. The sequence goes on along the minus strand of CAZVVM010000012.1, from coordinate 8,516 downwards.
ACGCCGAATTCCGCCTTGTATGCGCGGTAAAACGAGCTATACTCGTTAAAGCCGCATTTTTCATATACGCGGTATGGATTTTCTCCGTTCGTGAGAAGCTCCTTTGCCAGAAGAAGCCGTTTTCTTTTGATGTATTCCCACATTGACGAGCCCGTCATTTGGCGGAACTTACGGTTCGTATGCGAGCGGCTCGTATGGAAAACGGAGCAGACGCTGTCGAGCGATATATCGTCGCTCAAATGTGAATTAATATAGGCGATCACCTCGGACATATTATCGCGCGCCTCACTGTCGGGGCGGATGTCGCAGGCGGAAGTACAAAGCTCGGAAATAAGAACGGTAAGGTAGAGCTTTTGTGTCTCGACGTCATCGCTTTCACATATTTTGCTAATATAGTAAAGCCAATTCCTCTCCTTAAAGATCGAGGCGGGGAATCGGTTGTTTTTTCCAAGCGGGCGATCGTTCATAAAGGAAAGCAGCCTATCCTTGTTTGCGCCCACCAGCGCGTCGGCGCTGAAATGCACCGACATTCTTTCGTACGGCTGATCCTTCAGCAGCAAAAGGGTGTGTGACTCCGCCTTTTTCATTATGAGAATATCGCCCGGACGGAGAGGATAGACGGTTCCTTCAACGAAATATTTTGCCTTTCCGCTTAAAAAGCAGAATACCTCGTAGCCGTCGTGCGCGTGCATTTTGAAAAGGCGCGTGTCGGGATTTTCGGTATAGTTTTTTCCGGCATCTATTATCTTTGGCATTATTTTAATCACCTCGAAGATATTATAACACAAAAAGTCCGATTTGCAATATATTTTCGGTTTTTATAGTAATTGTATTTAATTTTTGCTTGTAATAAAATATAACCGTGAGGTGATATTATGAATAAAGTGAATATCTACGCATTTGCCGACGAAGCGTCACCGAACGTTGACGGGCAGATAGATGCGCTTGTCAGAAATGGGCTTGACGGTCTTGAAATACGCGGTGTTGACGGAACAAATATTTCCGATATTACGCTTGATAAGGCGCGCGAGGTCAGGAAAAAGCTTGATGCATCGGGGCTCTCTGTTTTCTCGGTCGGCTCACCTATCGGAAAGATCGGTATAGACGACGAATTTGATCCGCATCTTGATAAGTTCAAGCATACCCTTGAGCTTGCGAATATCCTGGGCGCATCTAATATGAGAATATTCTCCTTTTATATCGACGGTGACGCGTCATCTTACACCGACAAGGTGCTTGAAAGAATGGTGAAGCTTGCCGAGGCGTCGCGCGGAAGCGGAGTTACCCTTTGTCACGAAAACGAAAAGGGCATATTCGGCGACGTTCCCGAAAGATGCGTTATCATTCACGAGAACATCCCCGAGATAAAGGCGGTGTTTGACCCCGCAAACTTCGTGCAGTGCGGTGTAGACACCCTCGACGCTTACGAAAAGCTTAAGAATTATATAGAATATATGCACATCAAGGATTCACGCCTTGACGGAAGCATCGTTCCCGCGGGCTGCGGCGACGGCAATATTCCCGAGATCGTTTCCGACCTGATAAGGAGCGGCAAGACGTCCTTTACTCTTGAACCGCACCTCGCGGTCTTTGAGGGGCTTTCGGGGCTTGAAAGAGAGGGCGAAAAGAGCAACGTCGGCTCGCTTTCCTTTCCTGACGCAAATACGGCTTTTGACGCCGCGGTGACGGCGTTTGATAAAATTATCGGGAGGATAAGATAATGAAAATAGGCGCACAGTTTTATACCATACGCGATTTCTGCAAGACGAAGGAAGACCTGTACGAGTCGCTCAAAAAAGTCGCAGATATCGGATATACTACGGTTCAGCTTTCGGGCGTATGTCAGTACGACCCTAATGAAATGAAGGCGGAGCTTGACCGTCTCGGACTTAAATGCGTGCTTACGCATATTCCGCCTGACAGGATCCAAAACGACACGCTTCAGGTCGCCCGTGATCATACGGTACTCGGCTGTGATAACGTAGGTCTCGGATGGTTCGACTACAACGGCGAGGGCGGAGAAAATAAGGTTCCGCTCTTTATCGAAACCTACACGGAGCCGTGCAAGATTTTGAAGAGCGAGGGCAAGTACTTTATGTACCACAACCACGCGCCGGAGTTCAAAAAGGCAGGCAACAAGACCATCTTGGAGCTTATGGCTGAGGGAATGCCGAAGGAGCTTATGGGCTTCACGGTCGATACCTACTGGGTTCAGGTCGGCGGAGGTGATCCTGCCGATTACATCGAGCGTCTGAACGGCAGAGTTCCAGTTATACATCTTAAGGACTGTGCGTTCGGTCAGAAAATGGCAGTCGTCGGAGAGGGAAATATCAACTTCGACCGTGTTTTCAAGACGGCAGAGGCGTCGGGAACGGAATATATGATGGTCGAGCAGGACGATTGCAACGGCGAGGATCCCTTCGACTGCCTGCGCCGCAGCTACGAGTATCTTAAAGCTTGCGGATTTAATTGATTGATTTTTGAAACGCCACTGTCATTTCTAACGGAGCGTAATCGACTTTTTCGTTTGAGATCCCGATGCCACAAGTGGCATCGCCCTGCGGGTTCGACTGCGTCCGCCTGCGTCATCCTGAGTGTAGCGAAGCGAAATCGAACTGCGAAGCAGCACCGAAGCGAAAGCGAAGGTGGGATCTCAGGCGGACTACGCTCAGGATGACACGAACGAAAAATTCAGAGTAATTTATTGCAATACAAAATGGAAGGTAATATTATGGAAAAAATACGGCTTGGTATAATCGGTATAGGAAATATGGGCACGGGTCACGCGTCGAACGTGGTCAAGGGAAGCTGTCCCGATTTTGTGCTTTCGGCTATCGCGGATAACGATCCCGAGCGCCTGACCTGGGCAAAGGAAAAGTTCGGCGAGGACGTGGGGTACTTTGACGCCGCCGAGGAAATGATAAAAAGCGGGGCTATCGACGCGGCTATCGTAGCAGTTCCGCATTACGATCACGCGTCGCTTGCGATAGCTTGCATTGAAAACGGTATTCACGTTATGGTCGAAAAGCCCGCAGGCGTTTACACGAAGCAGGCAAGAGAGATGAACGAGGTTGCGGAAAAGCATCCCGAGGTCGTTTTTGGTATGATGTTCAACCAGAGAACGAACTGCCTTTACAGAAAGCTCCGCGAGCTGGTTCAGAGCGGAAATTACGGCAGGATTCGCCGTACCAACTGGATAATCACAAACTGGTACCGTCCGCAGGCGTACTATAATTCTGGCGGATGGCGTGCGACCTGGGCAGGCGAGGGCGGAGGAGTTCTCCTCAATCAGTGTCCTCATCAGCTTGACCTCTGGCAGTGGATATGCGGTATGCCCAAAAAGGTTCAGGCGCATCTGCATTTCGGAAAGTGGCACGACATCGAGGTCGAGGACGACGTAACGGCTTACGTCGAGTATGAAAACGGCGCAACGGGCGTGTTCGTCACCACGACGGGCGACGGACGCGGAAGCAACCGACTTGAGATCCAGATGGATAAGGCGAAGTTCGTCGTCGAGGACGGAAAGCTCATAATGGACGAGTTTGAGATGAACGAGCCGGAGTTTTCGGCAACCAACACCGAGGTGTTCGGATCTCTTGCCGGTAACCTTAAGGAGATCGAGACCGATGGCGAAAATCCCCAGCATATCGGCGTTCTTAACGCTTGGGGCGGCGCGATCCTTCGCGGCGAGAAGCTCGTTGCTCACGGCAGCGAGGGTATAAACGGACTTATGCTCTCTAACGCTATGCACCTTTCTGCGTTCCTCGGAAAGGCAGTCGAGCTTCCTATCGACGAGGACCTCTACTACGATGAGCTTATGAAGCGCGTCAAGACCTCTCGAAAGAAGGACGGCGTAAAGGCGGTATTTGCCGATACCTCCAATACTTACGGCGATCCCAAAAAGCAGAAAATGATAGACGAGCATTACAAGCTGAAATAACTAAAAGCACTTACGGCAAGCCGTAAGTGCTTTTACTTTTGTATTGATTTCTTTATCATAAAATGGTACAATGAAATAAATAAAAAATTATGGGGGAAATATGAATTTTACAGAAATAGCGATAAACAGGCAGTCCTGCCGCAGTTACGATCCCGAGCGTGAAATCGAAAAAGAGAAGCTTGACAGAATACTTGAATCGGCGCGCCTCTCTCCGTCCGCCTGCAACGGTCAGCCGTATTTTATAACCGTTTGCAAGGGTGAAACGGCAAAAAAGGTTGCAAAAACGACGCAGGGAATGGGAATGAACAAGTTTGCCACCGACGCGCCCGTTTTACTTGTAATATCCGAAATGCCGTACGTTGCGACCGCCGCGCTTGGCGCGAAGGTCAAGAAGAACGACTACCGTTCGATAGACATCGGCATCGTTTCGGCGTATATAACGGCAGAAGCGGCTTGTCAGGGACTCGGAAGCTGTATTCTCGGGTGGTTTGACGATGCGGCAATACGCGAAATTTGCTCCCTCGACGGCACCGTCCGTCTCGTTATCACCTTCGGATACCCGAAGGACGATAAGCTTCGGGTGAAGAAGCGTAAGGATATGAGCGAGCTTATAAAGATCATAGAATGATAAAACAGCGGCAGTTATCTGCCGCTTTTTTGCGAAAAAAACGCACAACGAGTGGAGAGGGAAGCGGGCGATCTGATGCTACGCCACGTTGTTTGTAGGGTGCGACGACCACGTGAACCCCCAAAAACTCGCATTCGCTCGTTTCGGGGAACCCCTACCTCGACGCACCGTTTTGAAGGGAAGTAACATCGTGTTTGCGCGGGAGGAGCAAGCCCCTCCCCTACCATAAATGCGGTGGAACGATTGAACGTTTCTCGGTAGGGGTCGGCGCCCTCGACGACCCGTTCGGGTGCAAAGCAACATCGTTTTTGTGCGGCGGGAGCAATGGTCGCCCCTGCGGATTTGATGAACGTTCCGCCTGTTTTCGACAGAAAAATCCTGCTCTTTACAAAATCTTCTTTTTGTGATAGAATATAATGAGCGATTATGTACTAATATAAAATTACCGATATTTATGAGGGTTTATATGAAAAACAGCAAAATCCGCAGACGTTCCTTTCCGCTCGGAAAGACGCTGATACAAATATATAAGTTCGTTTTCTTCATTCTTCTCGTTGCGATGGTCGTCGGATCGTGGCTTGAGATGCAGGAGCTTTATCTGATTGACGGTAAGACCACCATAGTCCTTACCGCAATTCACGCTCTCACGCTCGGAACGCTTCTTCTGACCTACCATTCGCTCGACGTAGGAAAAAAGCGTCCGCTTGACCTCGTTATCGGTCAGCTTTTGAGTGTAATTATCAGCGATGCGGCGTCACTTTTGAGTGCCTCGCTCGTTCTTAAAACTCTCCCTCATATGGGAATTGCGGCTGTTACGCTTCTTTGTCAGAGCGTTCTTTGCGTTATGTGGTCTGTAAGCGCAACTTGGTTTTATAATGCGTGGGTTCCCGCAAAGCGGGTTGCCGTTCTTTATTCCGACGAGAAGGCGTACGAGTCGATGGGTGAACTGCACCTCGACAAGAAGCGCTACCGCGTGGTTACTACCGTTGACCTTACCGACACCGAGAAGGACTGCGGCGAAATCGTTTCCGAGCTTCCGAAGGTCGAGGGCGTGTTCCTCTGCGGTCTGCCGACAAAGCTCCGCAACGACCTTATGAGCTTGTTTATCAAGGAAAACGTGACGGTGTATATCCGTCCGAAGATAAGCGATATCTTCCTCAATACCGCGCAAAGACGGTATATGTTCCATATTCCGATGATGTCGTACGAGAGCAAGAAGCATTCCGTTATCGTGCTTGCTTCAAAGCGGCTTCTCGATATTCTCGTTTCGCTTCCGCTTGCGATCGTTGCGCTTCCCATTATGCTTATTGCCGCGATCGCCATCAAGGCAGAGGACGGCGGCCCCGTTCTCTACAAGCAGGACCGTCTTACAAAGGGCGGAAAGATATTCAAGATAATGAAGTTCCGTTCTATGAGGGTCGATGCCGAAAAGGACGGCGTTGCGCGTCTTGCGTCGGAGAGCGACGACCGTATAACGAAGGTCGGAAAATTCATTCGCGCGACCCGTATCGACGAGCTTCCCCAGCTCTTTAATATCTTAAAGGGCGATATGACTCTCGTCGGCCCCCGTCCCGAGCGTCCCGAGATCGCCGAGCAGTACGAAAAGGAGCTTCCCGAGTTCCATCTTCGCCTGCGTGTTAAGGCGGGTCTTACCGGCTACGCGCAGATACACGGTAAATACAATACGACTCCATACGATAAGCTCCAGATGGATCTTATATACATCAACGATATGTCGGTTGCGACCGATATAAAGCTCCTGCTTCAGACGATGCAGACGGTCTTCCAGAAGGAAAGCACCGAGGGCGTCAAAGATGGACAGACCACGGCAAGTAAGGACGAAAAGAAATGAAAAAGGTTCTCGTTGTCGGACAGGATATGTGTATAAGCGGCGTGTCGAGAGCGCAGCTCGGGCTTCTTCACGCCTTTGATAAGGAAAAATACAAGGTCGACCTCTTTCTCCGAAACCACGAAGGGGAATTTCTTAAATATATTCCCGAGGAGGTCACGCTTCTCCCCGAAATGAAGGCGTATAAGTGCGTCGATATGACGACGAAGCAGACCTTGCGGTGCGGACGTATATTCCAGGCGTTCGGCAAGGCGTACGGAATGATAAAAGCAAAGCGCTATGCGAAAAAGCACGCTGCCCGGCTTTCTGCCGTTGCCCTTGACTATACTCACAAGTACCAGCGCCCGTTTTTGCCTATGATTTCGAAGGAGGAATACGACCTCGTTATCAGCTTCGTCGCGCCGCATTATTTCGGCGCGTATAAGTGTAAGGCAAAGAAGCGTCTTTCCTGGATACACACCGACTATTCGCTTATTGATATTGACGCAAAGAGCGAAAGAAAGGTCTGGGAGCGTTATGACGGTATTGCGTCGATATCCGACTTGGTCGGAGTTGAATTTTTGAAGAAAATGCCGTCGCTCAAGGATAAAACGGTAAGAATAGACAATCCTATATCACCTTCTCTTATCCGTCGTTCCGCACTTGAGGGGCAGAGCGAGATGGCAAAGGACGGAATCAGAATTCTTTCCTGCGGAACGCTGGCTCCCGGAAAGAATTTCAGAAGCATTCCGAAAATGGTTTCGATCCTGCTCACCGAGGGGCTTGACGTCAGATGGTATATAATCGGTGACGGACCCGACCGCGCCGAGATAGAAAAAAGAATTGCCGACGAGGGCGTGACGGGGAGAGTCATTCTTCTCGGAAAGAAGGATAATCCCTATCCGTATTTTGCGGAATGTGACCTGTTCGTTCACCCGAGCTTGCGGGAGGGCAAGGCGGTTTCGGTGGTCGAGGCGCAGATCCTATGCAAGCCCGTTGTGATAACGAATTTCCCGACGGCCCATTCACAGCTTAAAGACGGCTTTGACGGGATTATCGTTCCGCTCGATACCGAGGGGTGCGCAAAGCAAATCGGAGAGCTTCTGCGCGACAGTAAAAAGCTCGAAATGCTTAAAGAAAACTGCAAAAACAGCGATTACGGCAGTGAAAAGGATATGAATACGGTTTGCTCGTTTGCCGAGTAAAGAAAGGACAATATTATGAAAAAGATCAGTTTTGCAACACCCGAATGGAATAACGAGCTTACCACCGCTTATTCCTTCCGTTTTACGGAAACCCCCAAGTTTACGCAGAAGGACGGATATATAACGACGGTCGTAAACAAGGAACACCGCGAGGGCTTCGATAACATCAGCTTGCTCCCGCGTCAAAAGTGTAAGGCAGGCGTTAAGGCAACGCTTCGCTGTGCGTTTGAGGACGTCGGCTGCCCCGAGATAATAATCGTTCCCGCAGCCGAGAATTGCCCCGACGGAGAAACGCGTTACGGTGCTTGCTTTGAGATAGTTCTCTGGAAGAACGGCGTAAACGTATGGCGCCATTTCCGCGAGGAGGACGGCAGATGCCATTGGCACCTTCGTGTCGGCGACACGTTTAACGTCACCGAAAACGATATACATACCCTCACCGTGACCGTCGAGGAAAACTATATCGTTTACAACGTCGACGGCAAGCAGACCAAGCTCCGCACAGAGGATCTTCCGAAGGAATTTTATATCGGAATCACCGCCTGCGAGGGCATCGCACGTCTTTACGATTATACGATTGAATAAAAAAAGACCGAAGCGAATGGTGCGTACTCTTAAGGACGGTTTTTGATATTTAATAGAATATTTGCCTACCTACAACAGGGCAGAGGATGTTTTAATTCTCTGCCCTCTTTTATTGCCTCCCAGAAGACAGAAAAAGGTTCCCTTTACACAAAGGTGCCTTACGATAGGTTGGGGAGTTATAACGCTTTATACTATTTGGGGGTACAAATACATTTTAACTATTTCTTGGGCCTAAGAATTTATCACCATTCAAATGAATCATATGGTCGGGCATGTCAGCAATCCAAACTTCCGTTTCCCACGCCAAAGATTCAGAAAACTGCTTGAAGG
>CAZVVM010000011.1:18150-29699 GCA_964630635.1 uncultured Ruminococcus sp. | reverse complement strand
GACGAAAAGCTTATTCTTACCCCCCATAAGACAATGTCGCTTGAGGAAGCTATCGAGTTTATCGCGGACGACGAGCTTATCGAGGTAACGCCGAAGGGACTTCGTCTGCGTAAGGTAATTCTTGACACCCCGACCCGTAAAAAGGCGCAGGCGGCAAAGAAAAAGCAGCAGTAATGAAGCACAAAAAGCTGCGCGTAGCGTACCTGATAGCGTTTCTTGCGCTACTGTGTATTGAAATATTGATAGGCGCATTCGTCCGTGACGCATTTGTCCGTCCGTACGTCGGCGACGCACTCATCGTTATATTGATATACTGTCTTGTCAGAATATTCAAGCCGACGGGAATAAAGCTCCTGCCGCTTTACGTTTTCATCTTCGCGCTCGTGGTAGAGCTTCTCCAGCTTGCAAAAATCGTTGACCTGCTCGGAATTCCGCACGATTCGATAGTAGCAATTATGGTCGGAACGTCCTTTTCGTTCATTGATATAATCTGCTACGCAGTAGGTTGCGGAATTACCTATATAACTGAATTAATAATAAAGAAGCGCTCGTGAGGGCGCTTTTTTATTGCGGTGCGCCGAGAACGTTGCGCCGTAGGGCGGGGGCTTGCTCCCGCCGTTCAAAAGGAAAGTAACATCGTTTTTGTGCGGGCGAGCAATGCTCGCCCCTACGAGGATGTTTGAATTTCTCTTGTAGGGGCGACCATTGGTCGCCCGTTTTGAAAGCAAAGTAACCCCGTTTTTTTCGGGCTGTCGAGGCGCCAGCCCCTACTAACAACGCGACGAAGATTCGCCGCGTCCTCTTGCCCTTCCCCAAGGGGAAGGCGAAGAGCAAATCCCGCTATTGACATACCTTGTATTATATGCTACAATATAAATGACAAATGGAACTAACCTTGTATGGCAGTTGAGCTGTGCGGTTATTGTGCGTCGGCTCACGCCGGCGTATTTTTGTTTATTGGAGGTAAACGGATGAAACGACTGATATCGGTATTGTTATTGTTCTCGGTCATTATGACTGTCGGCTGTAATGTTAAGAAAAAAGAACCCGTTGATCCGCCCTCAAAAGAACCGGTTTATGCTACGGGAACAACGGGCGACTGCACGTGGGTGCTCGAAGGCACAAAGCTCACCGTAAGCGGAAACGGTGCTATGGCAGATCATTATGACGGTCATAAGTGTATACCCGATGTGCAAGCGTGGGGCAGAGATATCACAGAGGTGGTAATTGAAGACGGAGTCACTTCACTTGGCAACGGTGTCTTTTACGGTTGCACGAAGCTTGTCAGTATCAGTATTCCCGACAGCGTTACGTCACTGGGTGGATATACCTTTATGTTTTGCGAAAGTCTTGAGAATATCGATTTGCCTGATAAAATTACGAGTATTGACTCGGGCGTGTTTATCAGATGCTTAAGTATTACAAGCGCTGTAATTCCTGAAGGAGTAACTTGTGTTGGATATGATTCTTTTCAGGATTGCCAAAATCTTGAATCCATCAGCATTCCCGAGAGCGTAACAGATATTAATAACAATGCGTTTTTAGGGTGCGAGAAGCTCACCACCGTATATATTGATTCTGCTGAAATCGCGCAAAATCTGACCGAAACGGAATCCTGCGGTTATCTTGTAAAATACGCAAACACAGTATACGTTCGTTCTGATATAGAAACCGTCGGGGAAGCTTTGACATCAATGACGTATAAAAAGACAGGTGTCGAGGTGAACGGTGTAACGTATAACGTATATTCCAAACAGCGGATAAACTAAAATTATAAAAAAGCACCCGAGACGAAAACTGCTGAAAGCAGTTTCCGCTTCGGTCGCTTTTTTGCGGGAACAGATTATTTAGCGAAGAAAGTTTGTATGATTTCTAATTTATACAAACTCGTTCCATATAGCAATCTAAAAATTCAGGTTCTACGCCGTGAAGATTTCTATGAGTGCAAATATAATATAATTCTTCAACTGCTGAATATGGGAAAAAACGTGTATCCAAGCTTTTGAATTGGGGTCGGTTAGCTTCTTCGACCACTTTTTCTCTGTCATCATCCGGCGCAACAATAACATATCTGGTTTTGAAAGACGGCATAGTATCTTGTAGACCTTTCATTCGGGTTAGTCCGGAGGTAATGCCTGTGGTATGCTCTACTTCCATAACTGCCGGCATAAACTTACCATTTTGAAACCAGATACAATCTATAAATTTTGCTGATACTTCAGCACCGGGAAATGCAGAAATAATATTTTCGTTTCCGAGTACAGGGATAATGCCCTGTTGTTCAATGAGAGGTTTGTCCTTATAAACGATGCCTTTATCATTTTGAGCAATCCAGGTTCTGTAACCTAACTGCAAACCAATAAGATACAAAGCAATTTGTATTTGGGTATGTCGACGAATTACCTCGATATTCATATCGCCACCGACAACCATATTTTCGGGTAATATTAGATTGTCATATGTGACAGATTGTAAAGGGATTTCTGATATTGCCATATTTTCCATCTTTTTCTCTGTGAGAACGCCAGCATTGTGTGGTTCATCAGGCAACCATACAAGGTGCTTGTGTCCGTGTTCTATGGAAGAATGACCGTCAATGTCCTTTATTCTACCGGGATAACAATAGAAAAATTCTGGCGTTAAAGCAATAAGAGATTCCAAAACCGAACGAGTGTTATATGAACCGCCCAAAATACGATCAAGGTTTATCGGGTCGCCAACGCTGATAGCATTTGCAACTCGCCATATCATTTCGGATGAAATGCTCTCTACTTTTGCCGACTGATAGGTTTGTCTTTTTGAGGGATTCCAACGGCGAATTTGTATAGGGCCGGCGGGTAACAAAACATTATCAATACGTATCAATCCCTTAGTTTTTGGATTGATATAATTGTAATTTACATTTTTAGGCAACTGACTTATTGCTCTAACAAGATTATATGCAGTTAATTTGGGCATTCGTTTTCACCACCTAAAAAGTCCTTAATTGTTTTTGCAATTCCTTCCGCCAATAAGAACGGCACACCATTGCCTGTTGTCTTAAACTTATCGGTTAAGGACATTTCCGGGGGGAGTGCAAATTCTTTTGGTAGGGATTGTAAAGCAAGTGCTTCTGCAACTGTTAATCTGCGTGCTTTATACGGATGCAGGTGTACCTCGTTATTGCCATAACACACCGTAGGCGAATATCTCCAACGGTGAATACGTTTATAAGATTTTTTTGAATCATCACCCTCATCAACGGTCAGCATTTTTGTTATACCGTTTCTGGGGATGAAATTCTCGGAACCATTTGGATGATGCTCAACGTCGTTTTTATCAAACCAGTATTGAGCAGTGAGTTCAATCGGAATATCGGTTGGGCAGGGTTTTTGACTGTCAATCATAAATTGTTCAGTAGTAGGCCAAGGGAGACCTTTTACATCGGATAAAGAATATTTTATATATCTAAACCAATCAAAACTACTTGCGTCCTTGCCGAGGTTCTTGTGAACACCAAACAGTAAAATTCTGTCACGATCCTGTGGCGCGCCAAACTCTAACGAGTTTGTCAATCTTTCGGTCATAGAGTAATAAGGCGATAACATTGACTTTAATTCCTCATAATACGCCCTATGTTTTGCAGTTCTCCACAAACCCTTGACATTTTCAAAAAGGAAAAAATCCGGCTGTTGTTCAATAATCAACTTAATATAAGTCAAGGATAATTTTCCGTTGTCTCCGTGTCTGCCTTTTTGTTTGCCTGCAACAGAGAAATCGGGGCAAGGCGGTCCACCAATGAAACCAACGAGTGACCCATCTGCTCTGGATTGTGCGACTTGCTCGCTCAACTCTGCCGACAATGCACCTAAATAATTATTAATGTCGGTATTGCTATAACCGTGTATAGGTTTAGCAAGCCCCATTTTTTCACGTGAATACTTGTATGCGCCGATAAAAGCGGGTGAAAACTCATTTACAAGGTCGATAGTAACTCCCGACATTTCAAATCCGAGGTCAAGAAATCCACTCCCAGAGAAAAATGAAAATATTTTCATAATATTACCTATTGCGAAAAACCATAGCGTATTTTTGTGTTATAACCTAACACAAGCATATCATATTTTTCGATAATAATCAACATTCTATCTAATTATTTTCAGAAAAAAGCAAGAACGGAAATCCGTTCTTGCTTTTAGTTCACTTCGGCTGTGTAAATCCGACCTTGCGGTAAACCTTGGAAAGTGTTTTCCTCGCAAGATAAGCGGCGTGTGCGGAGCCGTCCTTCATAACGGCTTCGAGGTACGCCTTGTCGCCCATAAGACGGTCAAACTCGGTCTTAACGGGAGCGAGCGCTTCTGCGACCGTTTCGCCGACTGCGAGCTTGAAGTGTCCGTAACCGAGACCTTCAAATTCCTTTTCGATCTCGGCGTCGGTCTTACCTGTGAACGCGGTGTAGATAGTCATAAGGTTATTTATGCCGTCCTTGCCCTCTGCGCGGCGAACGACTGTATCGGAGTCGGTAACTGCGCGCTTGAATTTTCTTATAATATCGTCCTTGCTGTCGAGGATATAAACCGACGCATTCGTGTTAGCATCAGACTTGCTCATCTTCTTTTCCGGCTCGGCAAGAGACATTACCTTCGCGCCCGCCTTCGGAATGAATCCCTCGGGGATAGCAAACGTATCGCCGTAGACCTGATTAAATCTGTTCGCAATATCGCGCGTAAGCTCGATGTGCTGCATCTGGTCGATACCGACGGGAACGAGATTCGTCTGATACAGAAGAATATCCGACGCCATAAGAACGGGGTAGGTAAAGAGCCCTGCGTTTATGTTCGACGCGTACTTTTTGCTCTTGTCCTTGAACTGCGTCATACGGTTAAGCTCGCCGTGCATAGCGTAGCAGTTAAGCACCCACGAAAGCTCCGCGTGAGCGGGAACGTGGCTCTGTACGAAAAGGGTGTTCTTCTCGGGATCAAGACCGCTTGCGATATAAAGCGCGAGCGTCTCGTAGGTACGTCGTCGAAGCTCGGCGGGGTCCTGACGGACGGTTATCGCGTGAAGGTCAACGACGCAGTAGATGCAGTCGTAATTCTCCTGAAACTCTTTCCAATTCTTTATAGAACCGAGATAGTTGCCGATAGTAAGCTTGCCGCTCGGCTGAACTCCCGAAAATATTGTTTTCTTTTTTACTACTTCATTGTTTTCCATAATTCTGCCTCCTTATATAGGAATAATCTATTTTAACACAAAGATGTACCGTTTTGCAAGTCCTAAACGGTTTTTTATGTTAAAAAGCCGAATTTTCTCGATATTTATCTTGAATGAAGCCGTAATTTGTGCTACAATAATATAAATATTACCGTTTAAGGATTAAAATAATGAAGAAACCCTTTGATCCCGTTGAGGATTCCGTAACTCCGAAGTCGCTTAAAACGCTCGGACTTATAATAAAAGTAACGCTTGCCGTCGGACTTATCGTTTCGCTCGGCTGGCTTACCTTGCGCGCCTGCCTTCAGGACGGTACTTCGAAGATGAAAAAATATCTTTGGACCGAAGCAGCCATCGAGCAAAAGGAAAACGGCACGCTGACGGTAAGCCGTCTTGCCGAATACAATGACCCCGAATTAAGCCGACTTTTCTATATCGGAAGAATATATCACACCGAAGAGATCGGTCAGCTTCAGTTTATGCTGCGATACAATACGTTGAGCCAAGAGTACCGAAAATATGAAAAGGACGGAAGCCCCGTCGGAAGCTTCTCTTTCGAACTTATTACCGAAACGGACAAGACCGAAACAGCGCGGTATACCGAATACTGCTATATAACCGATAAAGCGCTTATGTACCGTTATTACAGAATTGCGTTTGAAAACGTTGATTTAGATGGTGTTGACGGCGCACAAGTCATCATATATTATACGCTGAATGAAGAAAAAAACGAGATTGGACGCTGCATAGTCTACGACAAGGACGGCGCAAGCGAAATATTCAAGCCCTCGACGAGTAAAAAGCCGACGGCAGGACTTAAATACGGAGAATAAAATGATACTCAACTCAAAAGAAACGACAATAGCATACCGTTGCCCGACCTGCGGAAAGTTTATATTCGGAATCGTCGGAATATTCACGCTCTCTGGCGACCTCATAAAGCTGAAATGTGACTGCGGCGGCTCGGAGCTTAAGATAACCTATACGGGTGACGATAAGCTCCGTATAACCGTTCCGTGCCTCTTCTGCCCGAATCCGCATAGCTATCTATTAACGTCGGGCGCGTTTTTTGACCGCGAGATACTTGCTCTTAACTGCACATATTCGGGTCTTGATACCTGCTTTATAGGCGAAAAGGACAAGGTAATTGAAGCCGCAAAGGAAGCGGATCTTCACCTTATAGATCTGCTTGAAGAAGCGGGATTTGACGACCTTGAGGCGTTTATGAAGGGTAAGAATTCGGTCGACGGCGAGGATAACGTCGACGAGGAATACCGCCTTGATTACGCACAGATAGAGGACGTCGTGCGCTTTATGCTCGCAGAGCTTCGTGAGGACGGAGACATAAAGTGCGGCTGTGAGGACGGCGAGCCGGAATGCGACTTCGAATTCAAGGGAGATTGCGTGCATATATTCTGTAAAAAATGCGGATACGAGAAATTTATTCCTATGTCAAGCACGCTCGCGGCAAACGCGTTTCTCCATACCGACGTACTTGAACTCGAAAAAGGTCAAAAATGACGTATTTGAGCCGTTTTGTATTGACAAATCAGTAACGGTTGAGATATAATAATTCCATAGTAAAACAAAATTTTTGGAGGACATTCAAATGAAATTTTTTAAAGAATTCAAAAAGTTTATTTCCAAAGGCAATGTAATTGACATGGCAGTCGGTGTTGTAATCGGTGGCTCGTTCGGTAAGATCGTAACAGGTCTTGTTAATTACATAATCAACCCGTTCGTGGGTCTTTTTATGGACCAAGGAAGTCTTGACTCCATTAAGACGGTTTTGCATAAGGCAGTATATACTGTCGATGAGGCTGGCGTTAAAACCATCGAGACTCCCGAAGTAGCGATCCTTTGGGGAACCTGGCTCCAGACGATAATCGACTTCCTTATCACCGCACTTTGCATCTTCATCGTTATCACGGTTATCGCTCGCGGCAGAGCACGCCTTGAGGCGAAGAAGCTCGCTGAAGAAGCTGCAAAGAAGGCAGAAGCGGAGGCAAAGGCAAAGGCAGAGGCAGACGCTCTTGCGGCTAAACAGGCAGCCCTCGACGCAAGCGTTCTTCAGCAGGCAGAGCTTCTTGCAGAAATCCGCGACCTTCTCAAGAACAAGTAATAAAGGAATCAGCAGTATGTATTATCTCGGCATTGACCTTGGCGGTACGAACATCGCCATCGGAATAGTAGACGAAGATTATAAGATAGTCAAAAAGGGAAGCACCCCGACCCTTTCCGAGCGCGATCTTGAAGAGGTCGTAAAGGATATTGCATCGCTTTCTCTGAAGCTTCTTGAGGAAACCAACATTGATATTTCGGAGATCGCTCACGCGGGAATCGGATCTCCCGGATCTATCGACCCCGTAAACGGCGTCGTAATCTCGTCGAATAATATCAGAATGTATAATTATCCGATCGTAGACGTGCTTAAAAAGTATCTACCGATTGAGAATATCTACATCGATAACGACGCAAACGCGGCTGCGCTCGGCGAAGCAATGGGCGGCGCGGCGAAGGGTGCGGAAACTGCCGTAATGGTAACGCTCGGCACGGGTGTCGGAAGCGGAATTATCATTAACGGTAAGATCTTCGGCGGTTTCAACCACGCAGGCGGTGAGATCGGTCATATGGTAATCGAGTATGACGGCGAACAGTGCACCTGCGGCCGTAAGGGTTGCTGGGAAGCATATTCGTCCGCTACGGCTCTGGGCAGAATGACGAGAGAAAAGCTTGCAGAGACCAAAGACACTCTTATGTGGGAGCTTGTCGGAGGCGACATCAATAAAGCAAGCGCTCGTACGCCCTTTGCTGCAATGAAGCAGGGTGATAAGGCAGGCAAGGAAGTAGTCGATAAGTACGTAAGCTATCTCGCTTGCGGTATTACGAATATTATTAACATATTCCAGCCGAACGTACTCTGTATCGGCGGCGGTGTTGCAAACGAAGGTCATTACCTTCTTGACCCCGTAATCGAAATTGCCGAAAAAGATCAGTTTACTGCAGGTTGCGAGCTTAAGACCAAGATATGCGTTGCAGAGCTTGGAAACGACGCAGGCATCATCGGTGCCGCGGCAATAACTCACTGAATTAGAAAACGCTGAAGAAATCTTCAGCGTTTTTTGTTATTCTTTTTCAAATTCAATTATCTCTCTCAACCTGTCGGGTGCCTTTTGCGGATCGGAAATATCAATATCGCCGTAGGGCGTTTCGAGGATTACTGCGTCGCTTTTGCGGATAAAGAATGCGACTCTTGTCGGAGAAAACTGCTCCTCGGGCTCGTCCCAGGCGTCGCAGAGCTTGTCGGTGCCGTCCTCGGTAAGATATTGCTCCATATGAGGGACGATTCTGTCAAACTCGTCAACGCCTTCCTCGGGAACCGAAAAGCCGAACCAGTCGATCTCGTCGGGCGTCATATCGAGCGTAAGCTCGATAAGCAGATGAGTCCTGCAAAAATTATATATACCGTGTATCTTCATTGATCCTTCCTCAAAAATATCTCGGCACAAAATGCGCCGAGATACTTTATTTATCTTGAATAGTTCTGAGCTTTTTTGCGAAGGTTGTACTCCGAACGAGGATTTACGATCTCTCTCCAGTCGATATCGCCGCGCTCAAGTGCGCGAACGAGTATCTCGGCTGTTGCGATGTTCGTAGCAACGGGGACGTTATGAATATCGCAAAGCTTAAGAAGATTGAGATTGTTTCTTTCCGCCATAGAGTCGGTCTCGGCGTAGTCGCGGAAGAAGAGAACGAGGTCGATCTCGTCGTATGCGACGCGCGTCGTTATCTGCTCAACACCGCCGTGTGAGCCGGCAAGGAGCTTTTCGATACGAAGTCCGGTTGCTTCGGTGATATGCTTGTGTGTCGTGCCTGTGGCGCAGAGATTATGATTTGCTAATATACCGCAATACGCGATACAAAACTGTGTCATAAGTTCCTTTTTACTTTCACCTGCGATGATGGCAATTTCCATAGTGTAACCGTCCTTTCATTTTGTCAGATCACTGAATTTTCTTAATAAGCTCGGCTCTCTTAATTTTCTTGAATCCGGTAAAGAGGGGTACCGTTCTTCCCGTTAGTCGTATAGCGATATTGGTAAACGCTTCTGCGGCGTTGCAGGAGGGAATAGTAAACACGTCCTCACCCTGCGCCTGCTTATCGGAAAGACGCGAATCAAAGGGAATTATTCCGAGGAGCTGTATCGACGTCTTGTCGATAACCTCAAGAAGCCCCGGCTGCCCTTCAAATTCCTTTCCGTCAGCGTGGAAGCAGTTTATAATAAGCTTTCTTGTTTTAACGCCCGATTCTTCGAGGAGAATGCCCGTACGCTCTGCCGCGCGTATAGACGCGGGCTGGTATGTCGAGACGACGAGCGCCTCGTCGGACACCGCGGCGGCAAGACGAAGGGGGCTTCCCGTGTCGCCGGGGGTGTCGATGATGATGTAGTCAAAATTCATCTGCGCACCTATGCTTCGAAGAGCCGTTTTAAACTCGTCGTGGTCAAGATCCGTCTCGTAATCGTACGGTGCGGCACAGAAATAGAGGTTTTCCGAGCGCGAATCCTGAATGATCGCCTTTTCGGGGGCAATATCGTGAAGAATGATATCGGTAATATCAAAAATAACACGGTCCTCAAGACCCATAATAAGATCAAGCGAACGGACGCCGAAATCGCAGTCGATAAGAAGCGTTCGCCAACCGTCGAGAGCGAGCTTTATGGCAAGATTAGCGGAAACCGTCGACTTACCTACGCCGCCCTTGCAGGAGGTGACCATAATTATTCTCGTACTGTTCATAGAAATCCTCGGTTAGTAAAAAATACACCTTAACTATTTTACCATATAAATTTTAGGATGTCAATATCCGCTTTGGCAAAAATAGATAAAATAACGAAATTTTTGTCAGTTTTTATTCGCGGAAAAAGCTTAAGCTTCGCCTTTGAGTGCCTTAACGGCGGCAGACGGGTCGGGCGCACGGAAAACTGCTGACCCCGCAACGATTACGTTAGCGCCTGCTTCGATGATTGATGCGACGTTGTTTACATTTACGCCGCCGTCGACTTCGAGATCAATCTCATATCCAGACTCGTCTATCATTTTTCTTGCTTCGCGGAGCTTGTCGAGTGCGCTCGGCATAAACGACTGACCTCCAAATCCCGGCTCGACCGACATAATAAGGATCATATCGACAAGTGAAAGATAAGGAACAAGCTCGGAAACAGGAGTCTTGGGCTTTATAACGATACCTGCCTTGATACCTCTGCTTTTGATCTTTTTTAAGGTGTCAACAACACTGTGGCAGGCTTCAAGATGTACGGTTATAATATCCGATCCCGCGTCAACAAATGCGTCTACGAATCTGATCGGTTCGGTTATCATAAGATGCGTATCGAAAACCGCCTTGGAGTGAGGACGGAGCGCCTTTATAAAGTCAGGTCCGAAGGAGAGGTTCGGAACAAAGATGCCGTCCATAATGTCAAGATGGAGATACTCTGCGCCCGCGTCAACGACTGCCTTCAAGCTGTCTGCGGCATATGCGTAATCACAAGCAAGAACGGAAGGGGAAACGATAATATTTTTTTTCATAGCTGACCTCGAAAAATCAATTTGTTTTTATTGTATTTTTTATTTTGTTTGCTCAAAGATAAATTCGCCGTTAATGTGCGTTAATTCTCACCGTGTCACGGTTGTGATCGCAACATAAAATATTAAAGGACGGCAACGCCGTCTGACTTCCCGAAAAAGACGGGAAGAAAAATAGGACGGCGAAGGTCTTAAAGGACGTCAAAATACAGGATGTAAAGGGAAGAGTAAGACGGTAGCCGTCAAATATACTGCCTGATGGCTCTGCCGTCAGGCAGATTTGATTATAAGGCAAACAGCGTGCGCGGAGATGCCCTCACCGCTGCCGGTAAATCCGAGCTTTTCCTCGGTCGTTGCCTTGATATTTACTCTGTCGGTGCCGATTCCGAACACACTTGCTATATTGCCTCTCATTCCGTCAATATACGGCGAAAGCTTCGGGCGTTGTGCGACGACGGTTGCGTCGATATTTCCGACTGTATAGCCCTTGCCCAAAAGAAGCGAGGCGACGTTTTCGGCAAGAAGCATACTGTTTATGCCCTTGAAATAATCGTCGGTGTCGGGAAAGCGCTTGCCGATGTCCCCCTCACCGAGCGCGCCCAATACTGCGTCAAGGATCGCGTGGACAAGCACGTCGGCATCGGAATGACCGAGAAGCCCTTTTTCGTAAGGGATCTTAACACCGCCTATTATAAGATCGCGGTTTTCGGTAAGACGGTGAACGTCGTAGCCGTGACCTATGCGAATATCGGAAAAATTCATTTCTTTTCC
>CAZVVM010000011.1:0-18140 GCA_964630635.1 uncultured Ruminococcus sp. | reverse complement strand
GCGGAATTTGAGTATCGCTTCTGCAATAGCGAAATCGCAGGGCGAGGTTATTTTCATATTTTCTTTGCCGCAGTCGACGGGATAGACCTCAAATCCGAGTGCCTCGATAAGAGACGCGTCGTCGGTTGCAACCGTGCCGTTTTTCTTTGCGGTATATGCGGCGGCACGGTACATTTCGGTCATAAATACCTGCGGAGTTTGTGCAAGCCAAACATTGCTTCTATCGGGAGTTGAGAGCTTTTTGCCATCCACGAGCTTGACGGTGTCCGTCGCTTTTTGTGCGGCGATCGCCGCGCCGTGAACGCAGGCGGCGTGACCGACGTCCTTTATCATTTTCTCGGTGATAAGACATCTTGCACCGTCGTGAATATAAACGAACTCGGACTTGTCCGATATGCTCTTGAAGCCGTTTAGAACTGACGCCTGTCTGTCGGCACCGCCGAGAACGATCTTCTTGACCTTTTTCCAGCCGTATTCCTTCTTCCACTCATCGTAAAGGAGCATCTCGTCGTCCTTTGCGACAATGATTATCTCGTTTATGAACTTACACTTTTCAAAAACGGAGACGGTGCGAACGACTGTCGGTACACCAAGAATAGGGACGAGCTGCTTGGTTTTATCACCGCCGATACGCGTCGAGCTTCCGCCCGCCAAGATAATAGCGGAATTATATTTTGTATAAACGCCGTTAATTCTGTCGGCAATTCCGGTAAGAACGGAAGAAAAACTCATAAAAGCTTCCTTTCAAATACAAAATACCGAGGGTACGATACCCTCGATACTAATTATAGCACATTTTATAGTAAAGTGCAATATTAAATCTCGGTATTTGGCGCCAAAAGAGAGGAAAAATCAAGCGTTTTTCCGCCGAAAAGCCCGCACTCTTCCTCGTCGTGAGTAATGACGAGAACGGCTCTTTCCGAAAGGTACTCGTTTAGAATGTCGGACGCGGTCTTTCTCGTTTCGGGATCAAGTCCCGTAAAGGGCTCGTCAAGAAGCGCGAAAGCACCTTTGTTCTCGTATGCAAACACGACCGCGCGAACTATCGACACTCTGCGCGCCATACCGCCCGAAAGCTCACTTGGGCGCTTCTTCATATCCCCGTCGCTGAAAAACAAACGCATAAGCAGCTCACGTCCGAGACGCTTTCCTTCATCGGTACGGCAGATTGCGGTGATATTACCGTAAGCGGTCAAGGACGGCAGTAGCCGCGATTCCTGAAAGAGAACGACGGATGCTCCGTCAACGCCGACGATGCTTCCGCCGTCGGCTTTTTCAAGTCCGCAAATTATCCGTCCCAGCGTCGTTTTGCCGCAGCCGGATGCGCCTGTAAGGCAGGTGAATCCGACGTCAAGGATGAGCTTCGGAATATCGAACAAAAGCTTTCCCGAAAAGGATTTTTTGATGTTTTCAAGCTGTACCATTTCGCGTCTCCTTTCCCGATATACCCTTTATGACGGCACGGAAAACAAGCTCCATTATGACCGAAAGAATGATTATCGCAACGGTATAAGCAAACATATCAACGGTTTCAAGATAAGTTTTGGCGGTAAGAAGCCCGTTACCGAGTGTATCGTTCGTACCGCAAAGCACCTCTGCGGCTATTCCCGCCTTCCAACCGAGACCCATAGCGGTGACGAGCGAGGTCAGATAAGAGGGAAGTACTGACGGCAGATAAAGCACCGTTACGCGTTTGAAAAACGGCATTTTGTAAGCATTCGCCATTTCGATAAGCTCGCGGTCAACGTTCAGAAGTGCGTTTTTCAGCGCACTCCAAACGATAGGCGTAATCATAAGTACAGAAATAAGAACGGGAATATCGGAATTGTCCATCCAGATAAACGCAAGAATGATGAACGACGCAACGGGAGTTGCTTTAATAACGGTGTTAAGCGGGGAAAACAGAATGTCCGCTCCCTTGATAAATGCGCTCAAGGTACCCAAAGCCGTACCGATAAGAGCACCGCCAATAAATCCCTTAAAAATACTCAAAAGAGAGTTTCCGGCATATTCGTAAAACGTCTTTTCGCCCATCATTTCATATAGCCGTGTAAAGGTAACGGCTGGAGAGGGAAGAACGTACTTCATTCCGACCTTGTAGGAAAGAAAGTCCCAAAGCGCCGTCCAAAAGACGGCGCTTATAAGAAAATATATTATTTTTTTGATCAGATTACCTCTTGTAGTAGAGCGAGTCATTCGGCATCGTTCCTCCGACCGATTCGGGGTCTGCGTTAAAGAGAACGGTATAGAAAGCGTTGAGGTTGGAGATCATCTCGTCTCCCTCAATAAACACGATGTTGCATCTCGGAATTGCGAGGGCTGCTACGGGCGCGGCAGGGATGATCTCGTTTGCCGCGATCATAACCGACGCCTCTGCGGGATTTTCGTTTACGTACTTAACAGAAGCTTTGTATTCGTCAAGGAACTGCGATACCTTCTCGGGATACTTTTCAGCGATCTCCTTCTTAACGACGATACAGCCCTGAACCGCCTTGTTTTCGCTGACTTTATCCCATTCTTCGGTTATATCGATAGCAACGCGGAGATTCGCGTTTTTGGTGAGCGACGCGGTTATCTGCGGTTCGGGAAGCATTATGAGATCGACTTCGTTTTGAGCCGCGAGAGTAGCAAGCTCGGCAGGCGTGCCGTACCACTGTACGTTTACCTTTCCCTTGAGTCCGTTCTTTTCGAGAATATAAGCAAGCATATATTCGGGAGTAGCGCCCTGTCCGTAAGCGTGAATGGTCTTTCCTTCAAGATCGGATACGGAATTTACCGTCGTGCCGTTTTCCATGATATAGAGAACGCCGAGCGTATTGATCGCCGCAACTACGTAAGCGCCCTCGGTCTTCTTGTTTACAACAGCCGCAAGGTTTACGGGTACAGCCGCAACATCAAGCTGCTGACCGAGAAGCTTTGCGGAAATAGCGGTTGCATCGTTAAAAAGCTCGAAAGTATACTTTTCATCGGTAAGATTGTCGTTAATGATCTTTGCCATACCCATTCCCGTCGGGCCCTTTATAGTTCCCACCTTAAGAGAGTAGCTGTCGCCGTTGCCGCCGCTCTTTTTGGGCGAGCAGGAAGCGAAAGCGATGAGAAGCATCGAAAGTGCTAAAATAGAAGAAATAATTTTTGCTGTCTTTTTCATTGTGGTTTATCCTTTTCTAAACGGTATTTGAGGTCAAATGATATTTGATAGTCCTACGGGATCAATAACGGTAACGCTTCTTCCGTCGACCGAGATAAGCCCCATTTCGGTAAGCTCGTCAAGCGCGCGGTAAAGAGAAGCGCGTCCGACGCCGAGAGCTGATGCCAGCTTCACCTTCGTTTGCGCAATGCTATTTTCCTCGCGCGTTAGAAATGCGGCAAGCTTCTGTGTGACCGACGGTGCCGAAAGCTCGGACATTCTTCTGTTCAGAAACCGTATTTTACCCGAAAGAAACGTGATATAGGAAAGCGCAAATGCGCTGTCCTCACGAACCAGCTCCGTTATAAGCCCGATGGGAAGGAAGAACGCCGAAGCGTCACTCTCAGCGCGAAGGATCGTCACCGCCTCGTTTTCCTCGCTGAAAAGGGAAGCGGCACCGAATACTTTGCCTTTTTCGAGCCGTTGCAGAAGCACGGGAAGACCGTTACCCTTACGGAAAACGAGCACGCTGCCCGATAATATCAGGAAAAGCCCGAGTCCGTTTGCCGATATATCATCGCCGTCAGCGGCATAAACCGTCTTACAGCGGGTGTCGCTCACTATATCCGAAAGCTTACTGTCGGAAAGCGAACGGAATATCGGGTGCTTGTTAAGCAAAGCCGTAATTTCGCCGTTATCTAACATATCATTCTCCAAATGTCTCATTTGAGACATTTACATTATACTACCGTCAAGAATAATTGTCAATAGTTTTGAAAAAAATATACAGTAATTATCAGTATACTTTATTTATGCCCTCACCGAAACGGATAAACGATCTGATGTTGTTGCAAAGAATATCTATCATACGGTGTCTTGCCTCTATCGATACCCAGGCGGCGTGAGGAGTTATAATGCAGTTGTCAAGAGTGAGAAGAGGATTGTCTCTTTCGGGCGGCTCCTTGACCATAACGTCGATCGCCGCACCCGAGAGGGTTCCGTCCTTAAGCGCCGTATAAAGATCGGCTTCGTTTATGACTGCACCGCGTGACGTATTGATAAGATAAGCGCCCTTTTTCATTTTTGAAAGAAATTCTGAATTTACCATTCCTCTCGTTTCCTCGGTGAGAGGGCAGTGAATTGATATAAAATCGGATTCGCTCAAAAGCGTTTCACGGTCGGTGAATTCAATACCGTCAATGATTTCATTCTTTGCGCTTCTGCGGTAAGCGAGAACTCTCATTCCGAAAGCAGAGCAGAGCTTTGCAAATCTCATACCGATGGCACCGCAGCCGTAAACGCCGACAGTCTTGTTTTCAAGCTCTACGTAAGGAATCGACTGATAAGCAAAATCTGCGCGTCCCGTCCAGGTTCCGTTAAGAACCGCCTTGCGGTAAAGGTCAATTCTCGTCGATACCGCAAGCATAAGGGAAAACGCAAACTGCGAAACCGACGAGGTTGAATATCCGGGGATATTGCAGACCTCAACACCGCGAGCACGGCAGGCGGGAACGTCTATCATGTCATAACCGGTACCGAAAGCCGATATAAATTTAAGGTTGGGACACTTGTTCAGCACATCTTCCGTGATGTGCATACGGTTGGTGATGACGATGTCCGCGCCGCCTATGCGTTCCGCGACCTGGCTTTCCTCACTTCTGTCGTAGACTGTGTAGGTGCCGAATTCGCTTAAAAAGCTCCAATCAAGGTCACCGGGATTTACGGCAAAGCCGTCGAGAATAACTGTTTTCATAAATACCTCCGAAAGTATTTTCAACAAAATTTTACAATATGTAAAAAAATGCGACGTCAATAGGTCTTGACATTTGTCGAATTAAATGGTACTATGATACGGAATAGTTATGTAACCGTATTCGTAAGAAAGGTCGATATGATGAACAATCAAAATAATAATGCGGGATTCGGCTCGACCCTGCATTCGAAAGCAAGAAGGGTGCGTACGCGTAAAGCACTAAAAATAGTACTTGTTACTCTTGTTTCGCTTCTTCTTGTTATAACAACCGCAGGCGTTGCGATAATTATGCCGCTTCTGCAGGCGTACAATAAGAGCTATGCCGAGGTCCCGATAGTTACTCGCGATCCCGATTATACCTTCGTAATTCCCCCGATCATGGGCGGTAGCACGGAAGGAAAACCGTTCGTGGGTGAAAACGGAAACTGGTGGATAGGAGACTTTGATACGGGTATCAAGGTTCAGTACGGCGAAGTTGAGACCGATGAAAACGGAGACGAGTATACCCCCGTCGCAAACGAGCCGATAATCGGTGAAAACGGAAACTGGCAGATAGGAAGTGCCGACACGGGCGTAAAGGCGGAGATAACCACGTCGATCCCCGAGCCGCCTCCCGTTACGACCGGCTCCGACGACGGCAGCAGCGGCTCTACGGGAACAGGAAAGCCGGTTACTGTAAACGGCATATACAAGGTCGAACAGATCGATCCCGACATTGAGAATATACTTCTCGTCGGTACCGACAGCCGCAATATATCCTCTCTCAAAGGACGTTCGGATACAATGATCGTCTGTTCCTACAACAAGAGAACGGGTAAGGCGAAGCTCATATCCTTTATGAGAGATACTCTCGTTCCGATAGAAGGTCTTGGCAAAAACGGCGGAATCCTTTGGCAGCGTCTTAACGCAACATTCTCGCTCAGCGGAATCGCCTGTACGATAAACACGATAAATCAGCTCTTCGGGCTTGATATTCAAAGATTCGTTATTATAAATTTTGACGGAACCGAGAAGCTTATCGATTCCTGCGGCGGCGTAAACGTCTCGCTTACAAATACGCCGGGTGACCCGAGAGGCGAGGTCCAGTGGATACAGAACTCCGGCTATAAGGTGATCAACAACGGTGACGGAACCTATCACCTTGACGGTGCTGCGGCGCTTATTCATATGCGTCAGAGATACGGAAGCTCCGACGTTACCCGTACGAACAGACAGAGAAAGGTGCTTATGGCGCTTTTCCAGCAGGTCGTTGCTTCCCGTGATATAACCGAGATCTACGACCTCGTCCGTAACGCCTTCAACTCAAAAATGTTCCAGACGAACATTCCGCTTACCGAGATGCTCGACCTTGCGGCAAGCGTCGCGTCGAACGGTGCAAATATGAGCATCGGCTCTCACAGAATACCGACGTCGTATTGGAGCATACGTTACAGTATGAGTGAACAGAAGCAAGTATCGACGGGCGGAGCACAGGTGCTCCAGATAAACTTTACCGAACAGAAAAACAAGGTTCAGGAATTCGTATACGGCAAATAAAAACAGGTGGGCGCCACATAAAGTGGCGCTCATTTTTTGCTATTTCAACTGTTCGATCAGACGCTTGGGTATTGCTTTCATAAGTAAGATACCAAGCACTCCGCAGGAGAGAAGCTCTCCGATAAAAACTGTGAGCGCAAAGTAGGGAATACCGCCCGAAAAACAGTAAACGTATTTTAATACAAGAGGAACGATAACAGTATTGGCAAGTATCGGCGGTATCGGCGCAAGATATTTTGAAACCCGTCCGATATAATAGGTGCCGAAAGCACCGATAAGCGTTGCTATACTTCCGAGGAGAACGTCAAGGGGAAGGGCGCCGTATAAGAAGTTGGAAAGCGCACAGCCGAAGAAGAGACCGGGAATCGCGGCGGGTGTAAACAGCGGCAGGACCGTAAGTGCCTCGGATAGCCGAAGCTGAATAATTCCGCGGTCGAGGTGGAACATTGCGCTGACACCTGTCAGCACAACGTAAAGCGCGGCAATTACTGCCGCTTTGGTGATAAATAGGGTTTTGCTTTTTTTCATTTTGGGATATGCTCCTTTAGTTTTGATTAAGGTGAGGAAGGTTTCGAACTCACCGAATAACATTTTACCATATATAAGCAGATTTTTCAATAATGAAATATAATTTTTCAAAAGAGTTAAAAATATTGACAGTTTCGGCAATATATGATATAATTCCAAGATGAATAAATACTTTTGAAAAGAGTGAAAAATATGTCACAGCTACTTACAGTAAACGACAAAAGAACAAAATATTGCGGGCAGTTCAGAGAGAATGACGTCGGTTCCCGCGCTTGCGTTATGGGATGGGTGCAGAGAGCAAGAGACCTCGGCAGTCTTATTTTCATCGACCTGCGCGACCGTACGGGCATCGTACAGCTCGCGTTTGACGATAATACCGCGCGTGAGGTGTTTGACCTTGCGTTTTCCGTGCGCTCGGAGTATGTGCTCTGCGCAAAGGGCGTAGTAAGAGAGCGCTCGTCCGTAAACGATACTATCCCGACGGGACACGTTGAGATCGCAGTCGACGAGCTCAAGATCCTCTCCGCTTCGCAGACTCCTCCCTTCGAGATCGTCGAGAACAGTAACGTCAAGCCCGAGCTTCGCTTGAAGCACCGTTACCTTGACCTTCGCCGTCCCGACCTTCAGCAGCATATTATCGACCGAGCAAAGATAACCCGTATCGCAAGAGAATATTTTGCGGATCAGGGCTTTATTGATATCGAAACGCCTAACCTGATAGCTCCTACTCCCGAGGGAGCAAGAGACTATCTCGTTCCTTCCCGCGTTCACCACGGAAAGTTCTACGCGCTTCCGCAGTCGCCCCAGCTCTATAAGCAGCTTCTTATGCTTTCGGGCTTCGACCGCTATATCCAGATCGCGCGTTGCTTCCGCGACGAGGACCTCCGTGCTGACCGTCAGCCCGAGTTCACGCAGATAGACCTTGAAATGTCCTTCGTAACCCAGGACGACGTTATCTCGGTAACAGAGGGCTTCCTCAAAAAGGTGTTCAAGGAATTCAAGGGAATTGATATTGAGCTGCCGCTCCTCCGTATGACCTACGACGAGGCGATGAACCGTTTCGGCTCCGACAAGCCCGACCTCCGCTTCGGCTTCGAGCTTACTGATCTGTCGGCTGTCCTTTCGGGATGCGGCTTCAAGGTGTTCGCAGGCGCGATCGAGAACGGCGGAAGCGTCCGCGGTATCAATATCAAGGGCGGCGCGAAGTTCTCGCGTAAGGAGATAGACTCTCTTACCGAGTTCGTTAAGAGCTATAAGGCAAAGGGTCTCGCGTGGTATAAGAATAACGCAGGCGAGATTTCCTCGTCCTATGCGAAGTTCCTAACCGACGAAGAAAACGCGGCAGTCGTAAATACTCTCGGAATTGAAGAAGGCGACCTCGCGCTTATCGTCGCAGATAAGAATAAGGTCGTGTTCGACTCTCTCGGCGCACTCCGTTGCGAGGTCGCAAAGAGAATGGGACTTCTCGATCCGAACGACTATAAGCTCCTCTGGGTAACGGAGTTCCCGCTCTTTGAGTACGACGAGGACGACGGACGCTACTACGCAAAGCATCACCCCTTCACGATGCCCTTTGCAGAGGACATTGAGTACCTCACGTCCGATCCCGGAAGAGTTCGCTCTATCGCATACGATATCGTTATCAACGGTACCGAAGCGGGCGGCGGATCTATCCGTATACACGACGGCGAGATCCAAAATAAGATGTTCGAAGCGCTCGGCTTCACGCCCGAGGAAGCGCAGGCGAAGTTCGGCTTCCTGCTTGAAGCGTTCAAGTACGGAACACCTCCTCACGGCGGTCTCGCATTCGGTCTCGACCGTCTCGTAACTCTCCTTCTCGGTCTTGAGGATATAAGAGACGTCATCGCATTCCCGAAGGTGCAGAACGCATCAGAGCTTATGACGAAGTGTCCTTCCAATCCGGATCCTAAGGCACTTTCCGAGCTTGCGATCGCAGTTACGGATATCGAAGAATAATTTACAGGGACAAAGAGGAGCAAGCACTGCGGCCCTCTTTGTATATCATTATTAAGTAAGCTTATAAGGAGTTAACAATGAAATATTGCGTATACTGCGGAAAGCAACTGAATGATACCGATATATTTTGTTCGGGATGCGGAAGGAAAAGTAATTCCGCCTCGCGAGCAGACACTGCTTCGGCGCCGCAAGGCGAGATTAAGCAAGATGTAAATAACGTTGACGCGAGCGAGATAAAGGAGCCGCCCCAACCCGTAGTTTGTGACGACGGCTTCGTCGACGAGCCGGCATATCTGCCGTTCATGTACGACCCGGAGGCTGCAGGACTTAAATGGTATGATCGGCTGATCCTCTCGATAAGCAGAATGACGGGCGGAGCCAAGGTCATCCGTCCTCCGCTTAAAACTATTTTCTCCCAAATACTTTGCCGTCATAAGAAAACGGAATCTGATGAGATATTTATCTGCGGAACGGAAAATACCACTCCTGAGCTGTCCGACGACGACAATGCGTGGCCGCACCCTTGGCTTTGGACGAGAATACTTTTAGCGTTTGTCGCCGCGTTTGTGCTTCTTCATATATGCTGCAACGCTTTTGAAAACCTTAATGCATATCCGGGGCTTATGGTTATCGGCTCATTTATGATACCGGTTGCAATAATGGTGTTCTTCTTTGAACTCAATACCCCGAAAAACATAAGCTTTTTTACGACAATGAAATACTTCCTCGTCGGCGGATGTGCCTCGCTTCTTGTTACGCTTCTGTTGTTTGAGATATTTTCTTTTGATGTCAACGAGAATTTGTTTGCAATTATTATCGGAATCATTGAGGAGCTTGGAAAGCTTGCTATCGTTGCGATCATCATCTGGAGCAATAAAAATGCAAAATATGCCTTGAACGGTCTGCTTATCGGTGCTGCTATCGGCGCGGGATTTGCCGCATTCGAGTCGGCAGGATACGCATTCAATGTCTTTATGGGCAGCTTTATGTATTCAGGTAATATTTCTTTTTCGTACGACGAGATGATCGATAATATTCTTTTGCGCGCCGTCCTTGCTCCGGGAGGTCACGTTATTTGGGCAGCAATGTCGGGATACGCGGTCATGATCGTGAAGAACGGAAAAAACACCATGAATTTCTTCAGCAAAAAAGCGTTTTGGAAGATATTCTGGATGCCTATAGCGCTTCACGCAATATGGGATATGCCGATCAAGATCGGTGACGGACTGGTCGGAAGCTTGGTACATATCGTTTGTGTGATTATTATCGGATGGATCGTAATGTTCGTTATGATAGGAAACGCGCTGTCCGAGATCGGAAGCATTCTTGAAAAGAGAAAAGCCGAGTCGGAAAAGACCGATAAGGTCGAAGTGTTAACCGAATAAATTGAAAAACAATTCTCTGTGTCTTGCGGCAAGGGAATTGTTTTTTGTCGAAAAGCCCTTGACATTCAGCACACCGTGTGCTATAATTATTTCAGCACACGGTGTGCTGAAAGGAGGACGAAAATGACGGGAACGCAAAAAACTGATCTTATCCGCGACGAAATGTCGGTTAGAATAATAGACGCAGCGGAAGAGATCGCTATCGAAAGCGGTACGGAAGATTTGACCGTCAGAAAGATCCTCCGTTCTCTCGGGATAACGAACCGAGTTTTCTATAACCGTTTTCATAATATCGGGGAAGTGCTTGAAAAGGTCTACGAAAAGACGGTGCTCAAGGCGCGAAACTGCATAATGGCACGCGCCGACGCGAAAAAAGACTTTTTCGAAAACGTCTACGACCTCGTTTCGGAGATAATATCAATGTCGTACGATACCCGCAGACAAATGAGCAGCTTCGTATTTGAGACAGACTCGATCGAAACGGAAAACCGCCTATGGTGGACGTCGGAGATCAAAAAAATGATCGACTACGCGATAGAGAAGGACTATATAAAAAAGGTCGATTCCGACGTTTTGAGTCATTCGATCTGGTGCTTCTGCCGCGGCTATAACGCCGACGTTATCGCTCAAAACATACCGAAAGAAGAAGCGGTAAAAAACTTCAGATACTCCTTTTCCTTTATGATCGAAGGATTAAAAAAGTAATTATTATATTGAGAGGAATATAGAAATGAAAAAAGAACAGCTTCACGAAAAACATGAGTTTGAAAACGTAAGACATCTTGTCGAGTGGGCGGCTGAAACCTACGGTGAACAGGCAGCATACTCCTTCAAACTCAAGGCAATGGCTCCCGAGACCGAGGTAAGAAGCTTCGTGCGCCTCCGCGACGATGTAAGAGCTATGGCGACAAAGCTCATAAATATGGGCGCAAGCGGAAAGCACTGCGTTGTTATCGGTAAGTTTTCTTATGACTGGGTCGTAACCTATCTTTCGATTCTTTCGGCGAATGCAGTAATCGCTCCCCTCGACCGTGACTGGCACGAAAAAGACCTTACCGACACCGCAGTAAGAGCCGATATGACCTACCTTTTCTGCGATAAGGACATCGAGGCGAAGGCAAACTACATTAAGGAAAACAGCGGACTTGCCACAGCGCCTATCTTCATGAACGCAGAGGGCGAAAATACCGTTTCTTCTCTTATAGCCGAGGGAAAGGTAGAGTTTGAAGCAAATTCCGAGACTTATTTTAATAATCCTATCGACGCAAATAAGATGTCGATCCTCGTCTTCACGTCGGGAACGACGGGCAAGGGCAAGGGCGTTATGCTTTCGCAGACGAACGTTCTTTCCGACCTTTCCTCCGTTATTCCTTATATGGACTTCTCGAACAAGACCGTCGGCGTTCTTCCGCCCCATCATACCTTCGGCTCTTCCGTTATGATCGTAGGTCACGCAATAATCGGTTCGGAGATCTTCATTTCCTCCGGTATCCGTTACATAACCAAGGAGCTCAAGGAGCAGAAGCCGGGACACCTCGTTATCGTTCCTCTCTATCTTGAGACCTTCTACCGTAAGATAAAGGCAAACATCAAGGAGCAGGGCAAGGAAAAGCTCGTAGCGAGAATGATGAAAATATCGAACGGTCTGCTTAAGGTCGGTATTGATATGCGTGCGAAGTTCTTCGGAGCTATCCGTGCGGCATTCGGCGGCGAGGTCAAGATGATAATCTCGGGCGGCGCACCGATCAACCCCGATATTCTCCATTTCTTTGAGGGAATAGGCATTTCTACCCTCAACGGCTACGGTATAACCGAATGTGCACCTATCGTCGCGGTCAACAGAAGCCGCCGCTCGGTTGAAGGAAGCGTCGGACCTATTCTCGACATCGACGAGATCAAGATCGACGATCCTAATGAGGACGGCGAGGGCGAGATCTGCGTCAAGGGCTCGAACGTAATGCTCGGCTATTATCAGGACGACGAAGCAACTGCAAACGCAATGACCGAGGACGGATATTTCCGTACGGGTGACTACGGTAAGATGGAGGGCGACGTGCTCTTTATCACCGGCCGCAAGAAGAACCTCATAATCCTCTCTAACGGTAAGAACGTATATCCCGAGGAGATCGAGAGCGAGTTTATGGCAACTCCCGGCGTGCTTGAGATAATCGTTTACGAGGGACAGAGCAAGCGCGGTATGGAGCATAACCAGATCGTTGCCGAGATCTATCCCGATAAGGAATACCTTGAAAAGAACGGCATCGAGGACGCATACGCACACCTCAAGCCCTACGTTGATAACTATAACCGCACCGCAGTTCCCTATAAGAAGATAGGAGTTCTCAAGGTGCGTACCGAGGAGTTCCCGAAGAACACCCTCCGCAAGATCATGCGCTTCAAGCTTGATATGTCTATAGACTGATAAATAACGAACCCCGCCGAAATCTCGGCGGGGTGTTTTACGTTTTTTACTTATCGTTGTTAATTGGTGCGCCGCAAGCTTCGCAGAATGTGGAATTAACAAGAATTATCTTGCCGCAAGAAGGGCAGCGCATGAGTGAATCAATTGTGATCTTTTTCTGATCAGATGTATTTTTACCGCCGGCGGTATTGAACGTGCTTTGATTGTTGCTTGTATTGGAAGAGCCGATAAAGTCGGTTGCGTTATTCGGTGTACCTTTTGAAATACTGCGTAGTCTGAAATTGTTATCTGCGGTGAGCGATATTAATTCACCGAACCCATATAAAAGCCAGCTCGACACCCACGCTATCACGGTAACGATAAATCCTGCCAAAAATCCAAATATTATGAATTTTCCGCCCATGACTAGCATTGGAATTACAATCAATCCCCCAAGGATTGCTCCAACGATGAAGAGCCCCTTTGCCAATCCCTTGATTTTGCCGCCAATGTTATCATAATTAAACATAATTATGACCTCCTTAAATATAAAATAAAAAAGTGCGCCAACCGAAGCCGACGCACTAAAAACGCACGGCTCGATTGTCGCCAAACAAACCTTCAACATCACTACAAGTATGCAGAAATGAGCGTGCATTTTTACATAAATAAAAATACACACTTATAGTGATGATTATTCAGTTTGTTTGGCAGTTTTATTTTACCACGGTAAAGAGAAAATGTCAACATAATATTTGACACTAAAAAACGCCGAGCTAAACTCGGCGTTTCTGTCATTTTCGTTTTACTATATTCGATGCGTTTTTGACGATGCAACCGCTGTCAATAACTCCTCTTAACGCTGTCAGCGGATATACCGACGTGTTTCTTCCTATCACGACACCCGGATTCAGGACGCATCCGCAGCCAACGTCAGCACCGTCGCCAAGGAAAGCTCCTACCTTGCGAAGCTCGGTATTATACGTGTCATTACCTCGAATTACCACGTTTTTTCCGTCTGATTTAAGATTTGAGCAAATGGAGCCCGCGCCCATGTGGGAGCGATTTCCGAGAACCGAATCGCCGACATAATTGTAATGCGGAACCTGTACCTTATTTAAGAGAATACAGTTTTTCAGTTCCGATGAATTGCCTATCACGCAGTCATTGCCCGTGATTATATTTCCTCTCAAATATGCTCCGGGACGTATTTCTGTTCCGCTTCCTATCACGGCAGGACCGTTTATTATTGCACATGGATGAATTTTTACGTTCTCACCGATCAAAACGTTCTCGGAGTATAAGGTGAATCCTTCAATTCCGTCTCCTATAAGCTTCAGAACGTGTTCCTTTATCTTGGGAAGAAGCTCCCAAGGGTATTCGAAGGAATCGAAAAGCTTTATAAGATAAGGCGTCCCACAATCGTAAAGATCGGATATCTTGATTTTATCTGTCAAGGGCGTATCCTCTTTCCTTAATACATTCAATAAGCTCGTTAGCGTACTTTTTGCAGTTTTCCGACGTTTCACATTCCGCCATTATCCTGATGAGCGGTTCGGTTCCGCTTTTTCTTAAAATTATTCTTTCGGTCGGAAGCAAACGCGACTTGATCGAAGCCATAAGAGAGACGACGTTCGGGTCGTTAAGGACTGCGTCCTTATCTGCAACACGTACGTTTTCGATTATTTGCGGATAATATCTTATATCCTCGGTTAGCTTCGACAGCGTAGATTTGCGGTCACAAATTTCTTCCGTTATCATTATGGCAGTAAGGATTCCGTCGCCTGTTGTAGCATACTTCTTAACGATAATGTGTCCCGAATGCTCACCTCCGAGTGCGTAATCGTTCTTCTGCATACATTCGTATACGAATCTGTCTCCGACGTCGGTTTGAACGCAGCTTATTCCGAGCTCCGAAAGGGAAGAGATAAGTCCGCCGTTCGACATCGTGGTAGCGACGACGGTGTCACCGTTAAGCATGCCGCGATCCTTTAGCCGCTTTCCGAGAAGATATATTATAGCATCTCCGTCAACGGTATTTCCGTTTTCGTCAACTGCAATACATCTGTCGGCATCACCGTCAAATGCAAATCCTACGTCAAGATGCGTTTCGCGCACGGCATTTGCGAGATTTTCGATGTGAGTAGATCCGCATCCGTCGTTGATGTTGAGTCCGTTCGGCTCGGTGCCGAGCATCGTAACGTTAGCTCCCAATGCGGCGAATACCGACCTTGCTATCATCCACGAGGCGCCGTTCGCACAGTCGAGTCCTATCTTCAGATTTTTATATGAGTGTGATGCAAGCGAGATAAGGTATCCGACGTATCTGTTTCTGCCAGCGACGTAATCGACGATACATCCTATCTTGTCTTTGTGAGCAAGGGGGATATCGTCGTTTTTTACGTTAAGCTTGCTCATATCACCGTCGAGGTAGCTTTCAATGAGGGAAACGGTGTAGTCGTCAAGCTTTTCGCCGTGTCTGTTAATTACCTTGATTCCGTTATCGCAGAACGGATTGTGAGACGCGGTTATCATAATTCCGCAGTCAAATTCATCCTGACGGGTAACGTAAGAAACGCTCGGAGTTGTAGTTACGTGAAGCATATATGCGTCTGCTCCCGAAGCCGTTATTCCTGCTACGATAGCATATTCGAGCATATAGCTTGAGCGCCTGGTGTCCTTTCCTATAACGATCTTCGGACGCTTGCCGTGCTTTTCCCCGTTATATAAAGGCGACGCAAAGTACCAGCCGATAAAGCGACCGATCTTATATGCGTGCATCGATGTAAGACCGACGTTCGCCTCACCTCTGAAGCCGTCGGTGCCGAAGTACTTGCCCGATGCGGGCGCAACGGGCGGATCAACGCTTTTTTGACTAACCTTCAGAAGCTCGTCAACGCTGATGCCGAATATCTCCGACAGCAGTATGACCTTGTCTATCTGGGGGAAAGCTTGATTTGTTTCCCATTTTGATATTGATTGCCTTGAAACCGAACATTTTTCAGCGAGTGCTTCTTGAGAAAGCCCTGCTTTTTCACGAAGAATTACAATATTTTCACCGATCGTCATAAAAGTTCCTTTCCGAATTTCATCTTTACGGTAGTAATGTGTTTATGGTAACATGCGGGCTTGCTTAAATCAAGCAACATAAGTTGGAAATTGACCCGCAACCAACGGTTGCGAAAGCAATATTTCACCATAAAGTATATGAACAATAGTGTTTTAATGACATTATTATTGCAAAAATAAACCCGCCGCGATACTGCGGCGGGTGGTGGAATTATTTTATCTCATATTCACTGTCAGCAGTCATTGTGATTGACGACGTGAACAGCATTTTCAAAGCGGAAATAAGGTAATCGGTGTCCTTAACGCCTGCAGTCTCGTAGGAAGAATGCATAGCAAGCTGCGGCAGACCAATGTCAACGGTGTTTATCGAAACGTGAGTGCCGGAAATATTGCCGAGCGTCGAGCCGCCGCGCATATCGGAGCGGTTCACGAAATGCTGAAGCGGAACGTCTGCCTTTTTGCAGAGTGCGGTGAAGATCGCGCTCGAAACGGCGTCGGTCGTGTACGTCTGCGACGCGGCGTGCTTTATGACGATTCCGCCGTTCATTACGGGGCGGTGATTTCCGTCAGCGTATTCGGGATGATTCGGATGAACTGCGTGCGCATTGTCTGCCGAAACCATAAAGGACGAGGCAAGTGCTTGTCTTAAGCCGTTTTCATCGTTGCCGAAGCAGGCGTTGATGCGCGATAAAGTATCGTAAAGGAATGTGGAATCAGCACCTTGCTTCGTGCCAGAGCCAACCTCCTCGTTATCCGAAACGTAAGCTACCGCAATTGCGGTTCCGCACTCCGCTTCGGTCAGCGCGCGGAGCGACGCGTAAGCACACTGCAGATCGTCAAGACGGGGAGAGGAAACAAACTCGTCATTCGCTCCCCAGACGGTGCCGCAATCTACGGGATAAAGGAACAGCTCGTGACCGATAATATCACTTTCATTAACGCCAATGCTCTCCGAAATAAGCTTCATAAACGAGCCCTTCGCGAGCGACGTGCCCGTTATCGGCTGCATATCGGTTGCGAGGTTGTAAGACGCGTTTTCATTCGCACTTCTGTTCATATGAATAGCGACGGACGGTATCATAAACAGCGGCTTCTTAAGGTCGATAAGCTTGCTTACGACCTTACCTCCGTCCATATAGGTAACTCTTCCGCTTGCCGAAAGCGGACGGTCGAGCCAGGTCGCGCGAAGCATTCCGCCGTATGCTTCGACGTTTATCTTCGTATAGCCCGAAGCGTCCGTTTCGGGATTGTGCTTTACCTTGAAGCAAGGCGAATCGGAATGTGATGCCGATATCATAAAGGAAAGGGAAGTGATGTCGGACGGAACGTTGAACGCGATTATCGCAGACTGATTTCTCGTAACGTAGTAGCGTCCGCCGGAGATAAGCTCCCATTTTTCGTTTTCGCAGAGCTTTTTGTAGCCGTTTTTATTTAGAAGCTCCGACGCGGTCTTGACCGCAAGAAATGAGCAAGTAGACTCGGAAATGAAGCTCAAAAGCTGATTTGAAGTAGAATTATTCATAAAATATCCTCGAAAAAAGTATTGAAAACATTATAACATATAAGGAAAAATAAAGCAATAGCGAATTGAATTGTAAATAATTTGTTAATCCTGAAAAATTGCTTGCAATTAATAATTATATATGTTATACTGTCGT
Source organism: uncultured Ruminococcus sp. (assembly GCA_964630635.1). GTDB lineage: Bacteria > Bacillota > Clostridia > Oscillospirales > CAG-272 > Colimorpha_A. Next base: position 706 of record CAZVVM010000011.1, on the reverse strand, counting down.
TTGGTTAAAAAATACACACACGGCACGCTCTTCGGTGAATAACCTGTGTAGCCGTGGTGGGAAAACCGAAGAAAGGAAGACATAAAAATGTCAGTAGTAACCATTAAACAGCTGCTCGAAGCAGGCGTCCATTTCGGACATCAGACCAGAAGATGGTGCCCCAAGATGGCAGAGTACATCTTCACAGAAAGAAACGGCATCTATATCATCGACCTTCAGAAGACCGTCAAGAAGTTTGACGAAGCTTACATGTTCGTTCGTGATGTAGCTACCGAAGGCGGAAACATTCTCTTCGTAGGTACGAAGAAGCAGGCCGCTGACGCAATCAAGGAAGAGGCAATTCGTTGCGGACAGTACTATGTAAATATGCGCTGGCCCGGCGGTATGCTCACCAACTTCAAGACCATCAAGAAGTCTATCGCTCGTCTCAACGCTCTCAACAAGATGCAGGAAGACGGAACCTTCGACCTCCTTCCCAAGAAGGAAGTTGCGGCTCTCCAGAAGGAAATTTCCGACCTTGAGAAGTCCTACGGCGGTATCAAGCATATGGAAGGTCTCCCCTCCGCAATTTTCGTTGTAGACCCCAGAAAAGAGAAGAACGCAATCGCAGAAGCTAAGAAGCTCGGCATTCCGGTTGTAGGAATTATCGATACCAACTGCGATCCCGACGACGCTGATTACGTTATCCCCGGTAACGACGACGCTA
>CAZVVM010000010.1:0-31952 GCA_964630635.1 uncultured Ruminococcus sp. | reverse complement strand
CGGAAAATAATATAAAAAGCACATAAGCCGCATAGGGGGCATATGTGCTTTTTTGCTTCGGTACTGAACTTTTCACACTTGAAAGGAGTAGTAATTATGAAAAAGATTATTATTTTGCTTTTGACGGTATCTATGATAGCCGCATCGTTTATGGGGTGTACCGGATCTGCCTTCGGCTCGTCGTCCGCAGACACGAACGGAAACGGTCTGCGCGACGACGTTGAATTGGAGATAATGGAAGCAAGCCATAATGCAGACAGTTTGTTAAAAAACAAAGAATTTAGTCCGAGTAATTTTACCGTCGAGTATTTCGGGACTTATAACGGTGCGGTAGCGGTTAGGATAACTTGTAAGGGTTTACTGTATCTTACAGCTTTTTATACTGAAATGGTTGGCGAGGTAGAATTCACTTATGGGAATAGTAATAAAATAACAATTTGGGCAAATGGAGAGTTTTGCAGCCTTTCGAAAGCGTACCGTGATGGTATTTTGACAGATGCAGACGTCGAGGCGATACACTCGGCATTTGTAAAAAAATAAATGGCGCAATGAATGGTGTGCTTTAGGACAGCAAACGGAAAGGAGTATGTCATGAAGAAAATAGTTAAATTTTTATCCCTAATTCTCTCTTTCAGTATGATTTGCGGACTATTGAGCGGATTTACGAGCGAGTCCGATTCGGTTGAATCGTCTCAAACAGTAGTACGCGATTCGAAAATTATATGTAATGCAACGATAGACCAAGATTTTGACGACAGTAGTGTTCTGGTTATCATGGATAATATAGCCGGGGGAATAAACAAGCAGCATGAGTTAAGCTTTTTTGGTGATATTGGTGTTTTTTAATTCGGTACTGAACCTTGAAAGGAAGGTGTTATTATGAAAAAGATTATTATTTTGCTTTTGGCGGTATCTATGATAGCTGCAGCGTTTATGGGGTGTACCGGACCTGCCTTCGGCTCGTCGTCCGCAGACACGAACGGAAACGGTCTGCGCGACGACGTTGAGCTTGAAATTCTAAAATTTGTATCTAACAAGAAGAAAGTAGATCCAGATAATTACATAATCATGTGTTACGGTACTTATAACGATTCAATAGTGCTTAAAGTATGGGAGAAGAAAGGACATTATGTGGGAGCGGCTGATTCAGAAAATGTTGCAGGATTTGAATTTTGGATTAGTAATGGACGAAGACTTCAAGTTTGGCATATCGACAAATTATACTATCTGCAAGAAGCTTATGAATCAGGTATACTGACCGTAGATGATATAGAGACCATATACAACATACATTCCGGCAAATAATTGCTGGTGTATCGTTGTAGCTGTTTTAAAGAGAGGAGAAATATTATGAAGAAAAAAGCTCGTTTAGTTAGTTTAGTGCTTGTAATCAGTCTGCTGTTTGTTTCTTTTAGCGGTTTTTCAAGCTTCAATGAAACGACGGAGACGGAGACGCTTGAAAAGATTAGAGACACAAAAATACTCTGCACGGCGACAGTTGATCAGGATTTTGACGCCAGCAGTGTTATCGTAATAATGGATAACATTGCTGGCGGAATCAACAAGCAACATGAATTGAGTTTCTTCGGTGATATTGGTGCAACTGCGATTGCGGATTTAACAACGCTATCGTCAGATGTTCTGGTTGCAAGTGGTTTGTCGACTAATGAGAATGCATCAAGAGGTGTGTCCGAGACATCTACAATTAGTACCAACCAATCATCGTGGTTCCAAGTAAACGAAGAAACATTCAGACAGATTTTGAAAATTGAATTGTCAGAGCATAGTAAGGAAAACGTTTTAAGCGTTATAAAAAAGCTTGAAAAAATTGAAGGAATTAAATATGCAGGTCCTAACTACAAAATACGTTTGTGTTCGGATGATCTTGATTTAACTCGTTCTCTAACAGACGAAGATGTTTATAGGTATTCGTGGGGAATAAAAAAGACGAAAACAGTGGAAGCTTGGAGTATTACGGAAGGGTCGAACTATATAAAGGTGGGAGTCATTGATTCCGGAATCGCTCCGCATCCTAATCTTCTCGATAATCTGGTCGCAGGGTCAAATTTTTTTGACAATTCCGGAACGGTAGATACCAACGGACATGGTACGAAAGTTGCCGGAGTTATAGGAGCGGTAGCAGGAGATGAAGAAAATATTCTTGCTCAAGGGGTATGCAGAAATGTGTCATTGGTACCATTAAAGGTGTATACAGATACTGATGAGAATGGTTATATTAATGGAGATAGCGAGGATATTGTTCTTGCCATAAATTATGCTACAAATAACGGCATTCATATCTTGAATTATAGTATTAGTTCGGATTATGAAGATCCTGAAAAAGCACAGGCAATATTAAATTATCCTGGACTTTTTGTGGCTTCTGCTGGTAATAATAGTCGGAATAGTGATGATATACCGAGCTATCCCTCTAATTACACTACTAAACTAACTAATGTTATTTCCGTTGGTGCTTCGCAAAATTCGTTACCGGAAAGCAAGCGGGTAGACTCGAATTATGGTGCAACCACTGTTGATCTTTTTGCTCCGGGAGTCGACATTAAAACTACCTCTGTTAATGAGGATGGAGAGTATATTTTCGATTGGGGAAACCAAACCTCAATAGCTGCTCCCCACGTTGCCGGCGCGGCTGCGCTCATAATGAGCGTTTGTCCCAATATGACACCTGAGCAAGTTAAAAAGTGCATAATGGACAGCGTAGACAAAAGTGATGCCTTCGAGGGCAAATGCGTGTCCGGCGGTCGTCTTAACGTATATAAGGCGGTACAGCTTGCGACACAGCCGCAGACATTTACGGGCGACGTAAACGGCGACGGTATGGCGGATATGATAGTCACCCGCCGCCTATCAACAGGTTATAGAGCTATTGATACCTATCTCGGTCAGAGTGACGGTAAGTATAACACGGTCGTTACGACAAATTATACGCAGGCATATAATTATGCAGACCCCGCTTTCACAGGTGACGTAAACGGCGACGGAATGACCGATCTGATCGTTCATACCGCGCTAGGCGGGAAAAGATATTTGCTGGTTTACACAGGAAAATCCGACGGAAGCTTCAAGAGTGCTTCACTTTGCGCTACTATTGACGATCACGATTATTACACAACGAAAGCGAAATTCTTTGTAGCCGATGCAAACGGCGACGGTAATGACGATTTTATAGTCCATACGAAGAATTCGAGCGGGAAGAGGGTAAATCTCACGTATCTCGCTGAAGTCGTGTCAACTGTCACTACCTTTAGTACTACTGCAAGCACCTTTACTTCAACAAATGAATACAAAGTTGATCCCGTATTTGTCGGAGACTTTAATGGCGACGGCAAGGCGGATATGGTAGTTCCGCACGCAAATTCGAGCGGTAAGCGTTGCCTATTGGTCTATAAGGGGCAGTCAAGTGCGCCTTATTTTGCCGCAGGAGTGAAGTATAACAGCAGCAAGAATCACGACCCGCTTCAGTGGCCTTGCCAATACTTCGTTAATGACGTAAACGGCGACGGCAAGGACGATCTCATTGTCCATTGGAAGAATGCGAACGGCAAACGTAACAATTTGGTATACAAGGGCGGCTCTTCCGGACTGACGACCGAAGCTGTTGCGACTGCCGCTACTTCTAACAACTACGTCGCAGGCGACCAAATATTCGTAGGCGATATAAACGGTGACGGATACGGAGATATGCTCGTTCAATGGGCGAATACCTATAATCAGCGAAATCTCCTTGTATACAAGGGTACGTCGAGCGCAACGTACGGAACGGGTACGAGCTATAATATGAGCGATACTCTTGATCTGCCCGAACTGCCGTCTTGCTTCTTCCTTGCCGATGCTACGGGCGACGGCAGAATGGATTTCATAGTTAAGTATAAGAGTGGCAGTGTCGTAGCATTTATAACGTACGCGGGAACATCAAGCGGCTCCTTCAGCGTAGGAGCATATAGCAATATATATTCCGAACCTCCCTACTTCAACAACTGATAAATAAACGAAGCCCTCGCGGATTTCCGCGAGGGCGATTTTATATACAACTTGTGATTATTGCCGCGGCGACTCCGACGAGGAGAAGAACTGCCGCGAGGGCGGTTATAAAGTCGATATGCGGCTTGAAGGAGGGCATTTCCGGTTCCGGCTCGGGCTCGACTTGCTTTTTTCTCGGTCTTGATGCCTTCTTCGGCTTCGGTTCGGGATAGTCGGGGAAATCTTCTGCCGTCGGTGCGTTTTTATTCGGCTTCGGCTTTTTCGGCTTTTCGTTTATATCTGGGTAATCGGGGAAGATGTCCTCTTCTTTTTTTGACCTGGACTTTGTTTTTTCCTTTTCGAGCGAAGCATCGTAATTATAAAGGACGGTTAGGGGGTCTTCCTCTGCCATTATCCTGTCCTGAAACTGCATCACCCAGCTCGTGTCGGACGGTGAGCAGACGTCGGACTCGTTTATGCCGTCCTCGTGCGCGATCTTGTTGCGCAGGTAACGCATACTTTTCAGCTTTTTGTAGTCGCGTTCCCAGTCTGCGACTATCATTTTTCCGCGTTCCTCGCGCTCCATTCGCTCTATGTATTCGGTCACGCCGTTTTCGCTTTCAAGTATGTCCTTGCAAAGACGGTCGAGCGATTTGTATTCGTCAAAAAAGTTTCCCATTGTGTCTCCGTTACGTTTTTGTTCCCCTCAATTATATCTCAAATCTGCCCTTGTGTCAAGAAATGTCGGTCAAACTCTTGCCTTTTATTTGAATAAATAGTATAATTATAATAATATGCGTAACGGAGGGAGCAGATGGCGATAACGGACAGAATGCGTCTACGAAACGTTGAAATAAGAAATCGGCTCGTCCGCTCCGCGACCTGGGAGGGACTTTGTGATGACGGCGGCGGAATACCGCCAGAGCTTCACGCTATTTATACCGAGCTTGCCGATGGCGGCGTCGGGCTTATAGTCACGGGGCTGACCGACGTTTGCCCCTACGATATCGGTATAAAGGGCAATATGCGTCTTGTTTCGGACGGTGTTATCCCCGAATACAAAAAGCTGACCGACGAGGTTCACAAGCGCGGTGCGAAGATATTTTGTCAGCTCAATATTAACCGCTACACCCGTCCCTCGGGCGAAAAGACAGACGATAACGAAATGACCGAGAGCGATATTGCGCTCACGGTCGGATATTTCCGCGACGGCGCGGTAAGGTCGCATCGGGCGGGCTTCGACGGAATACAGCTTCATCTTGCTTACGGCTGGCTTCTTAACCGCTTCCTTGACCCGAATAAAAATCACCGCACTGATCTTTACGGCGGAAGCACCGAGAACAGGTGCAGGATAGTTCTCGAAATCATTTCCGAGATAAGAAAAGCGCTTCCGAGCTTCCATATTTCCGCAAAATTCAGCTTTTGGCACAGCGGCGACTGTTTTGATACCGCAGAGGGAAACGAGGTCGTTAAGCTTCTGTCACAGTATCTTGATTCTATCGAGCTTCTCGGAGAGGGTAGCGACCTTGAAAGCGACCGAAAAGCCGACTCGATATATCTGCCGCTCGTTTTACCGATTGTTGATAAAATCGAATGTCCGATAATTCTGACGGGCAATAACCGAGATCTGAACGAAATGGAAAGAATACGTCTTGAACACGGTATAGTTGCCTTCGGTCTTTGCCGTGCGCTGATAAGAGAACCCGATCTGCCGAACAAATTTGCCGACGGTACGTCAAGCCGTTCGCTCTGCCGTGCCTGCGGTGGGTGTAATAATACGCCCGCAAGCAGATGCGTTTTCAATATTAAAAAATCCTGATTTTAGGAGACAATAATGATCTACAAGAAATTCAAAGAACTTAATCTTTCCGCACTCGGTATGGGCTGTATGCGTCTTCCTACTAACGAGGACGGAACGGTGAACGAGGAAGCGACGGCGGAAATGATCGCATACGCGCTCGATCACGGAGTCAATTACTTCGATACCGCGTGGGTTTATCACGGCGGAAATTCCGAAAGCATTATGGGTAAGATACTTGAAAAGTATCCCCGTGACAGCTATTATCTTGCGACGAAGTTCCCTGCATTTTCCGCGGAGACCTGGGATAAGGCAGAGGAGATATTCGAGAAGCAGCTTAAAAGATGCCGCGTCGATTATTTCGATTTCTACCTTTTCCATAACGTCAGCGAGCATAATATCGACGCTTTTCTTGACGACGAAAAGTATGGTATATTCTCTTACCTTATGAAGCAGAAGGAGAACGGCAGAATACGTCACCTCGGCTTCTCGGCTCACGGGAATATGAATACCTTGAGGCGTTTTCTGTCCGCGTACGGCAAGGATATGGAGTTCTGCCAGCTTCAGATAAACTATATTGACTGGCATTTCCAGAACGCCGTCGGCAAAATTGAGCTTATGAAGGAATACGGAATTCCCGTATGGGTAATGGAGCCGCTAAGAGGAGGAAAGCTCGTCAAGCTCGACGAAAAGTATGAAAAGATGCTCCGCGCCCTTCGTCCCGACGAGAGCAACCACGGCTTCGCGTTCAGATTTTTGCAGAGCATACCCGAGGTAACGATGACTCTTTCGGGAATGTCGAACCTTGAGCAGATAAAGGATAATATCAATATTTACAGCACCGAAAAAACGCTTTCGGCAAGCGAACGGAAAACGCTTCTTGAAATTGCCGACGAGCTGGTCGCGCCCAACCGTCTGCCCTGTACCTCTTGCCGTTACTGCACCGAGTACTGCCCGCAGGAGCTTGACATTCCGACGATCATTGAGCTTTACAACGATAGTAAATATTCAAAGGGTACGTACATCGTGCCGTCGGAAATAAACGCCATTGCCGATGATAAGCGCCCGTCTGCCTGCATCGCCTGCCGCGCCTGCGAGGGTGTCTGCCCGCAGAACATTAAAATATCCGAGATGATGTCGGATTTCGCCAAACGACTTAAATAATGGAGCAACGTGAAGAAATGAAATACGACTTTACTTCAATAATCGACAGAACGGGAAAGGACGCGATCTCGATCGACTGCATCGGTTCGTTCATTCCCTGCAAGCCCTGCGAGGGCTTCGACTGCATTCCTATGTGGGTTGCGGATATGAATTTCGCAACCGTGCCGAGCGCGGTAGACGCGATGATGGAGCGCCTGAAGCATCCGCTTTTCGGCTATTTTGAGCCGAGAGAGGAGTATTATTCCTCGATCATCGAATGGCAGAAGAACCGCAACGGTGTTGACGGTATCACGAAATGCGACATCGGATACGAAAACGGCGTTCTCGGCGGACTTATGTCCGCGATGGCGGCGTTCTGCCCCTGCGGCGGAAGCGTCCTCCTCCACAGCCCGACATATATGGGGTTTACTAATTCGCTGAAGAATGCAGGCTATAATATCGTTTATTCGCCCCTCGTTCAGGACGAAAACGGCGTATGGCGTATGGATTACGCCGATATGGAGAAGAAGCTCAAGGATAATAAGATACACGCCGCAGTTTTCTGCTCGCCTCATAACCCGACGGGTAGAGTCTGGGAGAGGGAAGAGCTTGAAAAGGCGTTTGAGCTCTTTGAAAAATACGAGGTGAACGTCGTCTCGGACGAGATCTGGTCGGACATCATAATGCCCGGATACAAGCATATCCCGACGCAGTCGGTAAGCGATTACGCAAGGAATCATACGGTCGCCCTTTACGCGCCGTCAAAGACCTTTAATCTTGCGGGTCTTGTCGGTTCTTATCACATTATATACAATAGCGCGATCCGTGACCGCGTAAAAAAGGAAGCTTCGCTTTCGCACTACAATAATATGAATATGCTTTCTATGTACGCGCATATCGGTGCGTTTAATTCCGAGGGCGCCGAATGGGTAGACGAGCTTTGCACCGTTCTTCAGGAAAATATCGACTACGCCTGCGATTATATCGAAAAGCATTTCGACGGCGTTTCGGTATCGAAGCCGCAGGGAACGTATATGATATTTATCGACTGCGAAAAGTGGCTTGAGGCGCACGATATGACGCTTTGCGACCTGCTTCAGCTCGGCTGGGAGGTCGGTGTCGACTGGCAGGACGGACGCCAGCACGGCGGAACGCTTCACATAAGAATCAATCTCGCGTCGCCTTTGTCAATGATCAAAGAGGCGTTTGAGAGAATGGATAAATACGTATTCAACAGGGAGAAAAACTAATGGAATTTATGCTAATCGTTATTGCGGTGCTCACTCTTTCGAGCTTGTACCGTCTCGTTCTTAATATCGTTCAGTTCCGCTCGGCAAAAAATCCGACGCCAGCGTGTGTAAGCGACGTTTACGACGAGGATACGTATCTCAAATGGCGCAAATACAGCGCGGATCAGTGCCGCCTCGGTATCGTTTCCACCGTCGTTACCTTCGTTTGTCAGTTGATACTTTTCGTAACTAACGCATATTCCGCATTCGCAACCCTCTTTTCTGCGGATATATACGTTCAGCTTATTGCCGTGATACTTCTCGATACCGTAGTGAGTACCGTCGTAAACGTATTCTTTGACTATTACGAAACGATGGTCATAGAGGAAAAATACGGCTTTAACCGTTCGACGGTAAAGACGTTTGTTACCGACAAAATTCGTGACCTCATTATCGAGCTTGTTGTCGGAATTGGTCTTGCGTCGCTTCTCGCGTCGCTCCATCAAAGTATGGGAAATTGGCTTATACTTCTTTTTGCGGGAGTCGTTTTCGTTTTCACCCTGCTTATTTCCTTTTTGTACCCCGTGTTCAGCCGTATGGGAAACAAGTTCGTTCCGCTTGAGGAGGGCGAGCTTAAGGACAAGCTTATGGGACTTCTCACGAAGCACGGCTATAAGGTCAAGGCGATAGAGGTTATGGACGCTTCTCGCCGCACGACGAAGCTCAACGCATATTTCACCGGCTTCGGAAAAATGAAAACGATAGTCCTTTACGATAACCTCGTAAACGCGCTCACGACCGACGAAATTTGTGCCGTATTTGCGCACGAGCTCGGTCACGGTCTGCACAAGGACGTGCTTAAGCGACAGATAATGAACTTCGGAAATTTCGTGCTTATGGCGGTACTCGCGTGGGGCGCGGTAAGCGTTCCGCAGTTCTATACCGCATTTGGCTTCGATAGCGTCAACTACGGATTTGCATTCCTGCTCATCGGAATCGCTTTGAACGCCGTTCAGCCGTTGACGGGAATATTTATGAACGCGTACAGCCGCCGCGCGGAATTCCGCGCAGACAATCAGGCGGTAAAGGAGGGCTACGGCGAATACCTTGTCACGGGCTTGAAGCTTCTCGCAAGAGAAAACTTCGCACACCTCTCCCCCTCGCCCGTTCTCGTAGTCCTCGAATACAGCCACCCGCCGCTTGCGGAGAGAATTGAGAGAATTTTAGAAAAAGTAAATAAATAAAGAAGTGCCTCGCCGTATATAACGGCGAGGCGCGTTTTTATATCGTATATCCGTAATCCCCCGCGCACTTTTTCAGCCCGTCCTCGACGCTGCTGAAAATCACGCCGTATCTCCTCGCCTTTTCGCAGTTCATCCACAAATTGTGCGGCGGAGGCGAATCGTTAAGCGTGACGTTTTTGCCGATGAGCGCTAAAAAGTCCTTTGTTATTCCGTACATTGACTTCGTCGTTTCGCTTCCGAAGTTGTAAACACCGCCCGGCAGACGAATCACGTTTTCCATATTCTCGGCGACTTCTTTGACGTATGTGATGCCTCTGAAGTTGCGCGAGCTGAAGGTGACTTCATTCTCGGCGTTTATCATATTCATAAAATAGTTCGGCTTTTTCAAATAATAGTCGTACATCCACTCGGCGCGAAGCATAACGGCGTCGGGGTTTATGTCGAGCACGCGCTCTTCCATTTCGAGCTTGTGAAAAGCATATACGTTGTTCGGCTTCGCCATATTCTCGGTATACGGGCCCTCTCCGTCGGCGCCGCCGTAAACCTGATCGGAGCTGAAGCAGATCAGCTTTATGTTTTTGGACGCCTTCGCAAGATATACGGGAAGCATTACGTTGGCAGTATACGACGCCTCCGGGTCTGCCTTGCAAACACCAATGTCCGCGATCGCCGCAGTGTGAATGACAGTGTCAACTTCACTTTCCCCGATAATGCGCCGAACGTCCTCCTCCGACGCGTTTTTCAGCGACGGGCAGGCGACGACTCCCTTGCACGTCTGCATTATTCTGCTGCCTACAAATCCGCTTGTACCTGTTACGAGTATCATAAATTCTCCTGATTAAGTTTTTGTTTTGACCGAAGATTACTGTAAGTTGAAGAGCCGACAGGCATTTTCGTAAGTTATTTTTGCCATTTCGTCGGCGGTGGTGCCGTGGCATTTAGCGACCGTAGCGCAAATCTCACGCATAAAGATCGAATGGTTTATTTTACCGCGATACGGTACGGGTGCAAGGTATGGCGCATCGGTCTCTATAAGAAGCCGATCAAGCGGTACCGCGCGGCAAGCGGCGCGGACTCTTTCGGCGTTTTCAAAGGTCACCGAACCCGAAAATGAGACGTACCAGCCCCTTTTGACAATCTCCTTGACCATTTCCGCGCTCATTGAACAGCTGTGAAGCACGCCTGTTACGTCGGGATAACGGCAGATCATATCGAACGTGTCGCCGTGCGCATTTCGGTCGTGGACAATGACAGGAAGGGCGTATTTTCTTGCAAGCTCCATTTGCTTTGAAAAATACTCGTTTTGTAACGGCTTGTCCAACGGTTTACAAAAATAGTCTAATCCTATTTCGCCAATGGCGACGATCTTGTTTTCCTTTCTCGTGCTTTCATCGGCAATAAGCGACTCAACGCAGTCATATATCTCCTCGTCGGGTGTCTTTTTGCACATATTCTGCGCGTCTTCGGGGTGAATTCCGACCGCGGCGTACATGAAATCGTATTTTTTTGCAAGGTCCGTCGAAATATGTACGTTTGACGGATCCGAGCCAACGCATATTACCTTTCCGACGGTTTCTCTAAACTTCTCGGAAGATAATATCGCATCCGCGCCACCGTCAAGCTCGTTGAATTTCTTGGCAAAATAGTGGGCGTGGGTATCGAATAATTTGGTCATTATGAAGTCCCCTTTTTATCACCGTTACTCTGACTGCAAATCAAGCTTATCAGTGGATTCAGTATATTTCTCATTGATGCATTTTTACCATTGTAACATAAAAATATGAAATCTACAATGTTTTGACTAAAAATATCTTGTAATTGCGAGCAAAAAATGGTATAATACCAATAGACACCAACGCTATAGTAAGCGGTGCTGTTCTTAATGAATTTAGTAAGGAGAATTAACAATGAACGCAAAAGTACACGAGCTGTTGAATCAGCAGATCAATAAGGAATTTTATTCCGCATATCTCTATCTTGATTTTTCGAACTATTTTGAGGACGCAGGTCTTGACGGCTTCGCAAACTGGTATAAGATACAGGCACAGGAGGAGCGCGACCACGCAATGCTCTTCTATCAGTACCTTCAGAACGAGAATCAGAAGGTAACCCTCGAGGCGATCGCGAAGCCCGATAAGGTCTTTACCTGCCATATGGACGTTCTCAAGGCAGGACTTGAGCACGAGGAGTACGTTACCTCGCTTATAAACGACATTTACGCCGCAGCTTACGACGTAAGAGACTTCCGCACAATGCAGTTCCTTGACTGGTTCGTAAAGGAGCAGGGCGAGGAAGAGACCAACGCAAACGATATGATCACAAAGATGGAGCTCTTCGGATCCGACCCCAAGAGTCTCTATATGCTCAATCAGGAGCTCGCGGCAAGAGTATACACTGCGCCGTCCTTGGTGCTTTAATATGAATTATAAAACCCGAGCGGCATCGCCCTCGGGTTTTATGTTTACAATACAAGGAAAGCGCTGACCGTGAGGTCGGCGCTTGTTCTTTCGTTAAAATCTCAACGCAGTAGTTCCCTGCCTGGGAGCTAAAGCTTCCTCGAATCTTTCCCCCGCCCCCTCAAAACGAAAAAGCACCTTTGTGGGTGCTTTTCATTTCGGCGGAGCGGGATTCAACCCTCGTGTCCGTTAAGACATACTGATTTCGAGAAGCTGTAAAAAGCATCTCTCCACGTTCCTCTACGTCCCTAATTTCCGCAAATTTTAGCCAATTAGTGACCGCTTTATTGCCCTTTCCGAGAAAAATGCACGGCTTTTGCAAGGCCAAAGGGACGGGTGGTCACTTTTATCCTAACTTAATGTAATCCAATTTGCAAAGCGCGTATCTGTATTTGTATCCGTTGTCGTTTATAATGATATTATATTCGTCAACATCAAGATGAGGCGGCAATATCAAAGTTAAAGAGCAACGTTCCTTTGAGTGTAGAAGATGTTACGGCACTTGAACGCATTCTGTGGAGCGAGGTTGGTAGTAAAAAGGACTACGAAGCAGAGTATGGTGAAAAACCGCTCGGTGAGTTTGTCCGTGAAATCGTTGGACTTGATATGACAGCAGCCAAAGAAGCTTTTGCAGAATATTTGAACGATGTTAGTCTTGACGCAGACCAAATTTATTTTGTCAATCAAATCATTGAGTATATCGTGCGAAATGGCGTGATGAAGGACATGTCAGTGCTTCAAGAGCCTCCGTTCACCGATAGAGGCAGCATAGTCGAGGTGTTTACCGATATTTCGATTTGGTTGGGTATTAGAAAAGTAATCGAAAAAATCAACGCAAATGCGGCAGCATAATTAGAGTTTTTTTCGGACACATTAGAAAAGATGTTTTCAGCCACCTTGATGCCGTGAGTAAGGCAGACACAGGTGCCGCGATGAGTAAAGCGTTGGGGTGAGGGTAATAAGGAAAGGGCTGACCGCACGGTCAGCCCTAAAAAACAAAAATCAAATTGGTTCTAAAACATATTTGTTTCTTCTTTTTGATAGATAGATTCTATATCCGTAATTCGACAAATTATCAAAAGCTATATATTTCATAAAAATGTTTGCATTATAAATATCATCTTGCAAATCAAAATTTTCAACAAACCAAGGTAGTAACTTGTCAGGTTCCATTGAATATGCATTTTGTTTCATGCTTTTTACAAGCTTTTCTGTAGTCTCCTTTATAAAAGCATGCAAAGTCAAACTTCCGTTGTCATTAATATAATAAACGCCAATTGAATCATCTAAGTACAAGCAGTCCGCATTTAGAAATTTTACAGCTTCAGGGAAATCGTTAATGTTTTCTGCTAAATATCCCTTTGGTGAAGTATATAAATTAATGACTAATTCTATTTTTTCTTGTATTGTTAGATTGGTATCCATAACTAACCTCATTATTCTGCGATCATTTTGGATATGATATAATAGTTATTATAGTCTAAAGTAATTTCAACAAAATTATTATTCTTATCCAAAATTTTTATTTTTGTGGCTCTATCATCAATTTGTTTCGTAGTGGAAGTAATAGGATCTGTTGCTTTTCTGCTGGCGATAATCGCTCCAGCTTCTCCAGCAATAACGCCACCAATAATCGCACCCTTTACCGACGAACCACCACCGCCACCTCCGCTAATTTCAGTAGTATAATGAACGGAACCTTCCTGAGCAATACTGACTATACTATTTTTTTCAATTGAAACAAGTTTATATATATATATATTAGGTCTAAGTTTATAATCAAGAAAATTAAACTTTGAAAGAAGGTACAAATTGTTATCATTTTTCCAAATATGGACTGCACCCATACCTTTCATGGTGTTTGGGAAAGAATTACTGTTTCCTGAGAAATCTTTTATGGTTACTTGAGCGGCATTGTTTGGTATGACCGTGATGCTTTCGTATTCTAATTTAGTTCTGGCGATATTACTTTCGAGTATTTTTGAGAGCTTTTCTTTTAACGATGCAAGATTATCTACACCAACATCTCCAGATATGTATTCTGTATAAGTAGGATTTAGAGTCCAAAAAGAAAACCCATTAATATATTGATTCTTTTCAAGTTTAATGATACTACTATAATCTATCACTTCAAGTTTTGAAAGTGCATTTTGGTAATTATAGATTTTGTTTTCGGTATCGCAGAATGCAAGGCAACCACCCTGTGAAACGAAGGATAGCGTAATATTGTGTTCGCTTTTTATTGAGTCTAACTGTGTCGATGATTTGCCTTTATCACGTTTTTCAGAAAGAAATCCACAAAAGGCAAGGAATGCAAATATTGCAATAATTACGAAAATGATCCACATAGTGCTCCTCCAAGTTTTAATAATCGATAAAAAGCCGCAGAACACCTATGTCCTGCGGCTTCTTTTCGCGGTATGAAACCGCATTTGGCGGAGAGAGAGGGATTCGAACCCTCGTGCGCGTGAGCGCAAACTGATTTCGAGTCAGCCCCGTTATGACCACTTCGATATCTCTCCGTATTTGATTGTGTTTGAATTTTACACGGCTTTTGCACGACCGAAGTTAAAATGCGTTCACTCAAAATTCAAGAAAAATGAAGCATTTGCGAGATAAACGGAGAAAACAAGAGCTTTCATATGGTGCAGAGTGATAAGCTCGGCTACCTTTCGAGTCATACGGTAAAGTCCCTTTGATACTCGTTCGCACATTCGACCCAATCATTATAACATATAAAAACTAAAAAATCAATAGTATTTACAAATTTTCTTTTCGTGCGCCCGAAATGAATATCGCGCGTCTGCGGGGCAACAATATAATTACAAAAAATGAAAAGGAGAACGAAAAATGACCTTGACACAAAAAGAGACCGATCTACTCAAAGACATGCGTGACCAGGAGCTGCTTTGCATTGAAAAATACGAGAAGTATTCGTGTAGCGCATGCTCGACGGAGCTGAAAAACCTTTTTAATTCGCTTGCCGATGCCGAGAGAACGCATCTCAAGACGATAAACGAGATGATGGGCGGCACGGTAGCGAGCGTGCAGTCCGGCTTGAGTGCAGACAACTGCTTCTGCGGATGCGCGAACTACTGTGACGACACGAGCAAGAAATGCGACGAATTCTTATGCAAGGACATGCTTGCGTCGGAGAAGCACGTTTCGTCGGTTTACAACACGGGAATATTCGAGTTTGCCGATCCGAAAGCGAGAAGGATGCTCAACCACATTCAGGCGGAAGAGCAGCAGCACGGCGAGAAGATCTACGCCTATATGAAGGCGAACGGAATGTACTCGTAAGCTAAAACGGGTGCCGAAAAATCAGTCGATTGACGAGTACGAAGAAAAGACAGTGCAGACTTGTGTCTGTGCTGTCTTTTCTTCAAAATTTATGGTATAATATAAAAAATTCCAACCTTTTTTAATTCGCGTGTCTATATGGGTGAAAGCTTTCAACGAGGTACAAACAAGTGAACAGGATAGACGTAGAGAAAACCATAACCGAATACCTGAAGCCCATATTCGGCTTTGCTCTGAAGAGGTGTAAAAGTATCCACGATGCAGAGGATCTGTCGCAAGAGATTGCGATTAGAGCGTTTCGCGCGCTTCTTAAAAAGGACGACGTTGCGGATATGGGAAAGTTTATCTGGACTGTTGCTCATAATGCGCTTAACAACTACTATCGTGATTCCGCAAAAAGTATGGTCGGTGTTTCTATTGATGAGGTTGCGGAGCTGATCGCAGATCCGTACTCTGAGCTGGATACCGACGACAATACAGAAGCTATCCATCGTCTCCAGACTGAGATTGCTTACCTTTCTAAGCTGCAAAGAAGAATAGTGATTGCGTATTACTTTGAGAATCGCAAGCAGGCAGATATTGCTCGGGAACTGGGTATTCCTCTCGGCACTGTCAAGTGGCACTTGTTTGAAGCTAAAAAAGAATTGAAACGAGGTATGGATAAGATGAGAAAAACAAGCGAACTTAAGTTTAACCCTATAAAATTCCACTCCTACGGCATCAATGGTTCCGTAGGTAAAATGGCTCTAAGCGAGTTTTTCCGTTCCACACTGGCTCAGAATATTTGCTATTGTGTACGTAATACGGCAAAGAGCATCAACGAAATTGCCGATGATCTTGGTGTTTCCCCTGTGTACGTTGAAACTGAGGTGGAATATCTTGAAGAATACGGCTTTTTGCAGGCGAAAAAGGATAAATACGTAGCGGGCTTTATCATAAATGAGCCGACTGCGGAACTGCTTACCATTCAGAATGATATGTATAAGCGCGCGGCAGAACTGTTTGCGAACGATCTGTATGACGAGCTGACTTCTTCAGGAATTCTCGACCATCCGGACATTTTGTGCGGTCAGACGGATGAGCCGATCTCCTTGACTGCGTCTCATAAACCGAATCGCAACTTTATCCTGTGGTCGCTGATTCCTTATATTGCCGCTTTGTCGGGCGAGAAGCTGTTTAACGATGGCATCTCATTTCAAGACGTTGCGACGCTCCGCCCTGACGGCGCCCATAATATCGTCCACGCATCTGTGGTTTCGGATGAAATGATTCTCCCCGAAGATTACGTGTATATGAGAAATTGGTGCGGTCCTATGTGGAACGGTGACGAGAAGCGCGTTTTTTGGCAGATCGACTGCGATGCTTCTGAACGCGACAGACATCATATTCTTCGCTATTCGGAAGAATCCGTGCGTGTTCTCGCACTTTACGAAAGGGAGTTTGATGACCGCCTTTCAAAGGACGAGTATGCGTGGCTTGCAGAGCGCGGTTACGTAAAAACTAATGGAGATTATGACGGACACTTTAAGTCTGCGTGGCAGATCGTTATTCTTGAAAGTAAAGAAATTCAAGAAAAATTGATTGCTATCGGTGACCGAATCAAGGCAAAGTACCTGGCCGAATTTGAGGCATTGAAAGCTTCTTATGCCGAAGCAACGCTGAAATCTGTTCCCGAACATCTCAAAAGAATAAGGGAGTATGAGCTTCAGTTTGTATTCCGTGCCGACGGATGGTTTCTTTTGCACTGCATTACGGCGCTGTTGAATAACGGCAAATTGAAGGAGCCGACCGAAGGGCAGAGAAAGGCGCTTATCACGCTTATTGTCCCCAACTGATAAATTTGCCGAGAGCAACCGTTTCGTTGCTCTCGGCGATGTCTTTATAGACCTATTCACAAATTTATGATATAATAATAAAAATCCTATTTCAAGTCCGAACCAGAAACGAATTATTACGACTATATGGGTGAACGTTCAAAAGCATTCCGGAAAGCAGGGCGAAATATGACAAACGATGAAATCATTCAATATTATGATTATCTGATGCGACTTGCGGCATCGAAATGCAATTCGCAACTTGATGCCGAAGACCTTGTGGGTGACACTATGCTTGCGGCTTTTGCCTATATGCACAGAGGCGGAACAATAGAGCATCCCAAAACCTGGCTTGTCAACACACTTTACCATAAACACAATGATACTCTCCGCAGAAAATATCGTTCTCCTATCACAGTGTGTTTAGATGAAGGATTCGATATTTCGGAAGAAGAAACCGAGGAATACCTTTCTTCGGAAGAAGCGGCAAAAATCCGAAAGGAGCTAAATCACCTTGCGTATATTACGCGTGAAGTTATGATCCGCTTTTATTATGGAAATCAAAGTGTTGCGAACATCGCCGAAGGGCTTAAGATACCCGAGGGTACCGTAAAAAGCCGTTTGTCCGCAGGCCGCAGTCAGATGAAGAAAGGACTTGAAACTATGGAAACAAGAGAAAACTATTTGCCGGGAAGATTAAATCTTTCTTTCGGCGGCTCGGATGGACTCAAGGGAGAGCCTATATCCCTTGTAGAAGATGATTTGATTGCACAGAATCTTTTGATTCTTGCATACGATAAGCCAATAACGATCAGTGACCTTTCCAAAGCAATCGGTATTCCTGCCGCTTACATTGAGCCGATCGTCAAAAAGCTCATAGACGGCGAGCTGATGGTACAGATGGATAGCGGTAAGGTATATTCCGATTTCATTATCAGTAAGGCGCAGGATATTCTAAAGAATTTCGAATCACAGAAAAATTTTGCACACAAGCAGTTTGATACTGTATGGGGCATTGTCGAAAAAATGTCCGCTAAGATTTCAAAAATGGATTTCGTAAAAGGTATGGATGAAAAGAAAAAGACAAAGCTTGACAGATATGCCGTTTTGAAAGCGTTGCAAGATTTCCAGCATTTTGGAACGGGCAAGATTGAATCTCCGAAGTTTCCGAAGCGAAAAGACGGCGGTTGGTGGCTTGCTCAAGCAATAGCCTTTGAGGCGGGATATAATACAAAGGAGTATATGGAGGCATCCGAGTACTGCATACAGGGAGGTCATCGCACATCAGAAGCAGTATCTGTCGGACAAACCAAGTGTATCCGCCTTTATGAATATGACACTACGCTATGGGACAGCCCGCATCGTTTCGGAGACGTATATGAACTGTATTTCAAGCATATCATTCCGCTGCTGTGGAGCATCTACGACGGCGTTTCACTTGATACGTTGGATATCCCGAACGAGTTTATTTCTTATATTCCCACACTTGAACAGTTGGGTATGATAGGACACGCAGAGGATAAATTGTGCGTTGAAATTCCCGTGTTAAAGAAAGTGGAATACGACGAAATATGTGCGGTGATTAAAGCCGCAACCGAAGAAATTAAAGCGGCAATAGGAGAAGAATTTACTGCATTTATTGCTTCTATGAAAACACCTATTCCCAAGCACCTCACAACTGTTCCCGAGCTTTATAGATATATGGAAGCAACTGCTTATTTTGTTATGTCTATAGTTCGTGAAGCTTATGGGAAAGGGCTGCATTTGAAAGGCGTTGATTATTGTTGTCCGCCTGTAGTATTGGTTTTTGAGGAATATCCACTGGATTAATTACATAACGAAAACACGCCGAGAGCTTTAATGGCTCTCGGCGTTTTGGTTTATTTTACTTTTAGTGTTATTATCTCAAACGGCTTAAAGGGAAGCGTGACTGCGTTGTCAATTACTTCGATCTCCTCAAGCTCGTTTTCGAGCATATCGCAAAGGTAGACCTTGCTTGCCTTTATGCCGAAATTGAGGGTTTCATGACCTTGGCATCGCTTACCCTCGTAGAGGCGGACTACTGTGCCGTTACCGTCCTCGGCGGGCTTGACCGTGTCGATGACGAGGCGTTCGTTTTCGGTTGAAACTGTGCTGAAGGACGCAGGCGCGGTGCCGTCGCCGCCGTTTGCTTCGATGGCGATACAAGGATTATTGAAGAAGAACGCTTCTTTGAGTACGTCGGACTGCGCAAGGGAAGACGCGTGGGGAAGCAGGGCGTACTTGAAGCTATGCTTACCCATATCGCACTCGGGATCGGGATATGTTGGACCGCAGAGAAGCGAAAGGGAAATGTTGCCGTCGTGCAGACCGTGACCGAACTTGCAGTCGTTTATGAGCGCGACGCCGTAACCGCCGTCGGAGAGGTCAACGTACTTGTGCGCGCAGACCTCGAATTTTGCCCAGTCCCAGCTTGTGTTCTGATGAGTCGGACGCTCTGCATAACCGAACTGTATCTCACACGCCGCCTTGTCGGAGACAATGTCAAGCGGGAACTCGCGCTTGAGCAGAATATGCTTTTCGTGCCAATCGGCAGAATCATCAAACTCGATGAGCTTGCTTTCCTTGTAGAGCCATACGGTATCGGTTATCGTTGATCTGCCGAAGCTTCTTACGATCTTGATACCCGTTCTGTCAGCTTCATTCACGATGGTGGTCCCTGTCACGTCGTTTAAGTCATACGTCTTTTCTACGTAATAGGAAGAAAGCTCCCATGCGTCGTATTCTCTCGGAAAGTCCTCGTATGCGACGAAGCGAACCGTCTTTCCGTCCTTGAGAAGCTCTCTGTTTTCCGACTTGTCATAGATCGAAGAAACGTTCATATCGCTATCAAACGTTACCGAATAATAGCTGTTTTCGAGTGTTTTGCCGTCAAAAGTGACCTCGCCCGTGAAGGAGCCGGGAGCAACTACCGAATATCCCTTCGGGGGAATATTCGTTACCTTTACGCGCTTGCCGCCGACTTCCACAGCCCCGCTGTAAGTGAAGCCGTTGGGGTTGAACACGAGAACGCCGCTGTCCGCTATCCTATTCGATATAGCGTTAAGGTCTGCCATTATCGCACTATTGCCGTATTCCGAAATCGCGGCGTAATCCTTGGCGGTCTGCTTGTAGACCTCGTTTATCGACGAGCCGGGGAGAATATCGTGGAACTGATCAAGAAGTACGGTTTCCCAGCTTTCGTCGTGCTTTTCCTTATCGAAGCTCGAAACTCCGAGAGCGCCTGCAATAACAGCCGTATTTTCAACGTTCTGAAGCAGGAATTCGCTTTGACGGTTGCTCTTTTTATTTGCCGCCTGCGAGGTGTATGTCTTGCGGTGAAATTCGAGATAAAGCTCGCCCGACCAGGTGGGTGTGTATTTGTTTTCCTCCGCCGCGATTCGGGTTTCGGTAATGAAGCTGTCGACCGAGTGCCATTTTGCCTTCGGCAAGCTCGGAAGCCCGTTGTTCACTCTTCTCATAAGCTCACAGTCAAGTACGGTCGTTCCGCCGCCGCCGTCGCCCCAGCCGATAGTTGCCATTACCTTATCGGTAATGTTTTTCTCGGTAAAGCGCTCGTATGCCGACTTGAACATAGTTACAGAACCTGCAACGCCGCCGTAAGTGGTGTATCGCGGGAGGGAAGCACCGCCGTTATAAGCGTTTTGCATCGTCATGAAGTGCGTCATTACCTCGCTTCCGTCGATTCCTTTCCATTTGAAAAGATCGTACGGAATAGTGTTGGTCTCGTTCCAACTGATCTTCGAGGTGACGAAGTCTTGGATACCGCATTTTAAGAGTATCTGCGGAAGCGCGGCTGAATACCCGAAAACGTCGGGAAGCCAAAGTACCTTGCTGTCGACGCCGAATTCATCCTTGAAGAAGCGTTTTCCGTAAAGGAACTGACGGACAAGCCCCTCGCCGCCCGCGAGGTTGCAGTCTGCCTCGCAGTACATTCCGCCCTCCGGCTCCCACCGTCTTTCGGCAACCTTTTCCTTGATCCTGCTATAAAGCTCGGGATCTTCCTTTTTTACCCACTTGTAAAGCGGTACCTGCGAGGACATAAAGGTGTATTCGGGGTATCTTTCCATAAGGGACATGACCGTTGCAAACGATCTTTGCGCCTTCTCGACGGTCTGTCTTACAGGCCAGAGCCAGCCGAGGTCGATATGCGTGTGACCGAAGCACGATACGTTACCGATAGACGTTTGCGCGGTCTTTGAGTATAGATTTTCGTTCAAATACCTTCTTGCTTCCGTTACACTCTTTTTGAAACTCTCGGAGCCGAGTTCGCGCAGGTCGAGGAGATTTATCGCCTCGTTTACAGGCGTCAGGATCTCATAATAATCGAAGCTTCCTTGCGGCAGGTAATTTAGAATCTGATGTGGAATGAGCAGGTCGTAATATAGCCCTTCGGTCTCCTCGTCTATAAGCTGAACCGATACGCGAAGATCAAGCGGATCGTCAAAATCCGTACCGCTGTAAGCGTATATAAAGATTTCCGCCTCGCCGCTTTCATTTATAACCGCAGAACGGTGATTCGCGTCAATACCCTGCTTGATGGTACCGTTTATATAAAGCATAAACTGCGGGTTTGCTTCGCCACGGTCTTCCATTGACGTGCCGATCTTCAGCTCGGTGCGGTAAGGTGATTTCTCAAAATCGTGCTTGAAGCAGAACCACGCGTGAGAGTCTCTTTTTCCGCCCCAAGTGTCGGTAAGAGAAAATGGAACGAAATCCGAAACGTCGGGCATTTCATTTCCCGACTTGTAGGGCGCTTCCTTGTAAAGCACCTCGGTAATCGGCGTCGATGAGACTACGGTATATCCTCCGATCACCTGAAGAATTTTATTAAGACGGTAAGTGAGCTGATTAAGATCCTCACCCATACAGCTTCTGTCGTGCATATTTAACCTCCAAAACGGTATTTGTATCTCCATTATAACGCCATAAACGCTATTTTTATATCGTTTATAACACGAAAATAGCGTTTTTATAAAAATATTCTTGACATTACGGAAAAAACGGGTTATCATTTTCTTATGAAGAATGAATATATCTATAAAACAAATGAAAGAGCCGATTACTCCGACATAAACTGCCATGCCTGGAAGGGAAGCGTGGTAAATGAACACGCGCACCGCGATTATTACGAGATAATAATCGTGACGGGCGGTGATCTCTTAAACACTGTCGAGGGTGAAACCTTTACTTTAAGGATGGGCGACGTTCTCATCATCCGCCCCGGTTCTTCTCATAAGATCTGTTGCGAGGACATTGGTGAGCACTATAATATCGCCGTTCGAACCGAGTGCTTTGAGCGTCTTATTTCGGGAAAAACTGCTGTCAAAAACGCGCTTAATGAGAAGGGCTTTTTGACGGTGACGCTGAATGAAAGCGAATACGGATATATTAAAGACTGCACCGAAAAGATCGAGAACGGGATCTCGGTGTCTTATTCGTATACCGTAGCGGAGACGGTCATTTCGGTCATATTTATTGCGGCGATGGACAAGGCGCTTCCCGACGAGGGATCAAGAGAAGCGGCGGCTTATTATTGCCGCGACGCAATAAAGAAGATAGAAAACGGCTCGCTCTCGGATAAAAACGCGTCGGAAATATATAAGAGCTATCCCGTTTCGCATTCTGCTTTTATTGCGGAATTCAAGCGCATAACGGGCAAAAATCCGTCGGATTATCTTAAGGAAAGCAAGCTTTACCGCGCGAAAAATTTGCTGCTTACGACGTCAAGCTCCGTTCTCGACATTTCCTACGAGGTCGGCTACGACAGCGTCAGTCACTTTATAAAGTGCTTCAAGAAAAAATACGGCGAAACGCCGCATAAGTACAGAAGCTCAAATAAGAAAGCGCAAAAAAACGAGCCGTAAGGCCCGTTTTTTATGCGAATGAAAAGATGAGGCGGGAAAATAGGCACAAAATTATGCCGATAGCCGTGGCGAGCAGTACCGAGAAGGCAGTCTTTTTTATGCTTCCCGTTTCCTTTTTTACGGTCAGTATCGTGGTAGAGCAGGGCCAGTGAAACACCGTGAAGATTATGAAATTCACTGCGGTCATCGCGGTCCAGCCGTTGTCTATAAAAACGTTTTTCAACTCAGATAGGGAAGAATAAGCGGTAAGCGCGCTTCCCGACGTATACGCCATAAGTATTACGGGAACGACGATCTCGTTTGCGGGAACCCCCAAAATGAAGCCGAGAAGAATAACGCCGTCAAGCCCTATAAATCGCCCGATCGGATCAAGTATTTCCGTCGCGTGTGAGAGGATGGACGCGTTTCCGATATTTATATTGGCAATAAGCCAGATGAAAAGTCCCGTCGGTGCGGCGACCGAAACGGCTCTGCCGAGAACGAAAAGAGTTCGGTCGAAGATAGAGCGGGTAATGACCTGCCCGATATTCGGCATACGGAATGGCGGAAGCTCAAGGGTAAATGACGAGGGAGTTCCGCGAAGGACGGTTTTTGACAGCAAATACGATACCGCAAGCGTTACCGCGACAGATACCGAGAGAACTCCGATCAGCACCGCAGCGGTCGCAAGTCCGCTTGACGCAAAGAAGATGCCGATTATCGAAATAAGCATCGGAAAACGTCCGTTGCAGGGCATAAAGGAGTTGGTAAGAAGCGCAATATCTCGCTCACGCGGAGAGTCGATTATACGGCATCCGACGACGCCCGCCGCGTTGCAACCGAGTCCCATACACATCGTTAGCGCCTGCTTTCCGCAGGCGTGAGAGCAGGAGAAGCATCTGTCAAGATTAAAGGCGAACCTCGGCAGATATCCGACGTCCTCGAGCAGCGTAAACATCGGGAAAAATATCGCCATAGGCGGAAGCATTACCGATACTACCCAGCCCGTGACGCGTATGATACCCTCGCAAATTGGCGTTGAAATAAATGACGGCACGCCGATATTGTTGAATCCCGTTCGTGCAAGATATTCAAGCTCGTTGAAGAACGCACGAAGCATATCGGACGGATAATTCGCGCCCTTGACGGTCAGCCATAGGATGAAGAATAAAAGTGCAAGCATTATTGGAAACGCGGTCCATTTTCCGATCAGTAATCTGTCGGCAAGCGATAAACGCACGCGATCCTTTTTGCTTTCCGTTACGCACTCGGCAGATATTCGTTCGGCTGCCTTTATGATCGCACCCGAGATCTCGTCGGAAACGAGATCGATGTCGCCTTGGTAATGGGTGTCAAGAAAGCCCGCCGAAAGGGCTTTTGCCTCGTTATATATTTCGTCGGAAAGCGACAGCTTGTTTTTAATCCTTTCGCAGAATTCACCGTCGCTGTCAAGAAGTCGGAGCGCCAGAATACGTGCGTCGGAGCGGGAGATCCCTGTGCCGATAACGAGCGAAGAAATGTCCTCTATGTATTTTTCTATCCGCTCGCCGTAACCTGTTTCAATCGTTTTCGACCGCCCGTCAAGGACGGAAAGAAGCTTTTTGCAGTCGCTTTTCTTCTTTGCGCTGGTAAGAACGCACGGCACGTTAAGACGCATTGAAAGAGCGTCTGTGTCGACGGTGATTCCTTGCTTCTTTGCCTCGTCCGCGAGGTTTACGCAGATCACGGTATTCGGAGATACCTGACATATTTGCAGAGCGAGATACAAGTGCCTCGATAAGCACGACGCGTCGCAAACGACGACGGCTTTGTTGTAATTTTCAAAATAAATGCAGTCGCGCGCAACGCGTTCTTCTTCGGAACGCGAATTTAAGGAAAAGCACCCGGGCAGGTCGATAAGTGTGATGCTTTTGTCGCCGTATCTGACCTTGCCCGAGGCGAGGGAAACGGTCTTTCCCGTCCAGTTTCCCGTGTGCTGATGCATTCCGGTTAGTGAGTTGAAGAGCGTGCTTTTTCCGACGTTCGGATTGCCGCTCATGAGAACGGTCATACCGTCAACGTCGGCTTTTTTTGCGTCAAAAACACTTCTGCCGACGCTTTTTACCGTCAGTCCCATGTTCTTCCTCCCTTGTTACAGTTATAAGCTTTGCGTCGTCGCGGCGGAGAGCGATGACCGAGCCCTTGATATAAAACGCACTCGGCTCGCCCAGCGGAGCGCGCGTGAGAAGCGTTACGCGCTCGCCGACGTTGAAGCCGATGTCAATAAGCCGCCGACGCATATTCCCCTTGTGTTCAATGCTTTTTATAATTCCGCTTTCGCCTTCGGTAAGCTCCGATATTGCCGTAAGCATATTTGATCAGTCCTTTCATTTGAGATGCTATAATCAATATATGCGAAACTCATTTGCGGGTGCGGTGAGCAAACTTGACAAACTTCGCTTTTTGGGTTAAAATATAAGGACTTATAATGAGAAACAAGGGAAAAACGCGATGACAAAGGGAAAGACGCTTAAAATCTTCAAAAAAATGCCGACGCTTCGTACCGAGCGTCTTACCTTACGTAAAATGTCGGTCTCGGACAGCGGGGATATGTACGATTACGCTCGCCGCGCGGTAGTTACGAAGTATCTGCTCTGGCATGAACACGAGAGCGAACAGCAGACCTATGATTACCTTTCGTACGTTTCCGACGCGTATAAACGCGGCGATTATTTCGATTGGGCGGTGACGCTGACCGATAGCGGTAAAATGATCGGTACCTGCGGCTTCACGTCCTTTGATTTCGAGCACGGCAGAGTCGAGGTCGGATACGTTCTGAATCCCAATTTCTGGGGGCAGGGAATTGCAACGGAGGCGGTAAGCGCCGTGACCGAATTTGCATTTAACGAGCTTAATGCAAACAGAGTTGAAATGCATTTTATCGAGGGTAATAACGCGAGCTTGCGCGTTGCCGAGAAGTGCGGAATGACGCTGGAAGGATATCTGAAACAGTATATGCTCATAAAGGGCGAGTATAAGAATATAGGTTTTGCGGCAGTAACAAGGGATAAATTTGAGACGCGCGGTCGGTACGTTAAGGCGGAAAAGAACGCATTTTGGAACCCATTTAAAAAGCTTGTCGAAAAGAATTGAAGGAAAAATTCAAAAATCTATTGACAAAGCAGGATGAAAGTGATATAATACATAACGTTGCAAGATAAACGCCGGAGTGGCGGAATTGGCAGACGCCCGGGACTTAAAATCCTGTGATACGAAAGTATCGTACCGGTTCGAGCCCGGTTTCCGGCACCAATTCTCTTTCAACAACATATATCGCGGGGTAGAGCAGTTGGTAGCTCGTCGGGCTCATAACCCGGAGGTCAGGAGGTTCAAGTCCCCTCCCCGCAACCAAAAGAAAAAACCACCCATTCGGGTGGTTTTTTCTTTTGGTTCCGCCTTCGGCGGAGGGAGGGACTTGAACCTCCTGACCTCCGGCAAAATGCCCGACCTCGCGTAGCGACGTCGGGCGAATAACTTGCGACCTAAGCGAAAACGGTTGATAATCGTTTTCGTAACGGTTGACGGCACAAAGCAAGGAGCCGAAGAAGCGAGGTAACGAGCGACGCACGGCGACTATGCGACTGCCGAGTAAGGTCAGAAGTTGCAAAGCAATAACTCGGATAGAAAGTCAAGCTGTGACTTTGCGAAGGTTTCGACTATATTTTCGGAAGGGCCTTTCAAGTCCCCTCCCCGCGACAAAAACAGACACCCAACTGGTGTCTGTTTTTGTCGCGGGGAGACCTTTTTATTACAATCGAAAAGTAGGATATTTCCTGAAATTATCACTATTAGAAGCAATAATATTTGCAACAAGTTCAATTTTGTTTGCCTTTTCTTTCATATTTGAGAATCCTAAAGGTCTTCTGAATTTGAATTCATACTTTTTTCCATCGTAGTATAGAATGCTTAAACTTACGTAATCAATTATTCCGTTTACTTTTTGAACAACAGGTTTTACATCAAGAATACCGTTTGTAAAGAAAAGAGTGTTTTCTCTTGAACTTATAAAAAACGATTTTGTAATGACAAAGTCATCATCTTGAAAAAGAGGATTTGGTCTTTCAGAATTGAAAGCGGCGCTCATTTCTTCGCGAGAAACATATGGATTCAAGTGTTTCAATTCTTCCGCAAGATTGCTTTCAGTGTTTTGCTTATATTGCTCAAGGGTTTCCATCAATCCCTTATAATTTGCCCACGCAATCAGTGAAAAAAAGGCTAACATAATAACAAAAATAAAAATCCCTTTACCCCCGGCTCCATCATGATAATTGGCAAAACCAATTATCATAACAAGTGCCCATACAACCAACAGAATACTAAGAACCAATGAAATTGCTTTTTTTGTAATTTCCTTTTTTTGCCAATTCATAAAATTAACCTCCAAAAAAGTGTGTACAACCGAAGTCGCACACACCGAAAAACGCAAACTCCGATTGCTGCTACACAAAACTTAACAAGATCGGAGAAAACTCTGCCTATCAATCAAGTTGGAATTTGCATTTTTACCAAACTCATTATTGACTGATAAGCAAAGGGAAAATACCCCCTATAAAACAGAGAGTTTTCTTGCGAATCTTGTAATTAAATTTTGTGTAGCAAATTTAGAATAACACTTTTCAAACAAATTGTCAAGGGGTCATGTAATACAACGTCTAAATATCTACACAGTCTGGAGTGCTAAAGAAGCCACCCATTCCAGTGTCTTTATTTTTTCTCACATCCCCCTTGCACTTCAAACCCAAATATGCTACAATCAATTATACCAAAACACAACCTGATCGGAGGCAACTATGAACAAAATATACGCTGAAGGACACCGCGGATTCTGCGCACTCTATCCCGAAAACACTCTTTTGTCATTTAGAAAAGCGCTTGAGCTTGATATCGACGCCTTTGAATTTGACGTCTGGCTCTCAAAGGACAAGGTTCCCGTTCTGATGCACGATCAAAACGCAAAACGCACATGCGGCGTTGATAAATGTCTGCGTGATATGACGCTTTCCGAGATCAAGGAGCTTTGCCCCTGCTACGAGCAGAAATTCGGTGATAAGTTCAAGGGACAGGTTGAAGTTCCTACTCTTTACGAGCTTCTTGACCTTGTAAAGAGCGTAAATCCGAATTTCCGCCTTGGGGTTGAGATAAAAGAGTACACAGAGGAGACCGTTGACATTACAGTTAAGGCATTGAAGGAATACGGCTTCTTTGACGACTGCTGGTTCTACGCATTTAACGGCAGGATCATCAGATATATCAAGGAAAAGTACAACGGTCGTACTATGGGTTATCCCGATTTTGAGATGTACGAATTCGAAAATTACGATTTCTATGATGAGATCGGGCTCAATATGAGATACGTGCGTTCCGAGCTTTGCGATTTCTACCGTAACAAGGGGCTTCCCATTCATATGTACTGTGCCGATACTGCCGAGGACGTACAGTTATGCATTGATAAAGGCGCATCGCTTATCACGGCAAACGACCCCAGACCCCTGCTTGAATGCTTGAAAAAAACTGTTGGGAATTAATTTTCAGTTGTTCCCTTAAAGAAAGAAACGCGCCATGACAGAAAAGCTTTTAAAGTCAATAAAAGAGATCAATATGAACACCGAAGAGGCGGTGTGCTACGGCGAGGAAAACTACCTTATCACCGTTGCATACGACACCGATGCTATGGCTTACAAGGTGTTCGAATCCCGCATAAGAGAGCAGGGATACAGCTTGTGCTATGATAATGAGCAGGCACGTAGCTGTCATATACAGAGAAAGGAGATCTACGACTACGTCAGATGCTCCTCCTATGAAAAGGACGGCATATCCTGCACTCTTACCCATCTTATCAGAACAAAGACTACCTATCTTTGTATCAGTCAGACTCTGCCCCTGTCACCTCATCTGAAAAAGAGCACCCCCATTGACGAAAAACGCGATACCAAGACAACGCTGCATAATATTCCTCTGAAAGCGTTTGGAAACAGCTTTCTTATCCAGCTTAAGAACCGCCACTTCATAATCAGCGACGGCGGACTTCCCGGTGAGAGCGTCTATCTTCTCAACTATATGAAGAATCTTCTCCCCGAAGGGGAAAAGCCCGTTGTGGAGGCGTGGTTTATCAGCCATTTGCACAGAGATCACTGCGGACTTATAGGTGATTTTCTCAACGGCACCTCCGATGCGGAATCTCTTACGGTGGACGGCTTCTATTTCAATACCCCCGCAGAGGACGTATTCGAGCTTGATATGGGCGCGAAGGAGGACGAAAGAAAGGTAAGAGAAGCCGCAATGCTTTTAAAAACAAGCGACGGCGGACATCCGACTGTTTACCGCCCCAGGATCGGTCAAAGATATTATTTTGACGATATATCCATAGACATAGTTTTCACCCAGGAGCAGCTTCCGAGAAATTGCTATTACAGCACGGATTTTCTTAAAAATACAAAAAGGGCAAATTTCAATGACAGCAGTACCTGGTGTATGCTCAACATCGAGGAGCAAAAGGTGCTTCTAACGGGCGATGCCGATAAGGGCTCTATGGACCACGTTATGAATATTTATGACAGGGACTACCTCAAGCTTACCGCAGTGGATACTCCCCACCACTCCTGGAATCCGTATATGCCCTTCGATCTGTTTATAGAGGCAGACACTATACTTGTAACGGATAAGTATCTTGCTACTCCCGATAGCGAACCGCAAACTGGAAATTGGTATTACCCAAACGCAGTGCTGGCGGAAAGATCAAAAGAGGTCCTGGAGCTTGAGGACGGACCTACTGTAATGGAATTTCCGTACAGAGTGGGAAGCTACAAGCGCGGCGAAAAGCGCTCCGATTGAACAAAATCAAATGTAAAAGCAAAAAAGACACCCATTTCGGGTGTCTTTTTTGCTTAAAACCGTATCTCCGCATATTCAAAATATGTCTCTATTACCTCTTTTTGTCTGCCGTACAGACCGCCCTTTTCTTTTATGATGTCTGTCAGACGCTTGACCTCGGCTTTTGCGAAGTTGTAAAGGGTGTCAGTGCATTCGTCTGTGACTGCATAGAGGATATCGTTTGCCTCGCCGTGCTTTCCGCATAGGATAAGCTCCGCCGCTTCCTTCTCGGCTTTTTCCGCCCTTTCTGCAAACTGTGTTTCGAGTTCATTCAGCTTACTTCTTGTTTCATCAGCAAATTTTTCTTCATCAACCGCGACAAGTAAAGAGAGCAGCTTCATCTGCCACCACAGCGAGCCATCGTCGAACGACCGATCGGTAGTCTGCATTTTTTGAGGCAATTTGCCCGTCATATACACGGGAATATACGCCGAAAGGCAGGGCTGTGCGGGCGCATACCGCCCAATAATTCCTATCGTGTCATCATACCGCGCCAGAAGGGAAGCGGACGTTTCGCTTTCGCCCCATTCGCGCATGTGCATACAGATACTCAAAAATGTGCCTGCGGTCGCACCGAAGCGCGGCTCTATGAGCTCTCCCTCGAAATGATCGCGCAAAATGTCAGACAGCGACTCAAAATCGTGCATTTCCTTTTGAGATAAAAGCTTATTCAGCCGACGGAATCTCTGCACGCCAAACGGCTGACTGACGAGCCGACCAGAATATGCCTTCGCAAAATCAAACGGCTCGCCCTCGGAAAGCCATCGCTTTTCTCTTGCGATCCTTTCGGCGTTTTCGGAGAGCATATCCGCGTCCGATCCGATAGAATAACAGTTTGAGACGCCCTGCATGGTCTTGACCTGCTTTGCCGCCCATTCGCGTCCTGCGGTCTCGAGAATCCAGCATTCGTCTTTATCGACAATAAGGAAAGTATTTTCGTAGGTGCGCTGTGTCAGGGCGCTTGCGTTTGCCTTCTGACCGTATTCTTTAAGCAGTGACGTAATGACCTCTATCGCTTCTTTGGCATTTGCCGAGCGCTCAAGTGCAAGTCGAAGCAGGTCCATTCCGAGTATGCCGTCCTCGGTTTCGGGCTCCATACGCGAGCCCTCCGCCTCGTTGCCGATAATGAGTCCCTTTTCGTTGTAGCCCATCTCAAAGCCCCATATCCAATAAGGTCTCGATCCAACGACCGAGTAGGTTTTGCGCACCTGAGGGATAGTTATGTGCGTCGTTTTTACGGTCGTACCATCGGGGTATTCACGTCCCTCATAAAAGCAAAGCGGCTGCGGCTCGCCCGACGGGCGGTCGCTGTTTTTTGCAAGTATGTTTTTGCCGTATCGCGAGCAGGCACTGCTCACGAGCATAGTATCACATGAGAACATATAAAAGCTTCCTCTCCGATTTATAATCTCATTTTACTACTTTTGCTCCGATTTTTCAATACCGTTTATTATGAAGTAATAATACTGTATTGAAAAGAGCGTAATATTATGATATAATTATTACATCAAGATGAAAGCGAGGATCAATTATGTCAAAAATTTACGACCTTTTCAGTCAAGCCGCAAAAAGCTCGACTGTGCCGACGGCTTTTGAAAAAATGAATCTCGTCAGATTCAGTGACGGTGACAAGAATTACGAGGTCTATTTTACGGCAAAGCGCGCGAACAAGAGGACAATCATAAACTGTGTAGATAACTGCATTGAATGGGAACAGCTTCCTATGTTGCCTATGAGCCGTGGATGCGTTTACGGTATAAAGGAACGCATATTAAGCGTTACACCGTCGAAAGAATACGTAAGGATCGTCGTTATTATGGGTAAACCGACTGTAATAACAGGCCTTGACGACGGAATATTCCGTTCGGCAAACAAATTTGACGACAATTACGTCAACGTAATGTCCGAGACACGATTCAAGATATTTGAAAGGTAAATAACAATGGATAAAACGCTTTACGAGCAAGCGCGCTCGACAATATCCGAAATAATAGAAAAGGCATCGCTTAAAAAGGGAAACATTCTCGTTATCGGTTGCTCGACGAGCGAGATTCTCGGCTCGAAGATCGGAACTAATTCCGCGCCCGACGCGGCGGCAGAGGTGTTTTCGGGTCTTCACGAATGTGCGCAAGAGAAGGGAATATATCTTGCCTTTCAGTGCTGTGAGCATCTCAACCGCGCGATAGTTAT
>CAZVVM010000009.1:8526-33544 GCA_964630635.1 uncultured Ruminococcus sp. | reverse complement strand
CCAGCCCCTACCGCGCAAATTTTGAACGTTTCTCGGTAGGGGCGAACTGCGTTCGCCCGTTCTGTCGTGGTGCAATTTTGCGGGCTACAAGAAAGGCGATATTAAAGATTTCTCCCATCATCTCTTTTCTATTGATAATTGGGAAAAAGTGTAATATAATAGATATATGAAACCGAAAGGACAAGAAAATGAGCGGATTTACAAGATCAGGCGCGTTGCCGATTTTAATATCTGACAACATAAAAGCCACTCACGGATTTTCAACCCGCGACGGCGGCGTCAGTCACGGCGAAGGGCTTGACACCCTCGACCTCGGAATGGGCAAGGAAGAGGACGTGACGGAAAACCGACGCCGTTTTGCGTCCGCACTTGGCGGCGAAATATCAAATATGTTCTCGGCAAAACAGATACATTCAAATATCGTCGAAGCCGTAACGAAGGCAGACCTCGGACGGAGCTTCGAATGTGACGGATTCGTCACAAACGAAAAGCACCTGCTTCTCACCGTCAAGGTCGCAGACTGCGTTCCGATACTGCTTTACGACGAGGTCGGCGTCATCGGTGCCGTACACGCGGGCTGGCGGGGAACGGTAAGCGGAATCGCCGTCAACGCGGTAAAAAAGATGATCTCCCTCGGCGCGTCGTCTGAAAATATCAATGCCGCAATAGGACCGTGCATTCACTCCTGCTGTTACGAGGTCGATATTCCGTTCGTTAATGCAGTCAAGGAAGCCGAATACGGAAGCGAGCTTCTTCAATATATAACGCCGAGCGGTAAAGAGGGGCATTTCTACGCAGACCTGCCGTCAATGAACAGACACTTGCTCATTTCAGTCGGAGTACCGCCCGAAAACGTAAACGTATGTGAAAGCTGTACGTCCTGCCACAGCGACATCTTTTTCTCCCACCGCGCAAGTCACGGCAAGCGCGGACTTATGATGGGCGGAATAATATTAAAAAATCCTTGACAAATGAAGAAAAATATGCTAAAATTGCCTTAACATAGGGAGTAGTTTGCGCGAATGCGTGTCAAGTCAACCACCCCGCGGAAGAAATTCCGTTTGGCTTGAATTAAAGAACGAGACTGTGTGCGGCAAAATCCGTGCATTGGCTCGTTATTTTTATTATTGTTAAAAAATCCGAAAGGAATAAATAAAAATGAAGCATTACCTAACCGAAAAAGAAGAAGTGCTGAACGCCCTGTCTTCCTCGCAAAACGGTCTTTCGACAAGTGAAGTCGAGACCCGTCAGGCAAGAGACGGTAAAAACAAGCTTGCCGAAGGCAAGAAGATCACCCTTCTTCAAAGAATCATTTCACAGCTTATCGACCCGATGGTGCTCGTGCTCATCGGCGCGGCGATCGTGTCGGCGATAACCGAGCTTTCGCTCCATCCCGATAAGATCCCGACCGACGTATTTATCATTCTCGCGGTCGTAATTCTCAACACCGTCCTCGGCGTCGTTCAGGAAAGTAAAGCCGAAAAGGCGATCGACGCGCTCAAGGAAATGGCGGCGGCAACCTCAAAGGTCATTCGTGACGGCAAGCTCGTTACCGTTCGAAGCGAAGACCTCGTCGTCGGTGACATCGTAGTTCTCGAAGCGGGCGACGCCGTGCCTGCCGACGGACGAATACTCGAAAGCGCGAGTATGAAGATCGAAGAAGCTGCTCTCACGGGAGAGAGCGTTCCTTCCGATAAGGTAGACCACGTTCTTAACGCAGGCGAGAACGGCGACGTTCCGCTCGGCGACAGAAAGAATATGTGCTATATGGGAAGCGTCGTCGTTTACGGACGCGGTATGATGGTAGTTACAGGCATCGGTATGAACACCGAAATGGGTAAGATCGCAACCGCAATCACCGAAGCCGAAGAAGGCGAAACTCCCCTTCAGAAGAAGCTTTCGCAGCTTTCGAAGATACTCACCTGGCTCGTCCTCGGTATCTGCGTATTTATGTTCGGCTTTACTCTGTTTATGAACAGAGACGTCCTGACCGCCAAAAACGCGCTCAAGGTAATTCTTGAGGACGCATTTATGCCCGCAGTATCCCTTGCGGTCGCGGCTATTCCCGAGGGACTTGCCGCTGTCGTTACCATCGTTCTTTCGATGGGCGTTACCAAGATGTCGAAGCAGAATGCGATCATCCGCCGTCTTACAGCAGTTGAGACGCTCGGCTGTACCCAGATAATCTGCTCCGATAAGACGGGTACTCTTACCCAGAACAAGATGACCGTCGTTGACAGCTGGGGAAGCGACAACAATCTCCTCGCTATCGGTATGGCTCTCTGCTCCGATGCAAGCCCCGACGAAAACGGTGAAGCAGTCGGCGAGCCGACCGAATGTGCGCTCGTCAACTATGCGACCAAGCTCGGTCTTCACAAGAACGAGATAGAAAAGACGTCTCCCCGCGTAGGCGAAGCTCCCTTCGACTCGGGCAGAAAGATGATGTCGACCGTTCATAACGATAACGGAAATATAATTCAGTACACCAAGGGCGCGCCCGACGAGCTTCTTGCAAAATGCACCAAGATCCTCGTGAACGGAAGCGAGGTTCCGCTCACCGACGCGTATAAGGCAGAGATACTCGGCAAGAATACCGAGTTCGCATCTCAAGCGCTCCGCGTTCTTGCTTGCGCGTACAAGAAGCACCCCGCAATGCCCAGCGACTGCTCGCCCGACGCACTTGAGCACGAGCTTGTGTTTATAGGTCTCGTCGGAATGATCGACCCCGTTCGTCCCGAGGTAACCGAGGCAGTTAAGCAGTGCGTGCTTGCAGGCGTACGCCCGATAATGATAACGGGCGACCACAAGGACACAGCCGTTGCAATCGCAAAGACGCTCGGAATCATAAACGACGCGTCCGAAGCAATAACGGGCGCCGAAATCGACAAGTATTCCGACGAGGAATTCGACAAGGTAGTAACGAAATACTCCGTCTACGCGCGCGTTCAGCCCGAGCACAAGACGAGAATAGTCAACGCTTGGCGTAAGCGCGGAATGGTAACCGCAATGACGGGCGACGGCGTAAACGACGCGCCCTCTATAAAGAGCGCCGACATCGGTATCGGTATGGGTATCACGGGAACCGACGTAACGAAGAACGTCGCCGATATGATACTCGCAGACGACAACTTTGCGACAATCGTCTCCGCAGTTGCAGAGGGAAGAAGAATCTACGACAACATTACAAAGTGTATCCAGTTCCTTCTCTCCTCTAACCTCTCCGAGGTAATAAGCGTATTCACCGCGACACTCTGTGGATTTACAATTCTTAAAGCACCGCATCTTCTCTTCATCAACCTCGTAACCGACTCCGTTCCCGCGCTCGCGCTCGGAACCGAAAAGGCAGAGCCCGATATTATGACACGTAAGCCCCGTAAGAGCAACGAAGGCATATTTGCAGGCGGTATGGGCTTCAACATCGCATACCAGGGTCTTATGATCTCGGCGATAACACTCGCTGCATACTTCATCGGCTACCGCTTTGAGTTCCATCATTGGGGCATCGGAGACAGCACGCACGGTATAACCCTCGCGTTCCTCGCTATGTCGATGGCAGAAATATTCCACTCTTACAACCTTCGCTCGCACGGATCGATCTTCAAGCTCAAGAGCCACAATATGATCCTCTGGGGCTCGATGGTAGTATCGCTTCTCCTCACGACCTCGCTCATCTTCGTTCCCGCGCTCAACAACCTCTTCGGCTTCTCCGACGATATAGGTCTGATTGAGTACGGAATCGCCCTCGCGCTCGCTATTTCGACTATACCGATAGTCGAGATCGTTAAGCTCTGCACGAAGCATAAGCATCACGAATAAAAAACTCCAACAAAAGAGCTTGCGTTCGCAAGCAAAAAAAGCCGCACATTGTGCGGCTTTTTACTTTATCCCGAAAGGTTCATTTTTATTTCATTATTTTTCAAACACGAAATTGGCGGTATTATTTGATAGCCAAACCGCTTTAACCGCCAAATCAATCGTCTTCCAATTGGCAGGCACTTCAACCGCATACCAGCCTATCATTTTCTTTCCCGGCTCTAAGGAACCGTCAAGCGTACCCTCATCAAATACACACGCGGCACTGATCGAATATGCACACTTTACATCATCGACATAAGCATCGAAAAGCAAAAGAGTGCTAATGTTCTGTATTTCTGACGATATGTTTTCAATCGTGAACTTGACTCCGACAAAAATTTTCCCATCTTCGGGAACAAAATAATCCTCGCCTTCAGACTCAACGATTTCGGTCGCTGTAATTTTTAGATTCTTAAAAACCGCAGTCTCATTTAACGAAAAAATCAGTTTGCTGTTTCCACTACTATTCCCTGTATTATTTCCGTT
The DNA here is from genome assembly GCA_964630635.1 of uncultured Ruminococcus sp. Classification (GTDB taxonomy): domain Bacteria; phylum Bacillota; class Clostridia; order Oscillospirales; family CAG-272; genus Colimorpha_A. The sequence continues at coordinate 29,203 of CAZVVM010000009.1, read as the reverse complement.
ACTGCCGCCACCCGTTTCTTTGTAAAGGGTGCTGTCATCAAGACACGACACTAACGAAAATAACAATATTGCGCTAAGCATTATACATATTATTCTTCGCATAAAATAACCTCCGTGATATACCAATTCGGGATATTTTTATTATACCATTATGGGATAATAATGTCAAGGGGTGATTTTATGAGATTAAAAGAAATAAGAAAAGCAAAAGGTATATCTCAACTCAAAATGGCAATGGACCTCAATACAAATCAAAACACCATAAGTAGATATGAGACGGGCGAAAGAGAGCCGGGAATAAATGAGCTGATAAAAATTGCCGATTACTTTAATGTTTCCGTGGACTATTTACTTGAAAGAACGAACAATCCGCTTATAAACAAATAGTAATATAATCAACCGAAAACAAAAAAAGACCTTTTAGGGTCTTTTTTCTTTTCTGTTTTTCATCAATCGGTTCACGAGGAACACACCTCCGCCGAAAAGCGCACTGACGAGCACGGTCATAATAACCGTAAACTCCCAGGTGTCGGTAAACGACGTCGGGATATTATACTTCTCCGCGTGCGCCTTTGCGACCTTGTTTCCGTTCAAATCAAAACGAAGCTTCTCACAGCCCATAAACGCATCTGTTCCGATATTTTTAAGCCCCTTCGGTATCTTGACCGTACCGAGCACCGTGCAGCCCTCAAAGGCAAAATCGTCAATGCTTTCGAGGTTGCTCGGAAGCTTGAGCGTCAGAAGCGCCTTGCAGTCGCGGAACGCCGAACGACCAATAAAAACTGCGCCCTTAATGACAACCTTCACCAAATTCGAGCACTCCGCAAAGGCATATTCGCCTATCGACGTCACGCTTTTCGGAATACGTACCTCGCTTACCGACGTGTCACCGTGGCAGGTCTGCGCCGCTATCTTCGTTACGGGAACGCCGTCGATTTTCTCGGGAATATTCATCACGCTTCCCGACCCGTCGTAGCCCTGTATTACGGCTTCGCCGTTTTCTATCGTATACAGTATACCGCTGTCGGTCTTACGAATTTCGGCACCCACAGCCATAGGGGTCGCCGAAATCAGAAAAGTGAACACAAATAATAAAGAAATAAGCTTCTTCATAATGATCTCCAAAATATTCGTTAAATTCATTTTACCACAATATCCGCCCAATAACAACACCGAGTCCGATAATTTACAAAAAAGTCTATATTTACCGCCCAATAAATTATTTCTCGCCCCCACGCACCGACCGATTTTTTATGATGAAAGCGATATAATTTAAGCAAAGCCCATCCATATTTCATTCATGTTGCACGGGAGGAGCAAGCCCCTCCCCTACCGTCTAACGTTCAAAAGCTCCCCTAAATCGAAAGAGGTTTCCAAAGGAGAAAACGTATACAATTTTGCAAAGCAAAATTGTATCGGTTGTCTCCTTGGCGTGCTTCTTTGCAACTTTCTTGCACGAGCAAGAAAGTTGAGAAAGAGATACTATGCAAACTCTATACGCCGACATACTGTTCCTCATAAATTTCACAATGGACTTCCTCACCCTCTTTGTTACCGCGTCGATCTTGCGCCGCAAGGTATCCGTTATATGCCTTTGCATCGCCTCGGCTATCGGCGGTATCTACGGCGTTGCGTCGGTTTTTATGCAAGGAATACTTCTCATCAACATTTTCATAAACCTCGCCGTTTCATATCTTATGTGCCTCATCGCCTTCAAAAACAAAATTCTTCCCTGCTACGCGCTTTTCTACGGCACGGGGTGCCTGCTTGGCGGAGCGATGACGGCATTCTTCACCTTTATGAACGGCATAAACGACGTTTCCACGGAGAGTTCCTCTCCTACGGAAAAAATACCGCTCGGCTGGATGGCGGTGAGCGCCGCCGTAATAGGCGTCGCCGCCATCGCGGGCGGACGAATGGCGAAAAGGAAGCGCTCGCTTCGCACCTGCCGGCTTGCCGTCGTCAGTCATAACGGCGCTTTTGTGTTCGACGCAATGACCGACACGGGAAATCTGCTCACCGACCCGATGAGCGGCAAGCCCGTCATTATTATGCAAAAAAATGACTTCCTTTCCCTTTTACCCGATGCACTCGTGCCGATATTCGAAAACAGCGACCCGAATGATCTATCAAATCTCGCGCCCGAGCTTTTGACGTCCGTGCGGCTGATACCGTCGGTCTCGGTCGGCGGAGATAAGCTCTTACTTGCATACATACCGAAGAAAATAACAGTCGAAAACGCCGAGGTGTCCGCCCTTGTCGCAATGGGCGACGAAAACAGCTACGGCGGTTATTCCGCACTCGTGCCCGAAATTCTCATAAATTGAGGTGAATAATATGAAGATCCTGTCTATCGTAAAGGAAGCCCTCAAACGGCTTCTAAAAAGAAAAAACGGCGTTTTTTACATAAACGGCCCCGATACTCTCCCGCCGCCGCTGACTCACGAGGAAGAAGCGGACATAATCTCGCGCCTGTCAAACGAGCCGTCACTGCGCGCGGTGCTTGTCGAAAGAAATCTGCGCCTCGTCGTATATATCGCAAAGAAATTCGAGAACACGGGCACGGGCATCGAGGACCTCATTTCAATCGGCACGATAGGGCTTATCAAAGCGATAAACACCTTCAACGCCGAAAAGAACATCAAGCTCGCAACCTACGCCTCTCGCTGTATCGAAAACGAAATTCTGATGTATATAAGAAAGACCTCGCGCACACGACTTGAAATGTCGATAGACGAGCCGCTCAATACCGACTGGGACGGAAACGAGCTTCTGCTCTCCGACGTGCTGGGAGGAGACGAGGACACCGTCTACCGCAATATGGAGGTGGGTGAGGACAAAAAGACGATAGAGGAAGCTCTATCAAAGCTGTCGGAACGCGAGCAGACGATAATCCGTCTCCGCTTCGGAATGGACGGCAAGGACGAACTGACGCAAAAAGAGGTCGCGGACCTGCTCGGCATCTCGCAGTCGTACATTTCACGCCTCGAAAAGAAAATAATATCACGCCTGCGCAAGGAAATTGAAACGAAGATATAGTGGCGTGTAACTTTCTTTCTCATAAACTGTAATGGGGAAACCTAATCTGTTAATAAGAAAGGAAGTAACAGTATGACTGAAAATAATATCCTGCTCATCGGCGGAGATCTGCGCCAGCTCCACGCGGGAAATGAGCTGACAAAGCAGGGATACAAAATATATCATTACGCCCTTGATACCTATAAAGAAAGCTGTGAGCTTTTAAACGCGCTCCCAAATGCCGACGCGATACTTCTTCCGGTCCCCGTCTTTCGCGGCGACTATATGAATTTCCCGCTTTCGAGCGTAAAGATTTCTCCACGCGTTATCGCGTCCGAGATCGTAAAAAACGCAAAGCCGGGCGCGGTCGTTTTCGGCGGAAAATTCCCGACCGATATGACGGCGATCTTTGACAAAAACGAAATCAAATACCACGACCTTTGCGAAAACGAGACCTTCAATTACCTTAACGCCGTTCCGACCGCCGAGGGTGCCATCGCCCTTGCGATGGGCAATACACCCGTGACTCTCGACGGAAGCAAATGCCTCGTTCTCGGCTACGGAAGGATAGGAAAAGCCCTTTCCCGTCGGCTCAAGGCGCTCGGCGCGTCGGTCACGGTCGCCGCCCGAAAGGAAAAGGACCGTGCAGAAGGGGCAAGCGATGGAATGGCGTCCCTCGATTATCCGTCGCTTACCTCGGTAATGGATGGCTTTGACGCGGTGTTCAACACCGTTCCCGTGACCGTCCTTAACGAAGAAATGCTTGCAAAGCTTCGTGACGGCGTTCCCGTCATTGAGCTTGCATCAAAGCCGGGCGGAATTGATCCCGTCGGCGCGATCCGCCACGGCACGCGCGTAATTTCGGCGCAAAGCTTGCCGGGACGCGTTGCGCCCGTCACGGCAGGAAAAATAATCGCGCGCTGTATACTTGACAAGATGTCGGGAGGCGTAAAATGATAGGTTACGCCTTCTGCGGCTCGTTCTGCACCTTTGACCGTTCAATATCGGTCTTGAAGGAGCTCGTACACGATTACGACGTTCTCCCGATAATGAGCCACAACGCCGCATCAACCGACACGCGCTTCGGTAAAAGCGCTGATTTTATAAAGATAATAACCGACGTCTGCCGCCGTGATCCCGTCCTTACCATAAAGGACGCCGAGCCGCTCGGCCCTGCCCGTCCGCTCGATGCGCTCGTCATCGCACCCTGCACGGGAAACACCTTGGCAAAGCTCGCAAACGGCATCACAGATACCGCGGTCACGATGGCGGCAAAAGCGCATCTGCGCCAAAGCCGTCCGCTTCTCATTTCTCTTGCCACGAACGACGCAATGTCGGCAAACCTCAAAAACATCTCGACGATGCTCGAAAAAAAAGGCGTTTTCTTCGTCCCTATGAAGCAGGACGACTGCCTCAAAAAGCCGCATTCTCTCGTTGCGGAATTTGAAATGATCCCCGAGTGTCTGACTTCGGCACTGAACGGAAAACAGGAAAGACCTCTCTTCATATAAAAAAATCAGGCGATCTCTCGCCTGATTTTTATTTTATCTTCTGTAATTGTTTCTGTTCTGCGAGCTTCTGCTCTGACCGCTTCTGCTCTGTCCGTTTCTTGCCTGATTCGTTCTCGAACGGGATCTGCGGCGGCGGTTTCTGCGGCTTTCAACGTATACCGCGCCAACGATAAAGATAACGATAACGAGAAGCACCGCAATAAGCGCAAACAGGAATATCTTTCCGAGGTCGGCAACACCGCCGAGTGCGTTGCTCTTTCTTCTCTCGGTCGTAACGGGCGGATCGGTCTCATCCCTACTTGTGTTGTTGGGAGTTGTATCGGGGGGCGCAGTCGTGCCGCCGCTTTGCATTGCAAGGTATTCAGCGTAGGTTACCTGATCGTTCTCCGTTTTTCCGCATTCCTTACAGGTGCGCTGACGGACGCCGTCGACGTTGACGGTCGGTATGCTCAACCACGACCATTCGTTATAGTCGTGATCTCCCGTCGCGGGAATGGGCGTATTTTCAACAGCAACTCCGCAAACGGTACATACGACCTTATCGTATCCGTCCTCGCCGCAGTTAGCGTCCTTGTGCTCGGGCATCGTATTTGCGTGCTCGCATTTACCGCTCTTAACTTCAAGCGTCATCTCCTCGGCTGCGGTAAGAGTACCGCAGGTAACGGTAATATTCTTTCCGTTGAGGGAAAGAATCGCGTCGGCACCGTGCTTGGGCGAAACGGTAATTCCGTACTGACTGAACTTATCCTTGCTTACCTTGACGTCGGATGCAACGGCGAAGTCAACGGTTATCTCCATCTTCGAAAGATCAATGGTATCGCCCTCGGTATAGGAAAGCGTCGGCTTTTTCGTAACTGAAATACCGACTATTCCGTCGGGTGTTACCGTTTCCTTGCCCGACTCGTCGGACGAAAGGTTACCCGTTTCGGTGTTGCCGAGAGACGAGGAGCTTGCGGTAACGGTCACGTCATATTTCGTTCCGAAATCAAGGTCCTTTATAGTTCCTTCGAGCTTCGATGAGGTTATATCCTCGCCCACGGGATTGCCGTCCTTGTCGTATATCTTGATTATGTACGTTCCGACGGTATCCTCGGGGTTGTTATCGGTTATCTTGTAATTGACAGTACCCGCGATCTTGTCGACGGTCAATGCAATACTCGGCGTTGTGAGCTTTCCTCTGTAATTCAAAACACCCGACGTCGCCGCATCGCTGTCCTTATAAAGGTCGCTGTTCGACTTTGCAACGACGGTAAAGCTGTATTCACCGCCGAAATTGTTTTTTATGAGCGTGGAAAGGTCATAGCTCGTACCGGTTGCCGTAAGTGGCTTACCGAGCGCATCGCCGTCCTTGTAGACCTGGATCACGTAAGAATCCGCGTTTTCAACAGCGTTCCACTTTGCCTTATAATCGGTAGACGAAATTTCAAGACCTGCGGGCTTATCAAGCTTCTTGATAAGAGAAACGTCAAGAGATGTGCAGGTAACGGAAGCAACTTCATTAAAGTCGGCGCCGTAGCCCTGCGTTTCGTCGCCTATATATATCTCTTTACCGCTTCCCGCAACGGCATCCGCCTTGACCTTTATCGAAATCTCAAACTTCAGCACACCGTTTTCGGTGACCGCGGGGAATTTACCCGTGTCATTGTCGATGTCGCTGGCTACTTCTATTTTAACCGTTCCGTCTGACAGCTTGTGTGACGTCAGCCAGACACCGTTCTGCGGCTTCGAAATCGTAACCGAAACGTCAGATCCGTCAAAAAACGCGGTATCGTATTTCACGAAAACGGTTAAGCTTGCAACACCGCTTGCGTATTCATCGGGACTTGACGACGGGACGTTAATATCCTTGATCTCAACGGTATATTTTACGGTTTCACCGGGCGTGACTGCCGTCGCACCGCTTATGTCTACTTTGAAGCTTGACTCCGCCGCCGATGCACCGAAAGCAAAGCAGCATACGGTCATTACCAGAGCCATCGCGGCAATTATGATCTTTTTCATCTTTATTCCTCTTATAATTTATTCGAAAATGTTATAGTTTCCAAAAACGTGGCTTCTTACCTTCTGGTAGTCGACGGGTTTGACGTCGCTTCCGCCCGAAACGCAAGCCGCCTCGAAATACGCGCCCTCAATTATGTAGTTACCGAAAACGTATCCTCTTATTCTTTGGTAATCGTTCGAATCAACACGTCCGTTTCCGTTCACGTCGCCGAGAATGACCACCGTTACGGTATGCACCTTTTCATCACCGTGCATAAGGGATACCGTATATCCCGTTCCGACGTATTCGTCCGACGCTGTAACCTCTAACCCGTCTCCGTCAAACACCTTGACGCGCTCGTTATTCTTAAAGTGCGTCAAAAGCAAGGAAAGCTCTGTTTCCTCAACAACTCCGCGAAGAAGGCCGCCGTCTATTTCGTAACCGCTTCCGTCAACGAGTTCAAGCGCTCTCGGCTTTTCAAGAACCGTCAGCGTAAGCTCCTTCGGTTCAGACACCAGCTCACCGAGAAGCGTCGCCTTTACCGTTATCGGGAAGGAGCCGAACTGCGTCGGCGTTCCGCGAAGCGTTCCGTCTGCATCAAGAGTCATTCCGCTCGGAAGCGTTCCTTCATAGCTGTAATTAAGAAACTCGTCGTCGCTTCCGACTATCTTACAGGAATATTCGTATCCCATAACCGCCTCGGGAAGTGACGCGGTGGTTATCACGGGAGTGCTTAACTCCTTACCCGTATGAGCAATCGTATCGTTGTTTACGGTCGGGGAAACGAATGCGTTTCCGTCGTTCAACTGATAAACGTAGAAGCGGACGCTTATATCCCCCTTGTCTATAACCTTAAAGGTTATCGTACAAAGACCGTCATTGGTTCCCGTCACGGGCTCGCCCGCGATTATAACGCCATACGCTCCCGCGTTTTCTCCCGTCTCTGCCTTTTCGGTGCTCACGCTCTCGCCCTTGTAGGTCGCGCTTACGTAGGCAAGGTTGTCCGTCGGGGCAAAAAAGAGCGTTCCGAAAGCAAAACCGGAGCTCTCGTCAAGCGATACCGTATACGTTACCGTATCACCGAGAGACACCTCGCTTCCGCTCGGCTTATCGGACGAAAAGGAAAAGACGACGCTGCCTTCCGCATATACCGCAGGGACAGCCAAAACGAGCATAACCACCGACAAGACTGCGGCTATAACGCGCTTGAATTTCATTATCACGTCCTCCTTTTCGTTACCTAAGTTAATTATACAATGCCCGTCGTTTTTTGTCAATAAGTGTCTTACTTCTAATTTTTTCTTATATGTAAATATATTAAGAAGATTCCCGCTTTATGAAAAAACGCCCGAGGGCGTTTTTTAAAGATTATTAAGCTCATCGTACCGCTTCACCGTGATATTTTTCCGATAATATGAATTGAGGACGCCGAAGGGCAGAACGAGACTGATATACACAAGCTTCTGCTTTCCGCCGAGCTTTTCGCATTTCGGCGCGAAAATCATCGTCGGAAGAAGCTTGAAATAATACTTATAGAAGCTCATTCCGATGCCAAGCTCTTTTTTTAGCACACGCGCCTTCGCCATACATCCAAGAAGCTGCTCAAGTGCCGTTCCGTAAGCGGACGAAGCACCGAGGCGCTTATAAACGTCTCTGATATGGTCCTTGTAAATATCAAGAATACAAAGCTTTTTGACCGAAAATTTTGCGTTCATTATCGTCGGAAGCTCGGGGTTTTTTCTGTAATAATAAAGCTTCGAGTCATTGAATGCAACCGTGTTTATCCTTTGAAAAACGTAGGGCGCAATATGAGTATCCTCGTAATAAATGCCTTCCTTGAAGCGAAGCGAGGAAAAAACCTCCTTTTTATAGAGCTTACCCCACGCCTCGGTGCGTTCGTATACGCTCTCCGAGAGAAGAAGCTCACGGGCGTCAGCAGTCCTTACGCCGCAGCAAATTTCAGCGTTTTCCGTCTCGTTATCGTTCTGGAAGGTCTTATACATACATACCGACATATCCGAGTCGGTCTTAATCAAGGTATCGTATAAAACCGAGAGCATCTCGGGAGCTATCATATCGTCGCTGTCAACGAACGTGATATATTCTCCGCTCGCGTGCTCTATTCCCGTGTTTCTGGCTGCGGAAAGACCGCCGTTTTCACGGTGAACGACCTTGATGCGGCAATCGCCCTTCGCCAGCTCCTCGCACATCTCGGGGCAGGCGTCGGGGCTTCCGTCGTCAACAAGTATTATTTCAATGTCGGTATAGGTCTGCGCCAGAATACTGCTGACACAGGCATCAAGCGTCTTTTCAACCTTATACACCGGCACGATAACCGAAATCTTTTGCATATACTTCACTGTTTCCTTGTGTAATCAAGAAGCGTATTTTTAAGCTGCTCGTAACGGGGAAGTATCGGCGATCTGTCGTAATGACCGACGTTTCCGTACATTTCGCCGACGAGCGCTATCGCTTCATCGACGCTCTTCACGAATTTTATATACTCAAGATGCTCAAGCATCTTGTAAGACTGCTCGACCTTATGATTGTAATTTCCAAAGACGATGCACGGTGTCTCGGCGATCGCCGAAAAGATCATTCCGTGAAGCCGATCGGTGATAACAAGCCCCGCTTCAGAAAGCTCGCGTATTTTTTCAGCAACGGTTAATCTCTGACGGCGCTGAGTCGCCCTTTCAAATTCGGCTATGGTATCTGTGTTTCTCCAAGCGATACCGCGCTCCTCAAGGCAAAGAGCAAGCTTTTCCTTATCGGTCTGCGTCATCGATCTTTCGCAATCCCCTCTGAAGCAGAGGAGAACACCGTTTCTTTCTCCGTTTTTCACTCCGAAGGTATCTTTACTCGTGTGCATAACGATGTCGGGCGAAAAAATCACGTTAGCTGAGGGGAACATTTTTTTCGCCTTTTCAAGAGAGCACTCATCGCGCAGAGCAATAGTGAGCTTCTTATGCTCTCCGAATATCTGCGAGGTCTTTTCCGCTTCCCTTTCGCCCTTATCGTCGGGGGTATAGTAGATCGTTTGAGGGAATATGACCGAGGGGTTTTCGGGAAATTCCGAAATTACGGCTCTTCTCACCCTCTCCTCGAACTCGTACACGTTTCCGAGGTTTCCGCCTCCGATATAGCATATCAGCGTACTCGGCTTGATAACCCTTTTGAGCATCGGAAGATTCTCGTAGCTCTCCTCCCCGGTCAGAGCAACACAGCTGATCCCGCAGCTTTTTAAAAACGCTTTTTCGGCGACGCCGATCGCCATATCTCCGATGTTCGAGTGATCGGGAAGACCGATGATAACGGCGTCTTTATTTATTTTTCTTCCGAGACCGCAAATACGGTTCCTTAATTTGATTTTTGCCCAATATCGGCGGAAAAGCCGCACTGCTCTCTTGATAACGCTCATAACTTACCACTTACTCTTGCTATGATTTGTTCTTCGTATTCCAGTCCTATAAGATTCATCGGACACCGTCCGTCTTCTGCCTCGTTTGTGTATTTACCGGGGACGGCAAAGCGCTTTTGAGCGCCCGCCTTGTACCATTCGTATTCGATGTCGATATGACCGACGTCAAGTGCCTGGTATCCGAGCTTATTCAGATCCGAGGCAAGTACAGTCGCTGTCGGACCGAGCGCAAGGAGTATAAGCGACCCCTTCGGCACGTGTCTGCACACCGTATCGACTAACTCTTCTCTTACGAAGAAGGCGTCCGAGGAGGGGGCAAGTATTCGCTTTACCGACAGGGCGCGCTCAAACAGGTCGTTTCCGACACCGATTCTCGTTTTTTCTCCCTCAAGGATAAACACGTCGCGCTTTTCCCATATTGAGATAAAAAGAGGAAATATCTTCTCTGCGTGCTTCGCGCTCTTCATTGCAATATAAGGACGCGTTATTTGAGAATTGCCGTATTTGACTCCGCGGCGTTTTTTTCGTAAAAGCTTCCTTATTCTCTTTTGGTTGCCGTTTTCAAGCGACCAGTCTCGCCAAAAATCCTTCGACTCCGCGGTTCTGCCGCGAAATGTATTGAAGGACAGGGGCAGACATACGAGCAGACCCTCGTCATTACCCGTAAGAACGTCCATCAAAGAAGCGGAAAGCTCCTCCGAATTTTTTTGATAGCCGAGATTCTTTTTAGAAAAGATCAGCTGAAACTCTCCGTCTCCGTATCTTGCTATGGAGCATCGGTTTTTCTTGATGTAAGCGATGGTCCTCTCCGAACTCATAATATCGAGCCGATAAAGGATCCTGACACCGAAAAGCTTCAGCGTCTTACGCGTTTTTTGAGACCAACTCGAAAACGACCGCAAAAGTTTTCCAAAAAAACTCATTTTAATTCTCCGTCTCGATTCTCGGGAACATAATATGACCCCAATATCTTGAATTCCAGTTCATACGGTTGTTAGCGTCACCCTGCGTTTTTTCAAAGGCAAAGGCGTTTTCTACCACGTCGTGAAGAGTGTTTCCGCCAAATTCGTTCACCGAATAAACGATAAAGTTTACCGTATACTTGCCGGGAGCAAGCCATTCAAGGTTGAGATTGAGCTTCATGCTGCCCTCCCCGACCGATGTCTTAACGCCGGGAGCGGTCGTCGCAAGACCCACGGCGTTGCCGTCAACCGAACATACCGTCATACGGAATGCGAGCTTTTCAAAGCTTTGGGTCGTTTTGTAGTCAACGCCGATGCACGCCTTTTCTTCTATTCCGTAAACAAAGTTCTCTCGGTCAGCAGGATATACCTTTTCAAGTCTTATCGCATCGTCAAGCATATATCCGGGATTTCTCGGCTCGGCACACGGGTTCTTCGAACCCGTTTCGTTGCCGTTATTGATATATATCTTGATGCCCTCTTCGACGTCGCCGTCAAAAATCAGCTTTCCCTTATCGAGAACGATAACTCTGTCGCAAAGCTGACGGATTGTATTCATATTGTGCGAAACGTAGAGAACGGTTCTGCCCTCCTCCTGCGCCGACTGACGCATTTTAGTTAAGCACTTGGTTTGGAATGCCATATCACCGACTGCAAGCACCTCGTCCATAATTACTATCTCGGAATCGAGATGCGCCGCAACCGAGAATGCAAGCTTTACGTACATTCCCGACGAATATCTCTTAACGGGGGTATCTATAAACTGTCTTACCTCGGAAAAGTCGATTATCTGCTCGATCTTCTTGTCGATCTCACTTTTCGACATACCGAGTATCGCGCCGTTCATATAGATGTTCTCGCGTCCCGTCAGCTCGGGATGGAAACCCGTTCCGACTTCAAGCATCGAGGCAACTCGGCCGTTCAGGGATATAGTTCCCTTTGTAGGGCCGGTAATACGCGTTATAAGCTTCAGAAGCGTACTCTTGCCCGCGCCGTTCTTACCGATTATTCCGATCGCCTCGCCCTTTTTGACCTCGAACGACACTCCGTCGAGCGCGAGGAATTTATCATTCGATATCGGACGGCTCTTCTGCCCGATCTTAACGGTCGGATCCTCTTTTTTGCGAAGTCGCGCGGAAAGGCGCTGAAGATCCTCTTTGAGGGTCGTTCCGCCGATGGCGCCGAGGCGGTACTGCTTTGAAACGTTTTCGCAGCGAAGCATTATTTCACTCATTGTACTGCCTCCTTAAACGGTATCTGCAAAGTTCTTTTCAATGCGGTTGAATAGCAAAAGTCCGAAGAACGCGATGAGAAGCGTCACCGCCCAACCGATAAGATAATACTTAACGTCAAAGTATCCCGCTCCGAAAACTCCGTATCTGAAGGAAAGGATCGCAGGGGTGACGGGATTAAGGTTGTAAAGACCTATATACTTCGCGGGAATGAGAAGCAGACCGTATGCAACGGGAGTTGCGTACTGCCAGAGGTTAAGACCGAAGCCGACGAGCATTGAAAGGTCGCGGTATTTGGTCGTAAGCGCGGAGATTATTATTCCGATACCCGTCGAAAGAAGCATAAGCTGAATTATCGAAAGCGGAATGAATATCAGGTGATAAGAGAAGACGAATTCCGCACTTCCGTTTATGATGCAGATAACGTAAAGAACGACAAACATCACAAGCTGAATACCGAACGAAATGAGGTTCGATATCGCCGTCGATATCGGCATCGCAATACGCGGGAAATAGACCTTTCCCATAATATGCGAGTTTGCTGTAAAGGTATAGCTCGTCGCCGAAACGACCGACGAGAAATAGCTCCAAAGTATCGTACCGCTCATATAGAAAAGGAACGACGGTACCTTCGGCGCAGGAACGGCATCGGCAGTAGAAAGCTGCGCAAGCGTTCCGAATATTATCGTATAAACGACGGTGGTAAATAACGGCTGAATTATCGCCCAGAGCGGACCGAGAATGGTCTGCTTATATTTGGATACGAAATCTCTCTTTACAAAGAGAAGTATCATATCGCGGTATTTGAACGTCTCTTTAAGCTTCAGGTCAAATACTTTTTTGTCTGCTGAAACGACCGTCATAAAGGCGGTGTCGGTTTTTTTCTGTCCTGCCATTTTATCTATCCTTCTTCAGTTTTATAGGCGCTATGAACCTTTGGTAACACCGAACCCCAAGCACCTTGAAAAGGAGATACTTTATCTTTTCCTTTTCGGAGATGCAATGATTTCCGAGTGCCTTGCGCTGCTTACGGAACTCTATTTTAACGTAATTTTCAAGACCCTGCGGAACTCCGTCGCCAACCAACGTAAGTATAACGTCAAGAATATGCTTACGCGTCTTGTATTCAAGCTCGGAGTCGCCCACCTGAACGTAGAACGCAATATGATCGTTCAAAATGTCAATCAGAAGCTTAAACCGCTCGGGGCTGGGAGATAAGTGCATTATACTTCCGTTTCTCTGACGGTAAAGGCATCCGCAGAAAGGAATTATCGCCATCTTACGTAGACCGTGGTAGAGACGCGGCATAAGGTGTCTGTCCTCGTAAACGATGCCCTCTCGGTATCTTTTACCCTCGTAGACCTGCCTTTTTGACAGCTTTCCCCAAGGCGCGGCGATCATCGCGTTCGCAGCTATCTCATTGTCCTGCGAAGCAAGCGCGTCACGTCCGCTGACGACCCATTCCCGCGCAGGACACTTATCATACATCGGCTCTCCGTCCTCGGTAATGAGGCGGCACCCGCAGACAACGACGTCAGCGCCCGTCTCGGTCATCTTATTATAAAGCGTTTCGATCATATCGGGAACGATAACGTCGTCACTGTCAACGGAAACGATAAGCTCGCCCGTAGCATTATCGAGCCCAGCGTTTCTCGCGCGGCTGACACCGCCGTGATTATTGCGCACGATCTTTATTCTGTCATCTTCAAGCGCAAGCTTTTGACAGATATCAAGAGTTCCGTCGGAGCTTCCGTCGTCAATTATTATTATTTCGAGATTTTTATAGGTCTGGCTTCTCACGCTGTTCACGCACTCGGCAATAAACCGTTCGACGTTATAAGCGGGAATTATGACCGATACTTTTTCCATATTATCACACCTTTTTTCTAACCAACCGATAGCCCTTTACGCCAAGGAGACGGAAAAGAAGATACTTCAGCTTCTCCTTTGCGCTCGGCGCGTGCGCCATCAGGAATTTATAGTGCTTTTTAAACTCTTTGACCGAATACTTATCAAGCCCGTCGGGAATTTCTCTCCGCCGACAGCCCATAAGTATCTTGTCCGCAGCGTTTCTGTGTACGTAATATTCAAGCTCAATATCGCTCTTTTGACGGTAAAACTCCGCGTGATCGTCCCAAATGCCGAAATAGAATTTATATTCCCTCTCGTTCTCCTTGCGGTGCATTATACTTCCCTCTCTCTGGCGGTAACGGTAACCGCAATAGGGAATTATAACGAATTTCGGAGCATCATAATACAAATAGGGCATAAGGTGCATATCCTCGTAAACGATACCCTCTTTATACCTTTTGCCATCATAGAGCCCGCGCCTCGTCAGCTTTGCACAGGGCGATGCGATCATCGCGTTTGCCCCGACTCCGTTGTCACGGGCTTCAAGCGCGTCGCGTCCGCTCAACACGCGCTCAACGGGGGGCGGATAATCGCCGATATGCCCTCCGTCCTCGCTCATATACGAGCATCCGCAGGCGACGACGTCGGCATTATGCTCTTTAAGCTTATTATAAAGCGTTTCGATCATATCGGGCTCGATAATATCGTCGCTGTCGACCGACATTATATATTCACCCGTCGCGTTATCAAGTCCCGCGTTACGCGCACGGCTGACACCGCCGTGATTATTGCGTACAAGCTTTATTCTGTCATCTTCGAGCGCAAGCTTCTGACAGACGTCAAATGTAAGATCGGAGCTTCCGTCGTCAACTATTATTATTTCGAGGTTTTTGTAGGTCTGCTCCCTTATACTGTTCACGCACTCGGCAATAAACCGTTCGACGTTATATGCGGGAATTATGACCGATACCTTTTCCATATAAAGCTCCTTTCTTCCGACTCAAGAGGACGTTCACGCTATCCGCCACATAAAAAATATGCTCCACGCGGTAGGGGCTGGCGCACTCGACAGCCCGCTCGGAAACGATGTTGCATCCCTTTGGAACACCTCATCCGTCAACCTTCGGTTGACACCTTCCCCTGAGGGGAAGGCAAGACAACGTTTGCTCTACCTCTGGTAGGGGAGGGGCTTGCTCCTCCCGTATTAAAAGAATGTTACTTTACCTTTTTGCGGGTCGTCGTGGGCGCCGACCCCCTACCGAGAAACGTTCAATAAGCCCTCGTAGGGGAGGGGTCTCCCCTCCCGTAAATGGGAAACGCATAGGCGGGCAATTCGCAAATCGCCGAATTATTCCATAAACTTGTAGATCTTCTCTACCTCTGAACTGTTACCGTAATCGGTGCTCATACAGTTTTCCGACAGCGTCATCATAAGCTCGCCGTCGAAAAGAAGCGCCGCAATACCCTCTGCACAAGCGCGGTTTTCAAGCGGAACGATAATTCCGTCGAAGCCGTCGTTAAGCTGGCTCTGCGCCGTTGCAAAATCGGTAATGACTACGGGCTTGCCGAGTATCTGCGCCTCAAGAACCGCAATCGCCTTGCCCTCGTATAAGCTCGGCTGGGCGTAAACGTCACAGGCGTTTATATACGGATAGGGGTTCGCCTTCGAGCCGAGAAGGATGACCGTGTCTTCCATACCGTACTTTGCAATATTTTCTCTGATCTTTCCTTCTTCGGTTCCGCTTCCGAGAATATACCAGCGGAAATCGGCGCCGAGCTTTTTCATCTCGGACGCAATTATCGGAACAGAAACAAAGTTCTTCTGCTCGTGAAGCCGACCGCAGGAAACGATGACGGGCTTGTCAGTCTTTATCTCGTTCTGCTCCTCAAGAGCCGACTTGCGTATAGCATCGGGGGAATAAATGTTGTCAATTCGGACGAGCTTGTCCCCAAGCGTCGGGAACTTCGTAAGAAACGCTTTGCTTACCGACTCGGATATCGAAACGATACCGTCGTACCTTTCCCACATTTTCTTCTCCGACTCTGCGTCTATGTCGATGAAGGAATAGTCGGTATGGATCCAGGCAAGCTTTTTCTTGCCGACGCACTTTTCGATGCCGAAATAGTGGGGGGTGAGGAAGCTTATGACGAGGTCGTATTCCGTATCGGAGATCTTCGGCATATACTTTTTCGTGTACTTGTGACTGTACTCGACCTCAACGCCGACGGGATTGCTTAAATTATGCTTTTGGGTGAAAGTTTTTGCGCGCATTTTGCCGACAAAACGCCCGAAAGCGACACCGAAGCACCCCTTTTTGATGACCTCACCGATCGGCACTCCGAGGCAGGTATACTGCTTTATTTCGGGCAGCAGATTCACACCCTCGGGTATAAGACCGAAAAGCTCGCCGTCGTGCTTCATCAAAAACAGATCGATCTGATATTCACTTTTGTCGAACGCCGAAAGAAGCCCGATAAGCGCTCTCTCCGCGCCGCCTATATACATCGCGTGCGAAAGAACCAGTACCTTTTTCATTTCTTTTTCCTTTTCAAAAAATCAAGACAGTGCTCACCGAAGGTTCGGCGGAGCTTTCTCGTTATCTTAACGCGGAAACGCACCCAGCCGTTTATCCAGCTCGACGAATAGTGATGTATCGAAACCGTCTTATCGGTCATCGTTAAGATTCCCGTCGAATAGAACATCGGACACATATATTCCGAGGGGAGTATTCTTATATTTCCGGGAAGGAGCTGGTCTTTGTTTTCCTTTTCAAATCCGAATTTGTAAAGCGAGCGCGTGTTTCTGACGGGACACGGCGTAAGATCAAATGAGCCGTCCTCTTTGAGGAACGCCTCGCCCTCGTAATCGTCCATCATCGTCTTGACTGCGGCATTTTCCTTCTCTGCTCCGAAGCCGAGTCCCGACGCAACCGTTATTCCATCCGATTCAATAGCGAAAAACGCCTCGTGTTCAAGCAGAAAATCAATATTTTTGATGATCTCAACGTCGGTATCGAGATAGATGCCGCCGTTTTCATATACCACCTTCAAGCGCGCATAGTCGCTTACGAACGCCCATTTTTTCATTTCATACGCCTGTCTTACGTAAAGAGGACAGGACGAAATATCAAAATTCTCTTCGTTCCAGAGAACGATCTCATAGTCGGGACAGTACTTTTTCCAGCTGCGCAGGCACTTTTTTCCGAGATGCGGCAGGGGATTACCGCCAAACCAAACGTAATGTATCTTCTTCGGTATCATTTCATTACCTCGATAGTTTTTCTGACGACCTCACGTCGGTCGAAATTCGCTTCAACGTGCGACCGACCGCGCTTGCCCATCTTTTCTCTTTCGTCCTTCGTCATAAGACATACCTGCTTCATCGCCCGATAAAGCGCCTCGGCATCGTGAGAAAGGCAAACGAGTCCGCTTTCACCCGAAACGACGGTCTCGCGGCAACCGTAAACGTCGGTCGTCACAAGCACGCGTCCGATCGCCGCACCTTCAAGAAGCACGTTCGACATTCCCTCGTGGTATGACGGAAGAACCACCGCGTCGCACGATTTATAAAGCGACGCAACGTCGTTTATAAATCCGAGATAGTTTATAATTCCCTTTTCGTGAAGCTCGTTCACGGTCTGCTCGTATGAGTCCTCAAAAATCCCCGCAACGTGAAGCTCAAATCGACCGCCAAACTCGTCTTTCAGCTTCTTTGCGGCGTAAAACAGCTCGTCAACGCCCTTTTCCTTCATAATTCGACTGACGAATGCGAATCTGACCGTGTCGCCCTCGGGCATAGGGGTAAGCGGGAAAGCGTCAAGGTCGACGCCCGCGCCGCTGAATACTACCGCCTGATCTCGCTTGATAATTTTCTTGTCGACGAACAGGTCGCGGTTGCCGTTATTTTCAAAGAAAACGGCTTTCGCCTTTTTTGCCGCCGCGCGGTACATCGTCGAAACGATCTCCTTAAGTCCCTTGCGGTAAAACGCACTTCCGAGCCCTTGAACGTGCAAATAATACGGCACGCCGAGCTCACGGCAGGCGTATCCTCCGTAGATATTCGGCTTTATCGAGTAGGTTATCACCGCGTCGGGAGAAACCTCTTTGATTATCTTCTTGTACTGCTTATAAAGCTTTATGTCGTTACGCGGATTTATTCCCCTGCGATCAACGTCGGCGTAAACTATGTCGCAGCCGAGCTTGATAAGCTCCTCTTCCCCGCCGTGCGGCACGCAAGCGGTAACCGATGCGGTTTTAAGAAGCTCACGCAAAAGTGCCCCGCGGTAAATAACGAGCATTCCGCCGTTGTTTGAAATTATAAGATAACGCATAATATGGTAGAACGCTCCTTTCCCTCATCTGATTTCTGGGCATACGGTATTATTATATAATATATTTAATATATTGTCAAGATACACCCATCGCTTCGTGCAATGAATACACACCTATTATCCACGTTCTCGCCGCGCTATTTGTAGGGTGCGACGTCCTCGGCGCACCGCACGGGAACAATGTTACTTTCCTTTGCCACACGGACGCTTCCGCGTCCTACCTCATCCGACCGAGGTTTACCTCTAAGCACCATTCCCCCTCAGGGAAAGGCAAGACGACGCTTGCGATGCTCTTGTAGGGCGGGGGCTTGCTCCCGCCGTATAAAAACGATGTTGCATCCTTATTTACGGGTCGTCGAGGGCGCCGACCCCTACCGAAAAACGTTCACTCTACCATTGGTAGGGGAGGGGCTTGCTCCTCCCGCGCGGGAATGATGTATCCCTCTCCGTCGTGGCTTTGCCACTTCCACCGTTCTCCCAAAGGGCGAGGCAAGAAAACGCCCCGACCTTCGCCCGAAAATTATTCATTATTCATTAAAAAAGACCTCCGCCGAAGCGGAGGTTTTTAATTACTCTTTTTTCTTTTTCTGCTTTGATTTTGCGATCATTTTCATCTCGCCGACGGTTTTGCCCATACGCGTGAACAATATGTCAAACGCCCTATATATCCATCCAAACGGAAGAAGATACCATCTTGCAAAAAACGGCTTATACTTCTTCATATACTCAACGCCGGGGAAAATTCTGCTCATAAGATACCCGAATTTGCCCTTCTTGCGAATACCGTTTTCGACCTGCCCCGCTCTTGAAATATTGAACATATTGAGCATAAACGCTTGCAGAGTTTTTCGCTTCTCGTCCGAAAGCTTATAAATGTCAAAGCTTTCAACGTTATCAAATACTTCGTTCACAAGCTCGCGGCAATCGCAGTCAAACTGCCAAACGCCGAGCTTGTTAAGCTCGTTCTCAATATACAAGAAATCAAGATTCGGCTTCTGACGAAGATACACGAACAAGTCTATAAGATGACGCGCGCCGATGCTTTCGCTGAAAGCAAAATGCTTGTACGCGTGCAACGCAAGGAAGATGTAGAAATCCTCGTCGGTGAAGTGATACCCGAATGCGTTATCATCATCCTTGATAAGACGGCTTTTTACGTCCTTATAGTAGCTTTGAAGCTCCACCCATTTCTCACCGTAAAGCTCGACGTGCATCTCGTAATTGAATATCGGCTGCTTGTGGTATACGTCGTGAAAATCGACCATATAATGATCCGAAGTATAGCCCTGCGAAACAAAATAGTCGTGTATCTGCTCGCGGTACGCGCCGTCGAAAAGAATGTCGTTGTCCGACATCTGGCGAAGCCCCAGCTTCGGGTACATATCCTTGAGCACCGCGCCCTTGAGCGGCATATACCATATACCGTTTTCCTCAAGATGCGATAAGATCACCGCACGCTCGGTATCAAGCAAAATATTCTTACGGACAGACATCGCGCGCGCCTGCGCGAACGCGTCAAGAACGGGAGCGTTCTCCTCGGTTCTCTCGATGCCGAGCTTATCAATTCCCTCGCTCACAAGCGAAGCAAGTCCGTTATACGCGCTTATCTTATAAACTCCCGCAAGCGCCTCGGTGCTCGTATCGACAGTCTCACCGCCGCGCACCGTAAGTGCAAAAACGCAAAGCCGAAGCATATCGCAGGCGGCGTTTATTTTTTTAGTTTCCGAATCCATCTTTTGATCTTCTGCCCTGCCCTTATCGTAAAATGTCTTATGTGGTAGGTCGCGTTCCAAAACACACTGTAAAAGCGGTACGTTTTGCTTTTTTTCGCGTCTATCATCTTCCCCTTTCGGTAAATATGCGTAACGACGCCTATCATTTGGTCGTTTTCAACGCGCTCAAGGTAGTAGGTATTATCGCCGCGCATAAGGCAGTAGCCGTCCATGACCTTAACGCATCTGTGCAAAACGTGCGTGCCGTCTGCACGGATATAAAGCACTATATCGTACTTTTTGACCCCATCCTTGATCGGCGACAGCATAACGTGCGTCTGACGCTCGTAAAGAAGCGGCTGCATCGAGCATCCGACGGTAAAGAAGGTCACGCTTCTGCCGCTCTCCAGCTCCTCTTTCAGCGTCGTGTGCTTCGGCTCCGAATTAAAATTCTCCGTCATATATCGAGCACGCCCGCGTCCTTAAGCTGTGATATAAATCCGCTCGCGGCAGTCGTTGCCGTTTGCTCGTCAATGCCGTACTCGGCAATAAGAGCGTCAACGACCGTCTTCTCGTCGGTCTCCTTTTCGAGCTGACGGAAAATGAACGCGCCCGTCGAGTTGAGGCGGATCATTCCGCGAAACTTCGTCGTCATCTTTCC
>CAZVVM010000009.1:0-8516 GCA_964630635.1 uncultured Ruminococcus sp. | reverse complement strand
CACGACGTTCTCGTCGCCTACCGAGTGTAAAACAAATCCTTCTTTGATCTTCATATCAGTTCCCCTTCATTCCGTTATACGCGACGCGCGCGGCGTCGTCTTCCATATTGCAGTAAAGGTTATATATCGGCACGTTTTTGATTATCTTGTCCATCATAACCATAAACGAAGCCATCTCCGCGCCGTCCTGCGGCAAAAGCACCTGATGGAATATCTGCCCCACGGCATCACGAGAGGTCGCGGGTGAAATTTCGTTTTCGGCGCCGCGATGGAGCAGACACATTCCGCGAACGGGCGCCTTCATATTACAGCCGAGAAGCTCCTTGCCGCGCCAGGGCGTGCCGTGCGCGATCAGAACACCGTCCTCGTAGGTAAAATACGGCTTGTCGCCGTTGAGGACGACGGCACGTTCGCCGAACACCTTTTGCCAGAGCTGAATATGCGTCGACTTTCCGACTCCGCTCTTCGCCATAAAGACGAACGCCTCGCCGTCAACGGTAACGACCGCCGAATGTATAAGCATAATACCGTATTTGACGAGCGCACGCGTTACAGCTCGGTGAATACAGGTTCCCTCGCATATTTCGATCGGGAACTCACCGTTCGTCAGCTTGACTTCCGCCTCGATCTCCCCGTCGGTAGCGGAAACGGTAATTATCGGCTCCTCGTCGGTCAGATATCCTTCGCAAATGTCGCGTATGTGATCGTACTTATGCACGATGCGGACGGGAATTCCCGCCAAAGAAACGCAAAACTCCATATTACCACCGTTTTTTCATAGTTATATTTATTATAACACAGCAAAAAGAAATAAACAATAGCGAATTTAAAAATAAAGCAAAAAGCAAGAACGATCGCTCGTTCTTGCTTTATAATCTTAATTTTCCCAGGGCTTTGCGGAGGGGAGATAATTTCTCGGGTTTACGGGATTGCCGTTAATACGAACCTCAAAATGAAGGTGAGAACCCGTGACACGTCCCGTGATACCCATCGTTCCGATCATCTGTCCCTTATATACCTGGTCGCCGACCTTAACGTCGATTCTGTCCATATGCGCGTATCTCGTCTCGACACCGTTTTCGTGCGAGATCTTGACGATAAGACCGTAGGTTCCGCTGTATGCGGCGAAGGTTACGACACCGCCGTCGGCAGCGTAAATTGAGGTGCCGCGTGCGGCGGCAATATCTATTGCCTTGTGATAGGTTCCCGCATCGTCAAGTCCCTCGCGGTTTACACCGAAGCCCGAGGTTATAACGAATTTGTCAAGAACGGGCCACATAAACGAGCCGGTAGGCGCGGTCGAAGGATAATTCTTCGTGCCAACGTATTTGATACAGGTGATCGGCTCGGAAATGACGTTAGAGGAAACGAGCGTCTTCGATACTTCAACGCCGTCTACGTAAGCAATCTCGTATACGTTATCTGCAATACCGTTTTCGCCCTGAACCTGTATCTTGCTCTGTCCGACGTAAAGCTCGTCGGTCTCGACCGTTATGGTTTCAAAGGGAACGATCTCGGAATAGGTCTCAATAACGTAGGTCTTGAATTCAATAGAAGAATTAAGCTCGCCGAGGTTAAAGGAGAAGTCAAACTTCGGCAGCTCTGCCTCTGCTTCGTTTTTAAGCATACCGAACGCGAAGTTCTTGTCAGCGTAGAGGAACGAAAGCGCTCCGCCCGCAGTAACTCGGTTCGAATTATCAGCGTCGCCCGTCTCGTCGTGGTCACCGACGTTAAGCACCGCACGGCAAAGCACCTCGGGCTTCATTACTCTGTCGGAGCGGCAGATCTTCGAATCAATCGCGAAATCGGTCGTAAGCTCGACGAAATCGGCAACGTCGTCGTTTTCAAGAACACTGTCAATAATGTGCTCTCTGAAATGCTCAACGACCTGCTCCGCTTCGGAATATGTAGCGCAGAATCCGATCTCAATACCCTTCATCGAGATGCAGTACGCACGAACGTAATCACTTAGACATTCCTTATAGAGAATGTCCGCGCATTTATCCGCGCTGACCTTTTTGACCGTCGAAAGCGTGAAGGAACAGGTTATCTTTTTATCCGTTCTGTCCGAAACGCCGTTTTCAACGTGCAGCTTTTCGAGAATTGCAAGCGCTCGGTTGAACTCGCTCATGCTTCCGACCTTGCACACCGCCTCGCCGTCGATATAAACGACGCCCGACGTGCTTGCGGAAACGATAGCGGCGCTTGAAGCGAGAAGAATAGCGATAGCAGATACCGCCGCTATGGTCTTCGCGTGGCGCTTTTTCATCAAATTGCGCACCGCCGTACGAACAACGTTCAGCTTTTTATTCAGCTTTTCGAGCATGGCACGAAAGTCCATTTCGGTGGCTCTCCTTTCGTAAAATTCATTTTCGCCAAGTTCTTCCGAATACCATCCTATCACAAAATATACAAGAAATCAAGAGTTTTTTGTCATTTTTGCCGATATGTCAGTATTTTACAGCTCGTTTTAGCCGATTTTATGCGTTTTGTTGAAAGTTTTACTTCGTTTTTCCACCAAAAAATGAATTTTTCCCGTCGGAGTGATTTGCTCTGCATTTATATAATATGCGGCTTTTAAGTGTGCGTCACCGCGAGCAAAATACATTATTAGATCCCGCCTACGCTTGAGCTTCGGCGCCCTCCGGGTTCGACTGCGCGTCGCCGTCACCCTGAGTGGAGCGAAGCGGAATCGAATGGGTCTGGCGACGCTTCGCTCAGGATGACAAAAAATGAGTAGAGAAAACGGCGGATTTCTCCGCCGTCTCTCATTTATTCTCGTAATTCAGAAATTCCTTATAGACCGCGTTTTTGGGGAGTCCGCGGTCCTTTGCCACCGCCTTTACTGCCGACATTTTGTCAAGTCCCATCTTTTCGACGTAATAGAGAACGTGCTCGGGCAGAGTCATATTGACCCAGAAAGCGTCGCCGTTATCCTTTCTGCCGTCAACGACGATAACGAACTCGCCTCTCGGCTCGGTCTTGCCGAAATGCGTGAGCGCATCTCCGAGCGTAAAACGCAGAACTTCCTCGTTCCGCTTGGTAAGCTCACGGCAGAACGCCGCCTTGCGGTCACGCCCGAAGGCGTCGGCCATCATAGCAACCGTTTCGGTCAGACGGTGAGGAGCTTCATAGAAAATAATGCTTCTGTCCTCGCCCGCAAGCGTGTTCAGACGCTCCTTTTTCGCGCCGTCCTTGCCTTCGAGAAAGCCCTCGAAGACGAATCGTCGCGTCGAAAGACCCGAAAGCGCAAGCGCGTTTACTGCCGCGCAGGCACCGGGGACTGCAACGACGGTTATCCCGTTTTCCGCGCAAAGGCGAACGAGATCCTCGCCCGGGTCGCTGATCGCGGGCGTTCCCGCGTCGGTCACCAGCGCACAGCTTTCACCGTTTTTAAGGCGCGAAAGTATCATTTCGCCCGCAGAGTGCTTGGTGTGCTCCTCGTAAGTAATGCAGTGCTTCTTTATCTCGTAAGCGGAAAGAAGCTTCGCCGTCACTCTCGTATCCTCCGCGGCAATAAAATCGCACTCCGTCAAGGTCTTGACGGCGCGGTAGGTCATATCGTCGAGGTTTCCTATCGGTGTCGCCACAAGATAGAGCGTCGACGGTAAAATTTTATTCTTTTCGGTATCGGACATATTTTTATCCTTTCAACCAGTTTCCACTGTCGTAAATAAACTTCGAGTCGTCACTTTCGTTGCCGTTTTCATCTGTCAGAATAAGCGGACGCATAAGATTCACACCGCTTTCCCCACCCTTTTTGGCGCAAACGAGAACAAGACACGGCGCGTGAGAAGCACTTTGATGAACGAAGCAAATGCTTTTCGGCTCAAGCTTGCTTTCGCGGAGCGCATAGATAAGATCGGTCAACCGATCGGGGCGGTAAACGACGTATGCGTCGCCGCCGTATTTGAGCATCCCCGAAGCCGCGTGGCAGAGGTCGCCTATATCGCCGTTAAGCTCGTGGCGTGCGGCGTATTTGCCATCGTCCCCGTTGCGCTTTCCGTCTCCGACCTTCATATAAGGCGGATTCATAAATACCGTATCACATTCGGTCTTGAAATCTCTTGCGTCGGTGTGAACTGCACTCACAATACCGTCAAGTCCGTTCAAAGCCGCATTTCTTTCAGTAAGCGCGGCGTAATATTCCTGCACCTCAAGGGCAAATATCTTCTTAAACTTACCCCTCTGTGCCAGAAGAAGCGAGATTATACCGCTTCCCGACCCTATCTCGGCGGCAATACCCGTCTTTTTGCCCTTTATAAAGCAAGAAAGAAGGTAAGCGTCGGTACCGTAGGTAAGTCCTTTTTTGTTCTGAATGAGCTTGATGCCGTCGTTCACCTCGGTCAAGCTCTCGTTTTCAAAAATCTCGGTCATTGAAAGAGATCTATTGCACGTCCGAAGGCGGGAAGCGAGCGTCTTACCGTATCTTCCGAAACACAGTAAGAGATCCTCAAATATCCGGGACAACCGAAGCCGTCACCCGGGACGAGAAGAAGTCCAAGCCCCTTTGCCTTCTCGCTGAATTTCACAGCGTCACCGCCGGGTGCCTTGACGAAGAGATAAAACGCGCCGTCTGGAATAACGCAGGTGTAACCCATAACGGTAAGCGCTGCGTAAAGATTATCGCGGTTTTTTCTGTAAACGGTAAGATCGCTCACCTGACCCGTGCAGGCACCGACAACCTTTTGCATAAAGGTCGGAGCGCAAACGTATCCGAGCGATCTTCCCGCACCGCATATAGCGAAGTAAAGCCCGTCAATATCGCTGACCCCGTCGGGAAGCGCGATATAACCAATTCTCTCACCCGGAAGCGAAAGCGACTTCGAGTAGGAGTAGCAAATGACGGTGTCAGGGTAAATATCGGGGATATACGGAACCCTCTTACCGTAGGTAAGCTCACGGTAGGGCTCGTCGGAAATTATGTATATCGGGTGACCGTATTCCTTCGATTTTTCGGTCAGAAGCGCAGAGAGTTCATTAAGCGACTTTTCGCTGTAAATAACGCCCGAGGGATTGTTCGGAGAATTGATAATAATCCCCTGCGTTTTTTCGTTTATCAGCTTTTCGATTGCGGGAATATTCAGCTCGAAATTCACAGTATCCGCCTCTGCGACGAGAAGCTTTCCGCCGTTATTCTCGGTAAAGACCTTGTATTCGGGGAAAAACGGTGCCTGAACGATGAATTCGTTATTCTCGCCGCTGACGAGCGCACGGACGGTAATACAAAGAGAAGCCGCCGCACCGCAGGTCATATATATCTTGTCGGGCGAAATCTTCGCGCCGTAACGGGAGCGCAGATCCTCCGCTATCGCACGGCGAACGGCAATATCTCCCTGCGCCGACGAATAGCCGTGAAGAGCACACGGCTCACTCTCGGTAAGAATTTTTTCCATTTCGGATAAGACCGCCTGCGGAGGAGGCGTCGAGGGATTGCCCAAGCTGAAATCAAAGACGTTTTCCTCGCCTATCTCCTTTTTGAGCTTCTTTCCGTATTCAAAAAGCTCTCTTATCGACGACGGTGCCGATCCGAGCCGATACATTTCGGAATTGATCATAAAAACCACCTAAATCATTTGATGAAAACATAATAACACTTTTTTCTCGTTTCGTCAATAAAAATTGCTTTACTCTATTGAAATTCCTTGATTTATGTTATATAATATGATATTATAGCAAATTTTTTTAAAAAACAACCCGATCGGGAGAGTACGATGAGCGATCTTACAAAAGCCAGACAGGAAATAAACGAAATAGACAAGGAAATGGCAAAGCTCTTTGAGCGCCGCATGAAGGCGGCGGAGCAGGTTGCAGAGCACAAAAAAAGCGTCGGTATGCCGATCTTTGACGAAAAGCGCGAGCGCGAGGTGATCGCAAGAAACTGCGAATACGTTTCCGACCCCGTCGTAAGAGAGTATTACGTAAATTACATATCCGAAACGATGAAGATCTCACGCGCATATCAGAACCGACTGATGAACGGAATGAAGATCGCGTACTCGGGCACCGTCGGCGCCTTCGCGCACATCGCGGCAGGTAAGATATTCGGCGTCGGCGAAAGAGTCGCTTACGGAAACTTCACCGAAGCGTATAATTCCGTGGTAACGGGCGAATGTGACTGCGCGGTACTTCCGATAGAAAACAGCTATGCGGGCGACGTCGGACAGGTCATTGATATGCTCTTCTCGGGACCGCTTTACGTAAGCGGCGTTTACGACCTTCCCGTGGTACACGATCTCGTCGCAGTACCGGGTGCGGTCAAGAGCGATATCAAAAAGGTAATAAGCCACCCGCAGGCGTTAAGCCAGTGCGCAAATTATATAAGAGAAAACGGCTTTGAGCAGGTTCAGTATGAAAACACGGCAATGGCGGCAAAAGCCGTCTCCGAAATGAACGACAAAACAGTCGGAGCTATCTGCTCGGAGGAATGTGCGAAGATATTCGGTCTTACCGTTCTTGAAAGACAAATAAACGAAAGCCGATCAAACACGACGCGCTTCGGCGTGTTCACTCGCGCACCGATAGATCACTGCATAAAGGAAGTGCCCGAAAACCGCTTTATACTGATGTTCACCGTACGCAACGAAGCGGGCTCGCTGTCCGAGGCGATAAACATAATCGGACGCCACGGCTACAATATGACGACGCTCCGCTCACGTCCGATGAAGGAGCTTCTCTGGAGCTACTATTTCTACGTCGAATGTGAAGGCACGCTCACCGAAAACGAAGCAAGGGTATTAAAGGACGAGCTGTCCTGCTGCTGTGACCGCCTCAAGATCGCAGGCGCATACAAAACGAAAACACTTTAAGGAAAAATATGAAAACCATTAAAATCAACCTCGGCGAAAACAGCTATAACGTATACGTCGGCAAAGGTCTGATAAACGAGGCAAAAAACCTCTTTAACCTCGACCGAAAGGTCCTCGTCGTAACAGACGACGGAGTTCCCGCCGAATACGCAAAGGCGGTAGCCGAGCAATGCAAAGAAGCATACATAGTGACCGTTCCCCAAGGCGAGGGAAGCAAGGGGCTCGACACGTTTTCGACGCTCCTCTCCGAAATGCTCCGTAACGGCTTTAACCGAAACGACTGTGCAGTCGCCGTCGGGGGCGGTGTCGTCGGTGACCTTACGGGCTTTGCCGCGTCTTGCTATATGCGCGGAATAGATTTTTACAATATTCCGACGACGGTGCTTTCGCAGGTCGATTCCTCGGTCGGCGGAAAGACGGGAATTAACTTCGACGGTGTCAAGAACGTCGTCGGCGCGTTCAAGCAGCCGAGAGGCGTTATCGCAGATATAAATACGCTCTCTACCCTGCCCGACCGTCAAATATCAAACGGACTTTGCGAAGCGCTCAAAATGGCGGCAACCTTCGACCCCGAGCTATTTGAGATATTCGAAAAGGAAACACCCGCCGAACAGCTTGAAAAGATAATAGCGAAAAGTATCGAAATAAAGGTAAAGGTCGTCGAAGAGGACGAAAAGGAATCGGGACTGCGCCGCGTGCTCAATTTCGGTCACACGGTCGGTCACGGTATCGAGTCGCTCGGACTTGGATACTACCACGGCGAGTGCGTCGCGCTCGGAATGATACCGATGTGCGGTGAATGCGTAAGAAAACGCCTCGTTCCGATACTAAAAAAGCTGAATCTCCCGACAGAATCGAATTTCGATATCGACAAAGCGTTCGACGCAGTCTCGCACGATAAAAAATCGACCTCGTCGGGCATCAACGCAGTATTCTGCGAAAAGATCGGCACGTATACGGTAAAAAAAGTAACGCTAAATGAGCTGAAAAAGCTTACAGAAAACGCTTGAATTTATTGAAGCACAAAATACCTTCTCCTGAGGGAGAAGGGGGACCACGAAGTGGTGGATGAGGAGTAAATTCCCTTTTTAGACACCTCATCCGTCAACCTTCGGTTGACACCTTCTCCCACTGGAGAAGGCGGCGGGAGCAAGCCCCGCCCTACTGTGAAGCTTCTAACCATCTCCGATAAAAGGACAAAAAATATGAAAAACACATTCGGAAACAACCTGCATATAACCCTCGGCGGCGAAAGCCACGGCGACTCGCTCTTTGCCATCCTCGACGGTCTGCGTCCGGGAACGGTGATAGACGAAAGCTATATCGCATCGCGCCTCACGCTCCGCCGTCCGTCGGGAAGTATATCGACGCCGCGCAAAGAAGCGGACGAATTCAAAATAATAAGCGGCGTATACGAGGGCAAGGCAACGGGAACGCCCCTCTGCATACTTATCCCGAACACGCAAAAAAAGAGCGCGGACTACGGCGAAACGCGCTATACTCCACGCCCCTCTCACGCAGACTATTCCGCATTCCTAAAATACGGCGGTTATCAGGACCACCGCGGAGGCGGACATTTTTCGGGCAGAGTTACAGCCGCGCTCGTCGCGGCAGGCGCTATCGCACAGCTCGCGCTTGAAAACGAGGGAATAAAGATCGGCACTCACATAAAGAGCATCGGACAAGCCGCCGACCGCGGTTTTGAAA
>CAZVVM010000008.1:0-35671 GCA_964630635.1 uncultured Ruminococcus sp. | reverse complement strand
GTTATAGTTTACGTTTGCGCTGAATTTGTATAATGCCGTCAGCGTAAACGTAAACAAAATATAGTGCAAATTTGAAATGCAAAGTGCAAAAGAACTCTTCAAAATTTAGTCCCCACTTTAGTCCCCACTTTAGTCCCCACTTTTATTGTCCCGTTTTGGCTCATTTTGGCTCAAAACTTCGTTTGAGTAACAAAATCAGAAGCGCAGAAAATAGGGAAATTGGCGCAAAAAATATTGAAAAATGACCTTGAAACGTGAAAATACCCTTAATTTTGCCCATTTTTTAGGGAAAATTAAGGGTATTTTTTGTGGAGCTGCTAATCAGAGTCGAACTGATGACCTCATCCTTACCAAGCTTTATATATAAGTTCAAAAACAAGCGTGGTATAAGGGATAATCGGGCGTTGCACGATTTAGTCCCCACTTTAGTCCCCACTTTAGTCCCCACTTTGTTATCATTTTTGACTCATATTTGAGTAGAAATTTTCAAGCTGAAGTCGTGCGGCGTCGGCTTGATCTTGCGTGAATTCTGCGTATATCTTTGTCAGCATCTTTGCGTCCGAGTGACCCATCAGCGCGATTGCGGATCGGAGATGGACCCCTGCGCGGCAGAGGTCGGTAGCGTACGTATGGCGAAGGTAATACGGCGTCAACTCGCGTATGCTCTCGACGGTTTCGTTTGGATTCTCGTCGGTTACCTTGTTGCGATACGTTTTTGCTCCGGCGTTGATAAGCATTTCTCGGTGGAAGCGTTGCCACATTCGTTTCATCGTCTGATGATTGAGGGGCTTGCCTCCCTCGTTAAACTTTGACGGCAGGGAAGTGAACACAGTTTCGTTCGGCTTTCCCTTGTTTACAATGAGTCGTTGCCAAAGATGATCGGGAACGGGGATAGAGCGCTTTGAGGTTTCGTTTTTTGTTTCACCAACATCACCATTTGCCTTGAGCGCTTTGTTCACGACAATGGATTTTGTTGAGGGCTGAAGGTCTTTCCACGTTATTGCCGCCGCTTCTTGAGGGCGCATTCCGGTGTAAAGCAACGTTTCGAACCATAATCCGTACTTGCTCGCCTTTGCCGTCTCTGTGAATATGGCTCTCTCGTCGTCTGTAAGGGCGCGTATCGACGTTTTGGGCGCGGCGGGTGCAGTTACACCGTCACAGGGATTGAACGCGATTACGCGGTTCAAAATCGCTTGCTTGAACATCGCAAACATAACGGCACGCAGTTTTATCTTGTGCCAATTTCCGTTCGGGTCATTATTTAGAATTATTTTAATATCGGTGGGCGTAATTGAGCTCACCTTCTTTTTTCCAATGAACGGGAGAACGTAATTATAAAGATATGTTTCGTAGCTTTTGTATACTGGCTCGGTAACTTCGTTTTTCTTATGGACTGTCAACCATGTATATACCCACTGCTCTACGGTGACATTGTCGGAATCGGCAAGCATACTCTTATCAATATCGTTCTTTCGCTGCCTAACCTTTTCCGCAAGTTCACGCTCGGTGTTTGCGGAAAGGTCTATTTTATTTCCTTTATACACCTCACGGTGTCTGAATTGAGCTCGTGGCATAATAATATCCTTTGTGAAAAATTCCGAAAACACGGAACAAATGTTGTGCAAATTGATTATTGACTTTGAAAATTTGGAATGGTATAATAGTGTTGAAAAAACGAACAGATGTTCTGTATGTTATATGCTTGAGAAAAACCCGCGAACCTTATATAAAAAGAAATCAAAACCGTCCGCGCTTCCAGTTCCATTTATGGCGGCTAACGCATCTCTTACCCAACCGCGATCAGGATGCGTAACGTCGTATATGAGCATTCCGACGAGAAATACAATAAGCGTAATAGATATAGCGAACAAGTTACGGATCCACTTGTTCTTGCTCTTTATAGAGCGCTCGTATAGCTCTATGAGACGCTCGTCGCCGCTTACCGTTTTTGTTTCAACAACGGTTACGGTTTTCGGAGGAATTCCGACAAGCTCATCGAGCGATCCGTTCATTGCCTTGACGACTTTTGCTATGTTCGAAAAAGTCGGTTCTTCTGTTTGCCCGCTTAACATTCTGTTGATAGTGCTTGCGGGTACGCCGCTTTTGTCGGCAATCTGTTGTGCGGTAAGTCCTGAAGCTTTCTTCATTTCTACGAGCTTTTCCGTGTATGGCATAGGTCACCTCTTAAAAAATATTTTTGATTATATAAAATTGCATATATGGTGATGCGAAAATGCATTCTTGCACGCGAAATATACAGGTTTAAAATGAATTTTTGTAATTATTGCATTATTTTAAAATCAATTATGCAAGTGTAGTTATTCAAAAAAAACGGGATTGCATACTCAAAAATGCAAAACTCGTTTCAAATTTGCGTATTTACAGCTTGCGAATCGTTTGCTACGATGGAGATGGAAAATAAATCCATCGAAAGGAGAACTAATATAGCAATGATCCGCAGAACCAAAGGAATGAAAAGATATGCAAAGCAAAGAGAAAAGAGGTTTACAGATCCTCTTATAAGGGAAGACGAACTCGCAAGGGTGAAAGAGGCGCGCGACAGACTGTCGACGCGCAGGTACTCATCCGATTACGAGGACAAAGAAAAATATGATATAGAAGGGAAATATCCGAGATGAAAGAAAACGTTTTGACCGAAAAAGATTACGATCAGCTTGAAAGGATACTTGATAAGTTTTTGGCTCTCCCGGCAGAGAAGAAGGAAATCGTGCTAAAGGAATCAGATAAGATACTTAAGAATGAGAAATGATACAATATTGCGCTCTCTTGCCCCACTTAAAGTGGGGCTTTTAATTTTTGCTTCTGTCGTATTGAACCGTGATTTCTCCTGAAGCGGTATTGATTTTCTCCTTATAAAGCAATGTCATTTTTGTTTGACCGTAAGTGTAGTCTATCGCATTATCGTTAAAAAAGGATTTGCAGTAATATGTATCAGACGTTCCTCTGTGTTGAAGGAACAGATAAAAGTCAAGTCCGTCGCATTGATTCTTCATTTGATAGTCGGCTTTGATTTTAGAAAAGCAACTCAGCGTTCGCGCATTACATTTATATACAGTATCGTTGCGGTCAAGCATTTCTTCTATTCTGTCAAAATATTCAAAACGGTTTCCGAGTTTATCGAAATTTACGCTACTCGATATGCGGTCGTAAGTGAGCTTCCCGTTTATACAACTATCAAACATAGCATCGTTTGATATGTGTCCGTTAATTATATCGGTGAGCTTATGTAATCCGATTAAGTGCGGAAAATCAAATGGTTCAAAGTTTATTGTCATTTCATACGCTTTGCATTTTCTTCCAAGAATGATACGGTATTGTATATTTAATAGTTTTGAAAAGGCAACGGCTTTGGATTGCAGCTCGTCCACGATATCCTCCAAGATAAAGAAAAGCTCTACCCGAAAGTAGAGCTTTTGATGTTTTCTTTCTGCAAAACTGCATAGTCAGCTTACGGTTTACACATCAAACCTATCCGGAGCTCCCCGAAGCACCGCGTGCTGACACGGCTCAACGGATCCACGCCCTAACAGACGCTCAAGTCGTCTGTGGTAAACGAAGTTAATCATTTACATAGGTTTTACCCTACACTTATATTATATTCAATTCGTTATGTTTTGTCAACACTAAAAGACGAAAAAAATGAGAAAATATTTCCCAAAATGTTCCCTAAAATTCCCCTTTTATTTACTCCGCAGAGGAGTGGCATTTTGGGGGCGAAAAAAAGTGCCTGTTTGTTAATTTGTTATATATGTCTATGGCGGAGGAAAAGATTTGAACAAAATTATCGTCAAAGAAATTCACGTTGGCGGCTTCAATTAGGTTTGATATTTCCTTGAAATCGCGCGATGCCGCGTATAGCTTTGCATTTTTTGCGAATGCCGCAAAAGCATAAATATAATTTATAGCATCGCAGCTTCTTGCGATTTGTGTACAGATCGGATTGAGCTTTTCAAGCATTAAATCTAAGAAAGGAAGCGTTTTTCCGCCCATGTCAATTTCAAGATAGTCACAAATGCGGCTATTGAACGCGTCTCTCTCATCAGTAGGAATATTGAATTTAGCTATGTAGGTGTTAGTATCGATCTCCGAATACACATCTTCACGAGTGGCCAAGTGATGCAAAAAGGACACAAAGCACTTACATTCAAAGTCGATCCTTTTTCGGTCATGAACTGCCCAAGGATTCACAGATGATGGCCAAATTCTATCCACTAATGACTTGTAGGCATCATAATATTCAGAAAAGTTTTCGACAGGAGGCGCTGATACATCAGAAATCTCACGAACTTTAAAACTTTGCTTTGAGGAGCTTCGATTTTTTTCTGTGTCAGCTACGGTGCCGCAGAATTCGCAGAATTTATCTTCCGGCTGAAGCTTTCTGCCGCACTTTGTGCAAAAAAACGAAGAGTTTATATTTGAGGTCTGAGAGTTGTTGTGATGTGTTTGCGCATCAGTATTAGCATTTGCCGTTTTGTTTTGGCGATCTGCATCAAAAATAATTTCTCCGCAAAACGCACATTTATTTCCTGTCGGTAGACCAACTTTACCGCAAACGGGGCAAGCGGTTTGTATACAGGAATTTTGCGTGTTGGGCATGTTTCGAGTGGGCTTGAAAAGAAGATTATTGTTTACATATTCTCGTCGGTATAGACCGATTATCGCCCACCAAATCCAGCCGACGCTTCCTGCCGTAAACTTGCCGTTTGCGAGACTGCTGATACCGATAGCTAATGCTGTTGCAGTAACTGCGTATAACAACACCCAACGCCAACGCCACGTCTTATACCGCAAGGCAATATTTAGTATTATTCCCCACGCGCACGCTAAGACGCTTACGAGAACAGAATCTACCACAGTTGCAGTTAATATTTTGTTTTCTTCGTCTTCGCTTATGTCTTGATTAAAAATATTGTCATTGTAACTTAAAATATTCGCGTATGCGTTAGTATAGTTTATGATGCAAATTATTATCGCAACGATGATAAACGCTATCCAATAATTCTTTGTCGGCAAAGCGTCAGACGCGGGGATGTATTTTCTTTGTTGATTGTTCATTAAGAAACGTCCTTTAATGCTTTTTTTAATTTACTCCGCCTCTCCGTGCCATTTGTAAGCTCTGCGGAAACCAAGGCGTTCGGCTTCGGCGACGGTTGTGACTACTCGCTCGCCTTTTTTCTTGTCGATCTTTACACTGTCGTATTGCTGATCGAAAGGAAGATGATAAATTTTAGTTCTTACTCCGTGTTCGTCTGTTCCGATGTTACACTTTATCATAGGATAGTCGCCTGCAGGATGTGAACCTAATAATTTGATTTTTAGCATATCGGCGAATTTCTTTGCCATACCCGAAAATTCGATATTCGTAACAAACATTCCGATTACATCTTTTCCGGGAGTAAGGTCGTTTTCTATGCAATAGGAGATGGTAGTGCCATAGAGTTGTGCAACGTGCTTCTCGTGAATGGTCTTGACTTGGCTCCAGTACTTGCACTGTACGATGTACGTTATACCGTCTTTCTTTGCGATTATGTCGCGCCCGAGGTCTTCAAGTCCCATATTGGCACCGAAGTATTCGACGTCGTATCCTACTGATTCAAACATATATCCGACATATAATTCGTAGTCTCGCCCGATCTGCCATTTGCTCTTGTTGTGTGACTCTTTGTAACGGTCAAGGGCAAGTTGATTTCTCTCGCACTCCGAAAGACTTTCCCATTCTTCTTTTGATAGGAAGTCTTCCGTCTTATCGTGTTCGATTGTATTGAGATTTAATGTTGGTGGTAATTCGTTGTACTCGGTATCTACAATGTCTTTGAGTGCCGGGAATAGCTCGTATAAATAGTGCAGCTGATATTCATATATTTTGTATTGTTCAAGAAGCGATTTTGTTTCTTTGCGAATTTGCCGAATCGATGCAACTTTCTTGGCTCTTTCTACGGAGCTTCCCCAGTCTAAGGAATTTGCCATTTTCTTGAGATCGACCGTGGCGTAATCCGACATCAGTTTTGCCATAAATGGAAAAGCCGAAACATTAGATACGCAATTATACATTAAATAATCAGCGGCGGTGTTCTCGACTGAAAAAATATTTTCTGCATTATCGGTTGCTTTATTTGTTAATCGCAAATAGAGCTTTCGTTTCTTGTTCTTTTCTGCGTCAAGCAAAAGCGTCAACGATTTGATTTCTCGTTTTGCTTCCAACAATTCCTCGGAGAGTAGACGCTTCTGCTCGTTTGAGTCATTGAGTTCCTCGGATTTAATAACAACTGTTGTTTCTAATTGTTTTACTTTGTTTGAAGATGCCTGAGATTGTTGCGCGGCGGTGCGACTAAACTCTTCGGCTTTGTTTTTCTCGGACATAAAATAAACCATTGCCCAAAACAGAACGACAATTATTACGGCTATAATGAAAGCTACCATATATGACTCCAATAGGGTAATGGAGGGGCGATTCAAGATCTAAGTTATCACCGTTTGTTCCAATATTCCCATAAAGCGAATACATAAACAAGCACTATTACAATAACAACTGCCCATCCTGTATCCATCACATTTCCCCCAAAAAATTCTCAAATTTATCTCTCTGCTCTGGGGACATCTTCAATATCATCTCAAGCAGTTTAAGCGCAGAGGGATCGTTTTTCATTTTATCCCAAGTTTCATCACTTATGAAACTTGGCTTTTTTTCTTTGTTCGGATCGTCGGTTTTCCCGAGAAGATAATCTACAGAAACGTCGAAGTAGTCGGCGAGTTGATTAAGAACACTGGCGTTCGGCTGCTTGCCGTTTCTCCAATAGTTTACATTAGAACGAGATATGCCAAGTTCTAATGCTACTCCCGTAGGCGATTTGCCTATTTGCTTGCACAAACTGGCATATATAGTGAAAAACACCAAAATCAGTCCTTTCAATTTGGTTAATCCTACAAAAGTTCTAAAATTAGAACTTTTGTGTTGACAAGTTCTAAAATTTGAACTATAATGAATACACAACAGGGACCGAGAGCCCCCGATAAGAACAGCTCTTGATCCTTCTGTTTGACGGAACGCCGTCTGTGTTTAGTTCTATCTATTAACCTCAATCTTATCGGTTCTACCGAGCAGGTAATCGACTGAGCAGTCGAGGTAGTCGGCTATCCGAGCAAGACTGTCAAATGCCATTGTTCGACCGTGAAGCAAGTGTGACATAGCGTTACTTCCTATCTCACAGTCAATAAGCATCTGCTTGACAACGACATTTTTTGACTTGCAAAGGTCTTTTATTCGGCTCGCCACATTTGGCGAACTATACAAAATTTCATCTGCCATTTTGTGCAGTCCTCCGAAAATCTCCAAAATTGGAGAAAATCGTTGACAATCTCCAAAAATGGCGATATAATTAGTACACAAACGGGGAACGAAACACCTGATAAGAACGCTTCGCTCCTTGTTTATGACAAACGCCGTCTGTGTTTAGTTGTTACTCGCAATTTCGATTATAGCACAGACGTGCGGCTTTGTCAATAAAAATCGAATAGGGGGTGTTGAGAGTGCCGATATGGATTGCCGCAATGTTTGTCGTTGCGATTATGTGTAGCATTAACAGCTTTATTGCTTTTAATAACATAATTAGAGACAGAGACAGAAAATCGCGCAATTATGCTGAATGGCTTGCAACGCTGTCTGACGAAGACGTTCGGACAGTCGAGAGACTACACGCTTCCTTTAATGACTTTATTTCAAGCAAGGAAGGCGGCAAGAGCACTGGCAACCGTAACAATAAGGCCGATTAACGTGATCGCGCGGTCAAAGTTCTCTTTGCGTATACCTCGAAAACGCTCTACGCCTTTACCGGTAATTTTGTAAGTTGGGCATAAGAGTGTGTTAGTTTTGTACTGATGCTTCATAGCGATAAGCTCTTGCGACATCAAAGAAGAGATCGTAGGCAACACACAGGTTTCTGCGGTACGCATCTTAATTGCGATATCTTCTGTAAAGAACCATTCGCTTTGCTTGCTCAAAAACTTTAACACTTCATATTCAGATTTAATCTTATTCATAACTACCTCTTAAATGATTTTAGCGTCACATCAGCCCCGTGACGTTGAAATAAAGACGAAACGCCGTCCGCATATAGTTGTTTACCTCATTACAAGTATAAGGCGGACAGGCGTATTTGTCAACGAGTTATGTATCAAATTTAGAAAGGAGAAAACAATGGATAGTTTCAAGGTAAGAATCGTTCGCCTCGGGCTCTCGCAAACAAAGCTTGCTGAAATATTGAGCGATTATCAGTATAAGTTTAGCGTCACCGATGTGAACAGAGTCGTTAATGGCAGATCCCGAAGGACTCCGGGCGACTCGAAATTAGCAATAAAGCTCGACGGTTATCTGACCGAGCTTGAAAAGGAAAGGGGGATAAGGTAATGCCGAAGGTAGTGCTTAATCGCTTCAAAACGAAGGAAGAAGGGCAATACCTTGCGCTACGTACTAAACTGTATAATGAGGAAATCAAAGCGCAGTACGGGGACAAGGTAACGATAGCAGATATTATGGAATATCTGAAATGCTCACGAAGGAGCGTTGCACGGTATTTGCAGGGTGTCAAGCACGTAGGCGGTTCCCGACTTTACAACAGCATCGACGTTGCAAGACAGCTTGCTTACAGAGAGGAGGGATTGACGTGAAGAAACCTAAACTGTTCGGAATTTTTCTCGGAGTGAACGGGTCCGTGCTTCTTGCGGAAATGACACAGGCGGAGAGAGATCGGCGAATTTGCGAGATGGTTAATTCCAGACAAACGGAAACCTTTTATTCAAAAAAGCGTTTTGACAGTTCGGAGCTTGCCTGCGTTGCGAACGCTTATCCGATGAAGGGATCGGGACACAGAAACGATATCGCTTCGCTCATCTGCGGCGGTGACGTTTACGGTAACGTCGTTATATTAAAGGTAAACGACGTCGGATTTAAGGTTCTTATGAACCATCAGAAGGCAAGAAAAGTTATGGAGGAAATACAAAATGCGTACTTTTTCGGTTAAATGCTGGGCGATATTCTTCCTCGTTTGGGGACCGATGATATTTGCCTTTATGGGACCGTACGCGCTGCCGCTCGTGCTGGCTTTTTGGTATGCGGCATACCGTATGCTGTGCAAGCTGATCGCCGACGTGGAAAAAGAAGAACGGCGTTCCGCCGGGCAAGCAGAACGCCGTTCAAGGGTTTGTGTGAGAAGTACACGCCCTTATTATAACAAAGATAATTAAATTTGTAAAGGGGTTTACAACAATGAATGCTAAAAACATAAGAAGACATTTGAGAAAAAAACTCGATGACTGGATCGCACATATAGACGACGAGATCGTTGCAAGCGTCGCAAGGGATCACGCTATCGTGACAGGCGGAGCGCTTGTTTCACTGCTCAACGGCGAGGAACCGCACGATTACGACATATACTTTACAACTCTTTCTGCCTGCAAGACGGTTGCAGAATACTATGCAAAAAAATGGAACGAAAGTACCGAAGGAACCGCCGTAGAAATCAAATGCGACGGTGACCGCGTGAGATGCTTTATAAGAAGCAAAGGCGCGACTTCGGAAGATGAGGACGACGATGAGCTTCCGTGCGCTGAGGAAGAAGATAAGGAAAAGCCCGAGAAAGGCGAAAAGGGCAAGCCGAAATACCGCCCGCGTTTCTTCTCGACAAACGCTATAAGTCTTTCAGATAAAATACAGATAGTCATACGATTCTGCGGTCCTGTTCAGGAGATACATACCAATTACGACTTCGTTCACTGCACCTGCTCTTATGACTATAAGACCGATACGGTAACGCTTCCTTCAGAAGCACTTACCGCCATAATCAACAAGGAGCTTGTGTATATCGGAAGCAAATACCCGCTTGCGTCGGTAGTGAGGACGCGTAAATTCCTTAATAGAGGATGGTATATCAATGCAGGGCAATACGTCAAGATGTGTTTGCAAATATGTAAGCTTGACCTCTATGACCTTGACGTTTTTAAGGATCAGCTTACAGGCGTTGACTCCGCTTATTTTGAATCTGCTATATCTGCTATGCAGAATATACAGAGCGAAAACCCTGACTTCCGACCGGATGAAACGTATCTATTCGATATAATCAATAAGATTTTTTAAGGAGTGGCTATGAACAACGAAATAATGATAGTAAAACAGCTTCCCGTAATTGAGGAGCAACTGAAGTTAATAAAGACGGAGATAGAAGAAAAGACGTCTCTCGCTCTTAGTATGATATGCACCGAGGACACCTACAAAGAAATAAAGAAGCTTCGTGCCGACCTCAAACACGACTTTGACGGATATGAGGACAAGCGCAAGGAAATAAAGAAAGCTGTGCTTGCTCCTTACGAGGCGTTTGAAGAAAAGTACCGTGAGAATATCGGGGAGCTTTTCAAAGACGCCGATGCAAAGCTGAAGGCAAAGATAGACGAGGTTGAAACGGCACTCAAGGACGAGAGAGCCGAGGAGATCAGAGCTTATTATGATGAGTATGCTCAAAGTCTCGGTATAGACTTTATACCATTTGATAAAACGGGGATAAAGATCAATCTTTCGGATTCAAAGAAAAAGCAGAAAGAAGCGTGTGCATCGCTTCTCGACCGTGTGTCAAATGATCTGATCGTCATAAACGGCCGCGAGGATGCTGGGGAGGTAATGGTTGAATACAAGAATTATCTCGATCTTGGCAGAGCGATTATGATAGCAGACGCAAGGAAAAAAGCCGTTGCTGACGAAAAAGCAAAGAGCGAAGCAAGAGCCAAGGCAGCAGAAGCTGAAGCTCAAGCAGCCGAAATAATCAAGGATATGGCAAAGGCGGCGGAGGAAACGATAACTGCGCCCGAGGAAATATACGAGCTTGTTTTCGTCGTGAAGGGAACGCTGACACAACTCAAAGCGTTAAAACAATTCTTGTGTGACGGAGGATACAGATATGAGTAACGGTTTGCCCGAAGTTCAGAAGACTCGATTTTCGGTAGCGATAACTACCCCGAAATATCAGGAGCTTATTCAAAATACACTTTCCGATCCCGCACGTTGTACGAGATTTATTGCGGCAATTACTGCCGCAGTAAGCGTTAATCCCGTTCTTCAGGACTGCACGCCGCAAAGCATTATTGCGGGTGCTCTTCTGGGAGAGAGTCTTAATCTCTCGCCATCTGCTCAACTCGGTCAGTATCACCTCGTCCCATTTGACTGCGCCGTCAAGGATTCAAACGGCAAGAAGGTATATCTGACCGACGCTAACGGCGAAAAGCTTCTTGATGATAACGGAAAGTGGATTCCGAAAACCGTTAAGCAAGCGCAGTTTGTACTCGGTTATAAGGGATATATTCAGCTTGCAGTGCGTTCCGGCTATTATCGTAAGATAAACGTTACCGAGGTAAAGGCGAGTGAATTTGTGAGCTACAATCCTTTTACAGAGGAGTTCAAGGCGAATTGGAATACCGATCCCGAGGCACGTGAAGCAGAAGAAACCGTGGGATATGCGGCAATGTTCGAGTATCTCACCGGGTTCACCAAGATCATATATTCGACAAAGGAAAGTATGATACGCCACGCCGACAAGTACAGCGCAGCGTTCAGCGAGGAAGGATATAAGAAATACATATCGGGCGCGGTACCCGACAAGGAGCTTTGGAAATATTCGTCTCTTTGGTATAAAGATTTTGACGATATGGCTATGAAGACGATGCTCCGACGCCTTATATCGCGTTGGGGTATTATGTCATCGGAAATGCAGTCTGCATTTGAGAGCGACGGCAGCATCATCGAAAAGACCGAAAACGGATTTGTTTCTGCTCCTGCTCCCGAAGAGGCGCCGCCTGCTATCGACGTTACGCCGAAAACAAATAAGGTGACGTTAGATGAACTTTAATATCATAAAAACAGGTTCTGCGGGGAACGCGGTCACGATTGATGACCGCGTACTCGTGGACTGCGGCGTACCGTACAAGACGCTCGGAAACGCCGTGAGGCGCATTTCTCTCGTGTTGCTCACACATATACATACAGACCATTTCCGCGCGGCTACGCTTAAACGACTGGCTAAGGAACGTCCGATGCTTCGCTTCGGTTGTTGCGAATGGCTCGTAAAGCCGCTTCTTGATGCGGGCGTTCCCGCAAAAAGAATAGATGTGTATCAGCCGGGTATGGAGTACAGATACGGAAATATGACGATCTCTCCCGTGTTGCTGAAGCACAACGTTCCTCAATGCGGATACAAGGTGATGACCGATAACGGCAAAGCTTTGTACTGTACTGATACAAATTCCCTTGACGGGGTAGACGCGAAGGATTTTGACCTTTATCTCCTTGAAGCCAACTATACCGATGAAGGCATAAGGGAACGCATCAGAGAGAAAGAAGAAAGCGGAGAATACGCTTACGAATATGAGGTGCTTGAAAACCATCTCTCGAAAGAAAAATGTGATGATTTCCTCGCATGTAACGCAGGAGCACACAGCGAATTTGTATACCTTCACGAGCACGAAGAAAGGAGGGGCAAATGCAAGGAAAAATCCTCGAATACTTCAACTACATCGCCCCCGATGGAAAACGAAAGCATCGGCTCACCCTTGAACTCGACAACGATTTCGGAGGACAGTGCGACGAGCTAAAGGACAAGCTTCTCGAAATAATCCTCAAGCCATTCAGAAAGAAGCGAAGCAGAGATGCGAATAATTACTTTTGGGCACTTGCGGATAAGTTGTCCGCAAAGATACGTATTCCGAAGGAAGATATATATCGCTCTTATATAAAGGACATAGGAGATAATTGCGAGGTTCTTCCGATACGAAACGATGCGCTTGAAAGGTTTTGCTACAACTGGGAGTACGAACACGGTAAAAAGCGTCTCGGATGGATGACAGAGCGCTTCCCGTCGAAGCTCGACGGATATACGAACGTAATAGCGTATTACGGCTCCTCAACCTACGATACGGCGCAGATGAGCCGTCTGATCGAGTTTATTGTGCAGGACTGTAAGGAAAACGGTATTGAGACTATGACTCCTGATGAGGAAGCGCGGCTTATGAGCTTATGGGAAAGCGACTATGCAAAACATACGGCGAAGGAAAAGGATGAAATCCAAGAGAAGCCGCGCGTGTGACATTCCAAAAGCAGTTAAAGATGCCGTGTGGGAACGGGACTGCGGGCGGTGCATTATCTGCGGTACCGTCAACGCGATGCCGAACAGCCATTACATAAAGCGTTCTCAAGGCGGGTTAGGTATCGAGGAAAACGTCACGACGATGTGCATTCGATGCCACGACGATTTTGAAGGCAAGAAACGAGCAGGGCTTAAGCCGTTCGTAGCCGCTTATTTAAGCGATAAATACGACGGGTGGAACGAAGACAAGCTCATATACAAAAAGCATTAAAAGGCGGCTCTGCCGCCTATACGGGAGCGAATGAGAGACGCGTGATGACGTTCGGGTCTGATCCCCGACGCTCCCCTGATAACCTCCTTATATTTTTGTGTTGACAAAGCGGAACAGACGCTTGACGGTGGGACAGACCACACGATATAGCGACATAGCCAAGTGGTAAGGCAAGGGACTTTGACTCCCTCATCGCAGGTTCGATCCCTGCTGTCGCTGCCAAACCGCAAGCGAGTATTGAAGCGCGAGAAGTTAAGTACCGATCTCCGCAGTCGGCGCGGAGCCGTCAGTTAAACGGTAAAAAAGGTCGGTGGCTGATGAAAGGATACGGCGCGGCGGTTACCAAACCCGGCGCAGAGCTTCTCCCCTCGGTGAATGGATAATAGAGGGAACGAGGGAAGCGACGTTGAGACTTGCCGAGAGTCTTGTGAAATGGGTTTTTACGTTCGGCTGGCAGTCGGAATAAGTGACGACCCTCCGCACAGCGTGGTTAAGGCGGTGACGGCTCGGAAAGACGAGCTTGCACGGGAACGTAGTTCAATAGGCAGAGCAGCACACCAGGTAGTCGCCAAACAAAACTACAAAGCAGGACAAAATCAGTGCAGTGTCGGTTCGAGTCCGACCGTTCCCAAC
This sequence comes from uncultured Ruminococcus sp., assembly GCA_964630635.1. Taxonomy (GTDB): domain Bacteria; phylum Bacillota; class Clostridia; order Oscillospirales; family CAG-272; genus Colimorpha_A. Next base: position 21,625 of record CAZVVM010000008.1, on the reverse strand, counting down.
AAAAAATAAATGTGAGAAAGGAACACATTATGGCAAATCTAAATTTTAACCGTGTCATTCTTGGCGGACGCTTAACGGCGGCACCTGAACTGAAATCGACACAAAGCGGCACGAAGGTCACGACCTTCACGGTTGCGGTGAACAGAAGAGGCGCGAAGGACGGGCAACAGCAGAGCGACTTCATAAACTGCGTCGCTTGGAAGGAACGAGCGGAGTTTGTTACCAAGTTTTTCGGCAAGGGATCCTCGATACTCGTTGAGGGCGAGCTTCAAACGCGCAAATGGCAGGACGCACAGGGCAATGACAGATATTCCACAGAGGTTATCGTATCGCAAGTCAATTTCGTTGACAGCAAGAGCGAAAATCCCGCAAACAGTGCTCCGTCAGTCATCCCCGGATATCAGCCGCAGACGCAGTTCGGTGCTATCGGTACGCCGAACTTTGAGGAGATGGACAAAGATGATGAACTCCCTTTTGAAGCAGGGTTATGACTCCCAAGACAAAAGTCAATTTGAAAAGTGGAAACCGATACCCGGTTATGAAGGAATATACGAAGCATCTAATCAGGGACGCATTAGGACTTCAGAGGGTAAAACTACATCAAACGCAAGGTACTCAATAAGGCATTGGAAACAACGAGTCTTGAAACCTAAATTCGCGGCTGCAAATAGATATCGCGGTGATCTCAAAGTAACGCTGTGGAAAAATGGAAAAAGGCAAGATTATCTTGTAGCTCGACTCGTTGCAAAAACATGGGTACCCGGTTATGCAGACGGATTAACCGTGAATCATATCGACGGTGATTATCTTAATAATCGTGCTGAAAACCTTGAATGGATCACCTTGGCTGATAATATACGTATAGGATTCAAGTTGGGGTTATACAAAGCTGTTCAAAACGGCATCAGATTATATGACGAGAATTATCAATATGTCGATTTTAACTCTATGGCAGAGGCAAGCAGATATTTGGGAAGAAATAATGGCTATGTCTCTAACACGCTTAAAAAAAGTAGATTTGTCAAAAGCAAGGATGGAGAAACGTTTATTGCTGAGATAAAAGGAGCGTGATAAGATGCCGAACAGAATCTTAAAGCAAAGCATTTGCTCAAGTGATAACATCGACTGTTTGTCTTGGTTCGAAGAGGTGCTGTTCTATCGGCTTATCGTCAACTGCGATGATTATGGATTGTTTGACGGCAGACCGTCAATGATAAAAAACTGTTTGTTTCCGTTAAAGGAGAACCTTACCGTGTCCACGGTTATGAAGGCGATCGAGAAGCTGGAGACGGCAGGCTTGATCTCCACCTATTATGTTGAGGGGAGACCGTACCTGTCACTTCCGACTTGGAACCACCATCAGACGATTAGGGCACAAAAAAGCAAGTATCCGAAGCCAAGTGAAGCAGACGGGAAAACGGCTGAAATCATTTGCAAGCAGATGAAAGCAAATGTCCCCGTAATCCAATCCAATCCGAATCCGAATCCGAATCCTAATGATGCTACGCATCTTGCGCAGAGCGATTCCGTCACCGTTATCGCTCTTCCGCTTAACGACGGCACTGAAAAAGCGGTAACGCAAAGCGAAATCGACAAATGGGCAGAGTTGTATCCGGCTGTTGATGTTATGGCGGAACTTCGAAAAATGGTCGGTTGGCTTGATGCTAATCCAAAAAAGCGTAAGACAAAGCGAGGAATCGGGCAGTTTATCAACGGATGGTTAAGCAGAGAGCAGGATAAGGGGCATAGCAAACCAACCTCAAAAGCTACGAACGGACAGACATTTAACACAGAGGTTTTCTTCGCTAAAGCGCAAAAGCGCAGCGAAGAGTATATGAGAAGCGTCGTTTACGGAAGCAATGAAAGTGAGAGTACATAATGGGCAGAAACATTTTAACAGATCAGAAAAAGCAGATAGCGACGCAGCTATATGCAAGCGGCGGACTTACGATAAGCGATATAGCTCGTCAGATAGGTATTTCGCGAGTGACGTTATCGCATTGGCTTAATAAGCAACCGTGGTACGTTGTAAGAAAAGGTGTCAAGAGCAAAGCAAAGACGGCTAAAAAACACGACAAGAGAGTTCTTGATCCTGTCGAAGCAAATAAGAACGTCGCGGAAAACAGCTTTGTTATTTCCGACATCGTTCCCGGAATGAACGAGTACATAAAGGCGCTTAATAAAAGCCGCTATGATGGCAATAAGCTCAAAAGAGCGACCGAGGATTTTATATGTCACTGCATCAAGGCGGGACTCGGCAAGATCGAGCCGTTTGAATGCGTTGTTCAGGTGCATATTCGCTTTGTCGAAAAGGATCGCAGACGCGACTATGACAACATAACGTCGGGAACGAAATTCATCCTTGACGCTATGCGAAAGGCGGGCGTTATATACAACGACGGGCAGAGCTATCTGATGCCCTGTACCTACGACTACGGTGTAGACGCGGACAATCCGAGGGTAGAGGTTAAGATAACGCCGTATTACGAAATGAAGCTTGCAAAATCGCTCATAAAAAGAAGGACGGTACATAAGGCGACATCGCTTCGTTATATGTCGGACGGCGAGATCCGTCAGGCGTATAGGTTGGCGGCGAACAAGAAGGTACAGATCAATATCCTCGCCGAGCTTAATGCGATGAGCGCGGCGGAGGTTACGGAAATAGTGGAGGGGCTGTAATGCGGATATCTCTTCATGACGCAGAAATGGATCACTTTGGAAAAGGTACGGACAAATTCCCCAATTATGCGCTTATGAAGATTTCGGCATATCATAAAGCGCAGGGCGACACTGTCGAATGGTTTATGCCAATCGACGCGGACAATTACGACGTCGTGTATTCCTCAAAGGTATTTGAGTTTACACCCGAAAATCCATACCTTCCTGCGGATACGATCAAGGGCGGAACGGGGTACGGGCTGTATAACGAGTTGCCAGCAGAGATCGATAAGCAGTTTCCTGACTATTCAATATATCCCGCGTGCGACTATGCAATAGGCTTTATCACACGAGGATGTAAAAATAAATGTCGATGGTGTGTTGTTCCCAAAAAAGAAGGAAGCGTGCATCCATATCGACACTGGAGCGAAATCGTAAGACAAGACACGGATAAGCTGGTTCTAATGGATAACAATATACTGTCTCATCCGTGGGGAATCCAAAACTTGGAAGAACTTTCACAAACCGATTATAAAATTGACCTCAATCAAGGAATGGACGCGCGGCTTGTCACCGATGAGATTGCAGAGATTCTGTCGAAAGTAAAGTGGATTAAAAATATTCGCTTTTCGTGCGACTAAAAAAACCAGATAAGTGCGGTTACGAATGCTATTCAACGCCTCAAAACGCACGGTGTAAAACCGTCCAAAGTATTCGTTTATTGTCTTATAACAAATGACATAAGCGATGATCTTGAGAGAATATACGCTTTACGAGATCTAGGTCCGATCACCGTGTATGGTATGCCTGAACGGAATCCTTCGCTTGGGATATATCCCGAAAAATGGCAGGAACGGATGGCGAAAGAATGGATATACGGCGGAAAATGGCGTAAGGTTGATTGGCAAGCTTGGTGGGCAGAACATAAGGGAAAGGGCGTTAAGGTGGACTGGATATGAAGAAGGTAAAAGGACAGTTAAGCTTCATTGACGAGATAATCGTTGATAACTTTGCGGGAGGCGGCGGAGCTTCGACGGGCATCGAGCTCGCGGCAGGTCGCCCGGTAAGTATAGCGATAAATCACGATCCCGATGCGATACTTATGCACAAAACGAATCATCCCTTCACAGAGCATTATCAGGCGTCGGTTTGGGACGTTGATCCCGCCACGGTATGCAGAGGTCGTCCCGTTGGGCTTGCGTGGTTTTCTCCCGACTGTAAGCATTTTTCAAAGGCAAAGGGCAAGGCACTCGTAGATAGAAAGATACGCGGGCTTGCCTGGATCGTGCTTCGTTGGGCGGCGAAGGTAAGACCGAGAGTAATAATGCTCGAAAACGTCGAGGAGTTCCAGACGTGGGGACCCGTAAGGCGCGGCAAGCCCATAAAGAGCAAGGCGGGTGTTACCTTCAACAAGTGGCTGACACAGCTTCGTGATCTCGGATACGAGGTCGAATATCGGGAGCTTGTAGCAGCTGATTACGGTGCGCCGACATCGAGAAAGCGATTCGTTCTGATAGCGCGATGTGACGGACGATCGATAGTATGGCCGAAGCGTACTCACGCGCCGAAGGATCATCCCGACGTTATATCGGGTAAGCTCAAGCCGTGGAGAAGCGCGGCGGAGATAATAGACTGGTCGCTTCCGACTTACTCTATCTTTGAGAGCAAAGAAGAAATAAAAGAAAAATACGGTGTCACCGCCGTTCGCCCTCTTGCGGACAATACGATGCGCAGAATAATACGCGGCGTTGACAAGTTTACGATAAAAAGCGGTAAGCCCTTTATAGTTCCCGTCGGTTACGGCGAACGCAAGGGGCAGGCGCCGAGAGTACACGATATTGACGAGCCGTGCCCGACTGTTGTTTCAACCGTAAAGTCGAACGTCTGTCAGCCCATCGTTGCGCCGTACATAGTAACGAATAACGAGGGAAACGCGCCGCACGACGTTAAGGATCCACTTCCGACCGTAACTACCGGCGGAAGGCATATTCTCTGCTCGCCTTGCCTTATACAGTATCACTCCGAGCAAAGCGAAATGGTAAGAGGGCAAGAAATGACGAGACCTCTTATGACCGTTGACGGATCGGGGCGCTATGGAATTGCCGCAGCGCATCTGACGCAGTATTTCAAGGGCGATCATTATCACTCTCCCGAAGATCCTCTGCACACGGTCACGACGATGATCCGCGAGGGCATAACGCTTTCGCACATAGCCGAGTTCAAAGGACAGGACAAGGGGCAGAGAGCCGACGTTCCACTACGCACGATCACCGCGACGGAATGCCTCGGGCTTGTAACGACGCAGGTCGTTAAATATGAAAGCGGCGCAAAGCTTGGGTATTGGGAGAAGATCAGAGCGCTTCTTAATCAGTACTGCGGTTACGATCTTAAGGACGACGAGATCCTTCTTCTGATAATGCAGGGCGTTCCGTATTTCATATACGACATCGGACTTCGTATGCTCATTCCGCGCGAGCTTTATTCGGCGCAGGGATTCCCGGACGATTACGTTATTGACCGCGATTATCTCGGAAACGAATATAAAAAGACGAAGCAGGTCGCGCGTTGCGGAAACGCGGTATGTCCGCCGATGGCTTATGCGGTCGTTAAAGCCAATATGCCCGAATGGGACGAGATCGTTATAACAAATATGGCTCAATTCGCCGACTACGTTGCGGCGAGGGCGTGAGGTGAATTATGGATAACAAACGCGAATGTGCGGCATGTGGGAAAGAACTAAAAATTCATTGGTCTTCAACGCATCCCGACAGTACAATATGTGACGAATGCCAAAAAGAGCTCGTTGAAAGACACAATGCCGAAGATCACTTTGAGAGATGTCCGTTTTGCGGAGGAAATGAATTCAAGTATATTCTCCGCGCACCGTACTATTATGGAGCGGAAGGCGTTAAGATCAAGTGCAAAGGGTGTGGTGCAGAAGGCGGATGGGGAGAGATAAGAACAAGTTTCCTGTCTCCTGAGGGAGCAGTTTTCAACCGCGAAACCATTGAAAACGGGTTTAAGCGAGCCAATGAGAAGTGGAATAAAAGAGCGTGAGGAGGTACGATATGCCAAGATACATAGACGTAAACAAAATAAAATTCTCGGGAGTGAGCTTCAATGATGCGGACGGCGATGTACTCGTTAGCTTGTTGGATATAAGACGAGCAATAGAGCAGACACCGACAAGGGAGATCATTAAGATAATCAAGGAAAGCGGCAACAATGTACAGATTCTGACAAAGGGTGACGGAAGCCGTGATTTTGATTTGCTTGACGAAAACGATTGGTATGGTATCACTCTCGACGGAATAGGAAACGGCAGAAACCCGTTATGGAAATCAAGAGTTGATGCGCTTGCCGAAGCACACAGTAAGGGCATAAAAACTTGGGTATCGTTTGAACCTGTAACAAACGAAAGGCAGTTTTTTATAGAGTTGCACCTTGTATCTTTAATGGTGAATAAGGTTAAAATCGGCAAATTGAATTATTTTCCGTCCAACATTGATTGGAAAACTTTTGGCGAAAAAGCAGAAGCATTATGTAAATCGCTTGGACTTGATTACTACATAAAGGACAGCTTAAGAGCAGAAATGGAAGGCGGTGCGGGGTGATGGCGAGTTCAAATTCCCAGACGTCTGTAAATTTGAAAGAACTTGAACTCTTCAACGGATTAAGCCACGACGAAAAAGAAGAAATTTTACAGATCATGCGTGATCTCATAGCATCGCGCAATACCGAAGAAAGGAAAAATACAAATGAAAAAATTAAGTAAAGAACGTGTAACAGAGTTGAGAGAGCGGTTTAAGATCCAAGGCACCGATATCGAGCTTCTCGAAGATGATCTGAAGCACGATTATGAGAAACTTTCCCCTGATAAGAAGAATACGCCGGAAGGATACGCTGCCGAACGCGCGTGGTATATGCTTAATAATGCTCACGACTGTCTTGACGAGCTTATAACGTGTCTTGAAAAGGCAGAAAAAGCATTAAAGGAAAGGAGCGAGGGGGAATGAGGATCGAGAGAAAAAGATTCGTTGTAATGCGAAAGAACCGCACAGAGATATGGGGCGGTTGTGCAAGGCATTACTACTTCAAGCATATTGACGATGTCGGTGACTTCGCCATCAAAACATATCGAACGGAAAAGCAAGCTATGGCGAGTTGTTCAAGTTGGGACAGAGATTTTGAGGTTGTGCCGATAGTTGAAACCATTACGGACGAGAGGACGGGCTTGCTTATCGCCAATATGGCTTGGTTAAAGGATAATTGGGAGAAATTCCTTGAATCCGAGAAGAAGTTTCCTGACATTAAGACATATACGCTTGCCGTGAGGAATTGCAATGAGGCAGAGATTGAGAGGTTGAACCATATTGTTGATGTCAACAAAAAGGTCAAAGCCGAAGCCGTCAAGGAGTTTGCCGATAATTTGAAAGCGACATTTCCACCCATAGATGACTTACGGTGTACGGACGATGATATATATACGCTTAATCTCATTGATGACCTTGTAAAAGAATTTACGGAGGGCAAGGCAGATGAATGACGAAGTAAAAGCTGCGGTCGCAGAGGCAATTAGAGACTTTGCAAAAGCTCTGATCGACAAGAGCGTAGGGGGGTAATAGCGGCGGGTGACGTTGTTGATCTTTGCGCGGAATATCAAAGACGTTTGAAAGGAGAGTGATTTTTATAAACATACTTGAAAGCGTATGTTTGGCACTTGAAGAAGAGGAAACAAAGGCGGCGGAGATTCCGCCCGAGCATCCTGACTGTGACGCTTGCGAAATGAAAGGCGCGGGCGACAGCTGCTCGAATTATAAGACCTGCGCGAGCTTCAGAGCGTGGTTCAAGCACGAGTGGGACAACATAAGAGAAGCTGCGAACAGGTTGAAAGGAGGGGCATCGAATGATACCAAATGAAAGAAAACACGATGAATGCCCCGAGCCGCGCGGCTGTATGAGCTGTAAGCGATACGGCGATGACGTTTCTACGTGTAAGCTCCTTAACTGCCATCGGGCATACGGGCAGAAAGAGCTTGAAAATAAAGATTACGTGACGGACGCTTGGGAGCCGTCTACATAAGGGCTTGCACTTCAGTGCAGAAAGGAGAAGAACACACAACAAAAAATCTTATACGCGAAAGCGGGAAAGCGAGGTACTATGACACATATAAGTAACGAGCTTAAAAAAGAATGTCTTAAAAGAAAAGCGAGAGGAGAAACGTATGAGCAGATATACGGTTCTCTGCCGGACGGCGCGGTGGGCGCAAGCTTAAAGAACTTTTCACGAATGATGCGCAAATGGGCGCACAAGATCGAGCTTGACGAGGAGCTTCTTGACAGCGCAAATCTTAATTACGATTTCAAGCCGTACGCGTCGTCGGTTCACGTCAACGGAAAGGGCGAGGTTATCGGAGCGTGGATAAAACAGTCTGCAAACGAGCAGGCGGAAGCGTGGCGAGAGTTTGTGCTCGGGGTGATGGACAAGCCACTGCCGATACTCAAACGCGTTGAGAGCGAGAGTGAGCCGTCAGAGACGATGCTTGAAATACCGTTCTTCGATATGCACTTCGGCGTTGCCAATATAGAGCATTACAAAGAGACACTCGACCGAGTTCTTGAGGTTATCACCGAGAGATATTACGATCAGATCGTGATCGTAGTTGGGCAAGACCTTTTACATAACGACGATTTCCGAGGACGCACGTCAAAGGGGACTCCGATACAGAAGGTCGATATGGTCAAGGCGTGGGAGGATGCCGAGACGTTCTTTATCCAAGTCATAGGTGCCGCGCAAAACAATGCGAAAAACGTGCGCGTAATATTCTCGCACGGTAATCACGATGAGAGTATGTCCTGGGCACTCACGAAGCTGCTTGAAAAGGTGTTTCCCGACGTTATCTTTGATACCGAGAAGAAACCGAGAAAGGCGATAGAATGGAAACGGTGCTTCGTCGGTTGGTCCCACGCTGAATACGCGAAGAACCGTCCCGAGGATCTCTTTATGCAGTTCGCCCTTGAATTCCCGCAAGAGTTCGCAATATCTTCCGTGAAGGAAGTACATACAGGACATCTTCATTCCGAAAGCGGAAAGGACGTAGGCGCGATGGTGCGACGTTTGCCGACGGCGGGTATTACCGACGAATGGAGCCGCGATCAGGGCTTCATCGGAGCGCACAAACGGTTTATGCTTTTCGTGTATGAGCCGGGACGCCTGGCTTCCGTACATTACGTGTGAGGTGATCCGCTATGGTAAGATACGAGAGCAAATACGTTGTGTGTCCCTTTTATCACAACGAGGAAACGCTTACTATCTACTGTGAGGGTGCGACGGAAAACTCCACTCTTCTTCACGCGTTCAGACGAACTGCGGAGAAAAAAGAATATAAAGAGATATACTGCTGTTCTATGGAGGGGCATAAGAGGTGTCCTATCGCTGACGCATTATACAGAAAATACGATGAAAAACAAAAAGGGTAGGATTTAGTTTTGGCGGTGCCGTGTGATAAAATAATCGTGCTGGGATATCACAGCCGTATGCACGGTACCGTCGTAGCTGAACGGGAAGAGGTGTAAATGCTTTAGATAATGGAGGTACATTATGGAACTTCATGAAAACAAATACGCAAGCAAGGGCGTAGCCGGCGCCGGACTTGGCACGGGTATCGCGGGTCTTGCGCTCGGCGTGCTGAACGGCGGCGCAGGACTTCTTAACGGATGGAACGGTTGGGGAGCGCGCAATGTAGGAGTATGTTGCGAGGATCCCGTCACCACGTCCCGTTATGAAATGAGTCTGCAGAGCCGAATTGCCGAACTTGAAACGCAGGTTCAGCTCCGCGACGCAAACATTTACACCGATCAGAAGCTTCTTGATCTCTACAAGTATTTCGACGGAGAGATCAAGGGTATCAACGCACAGCTCTGTCAGCAGGGCGTCGTAAACGCGCAGGTTGCCGCTAACATCGGCTACATGCAGAATACTCTCAACGTTCTTTCCGGTCTTACCAAGACTGTAATTCCGATTGAGAATATCTGCCCCGAGGCAATGCGCCGTTATAACACGTGGGTAGCGCCTACTACGCCCGCGCCTGACGCCGTCGGCTGATTTTGACGGGGAGGGGGAAACTCCTCCCCATTCTTTTAACCCGAAGGGAGGAATTGTGTGATAAGCATTGATAAAATTGAACGCGGATTCGTGAATTTCGTTGATCGGGAGCTTTCGCCGATGGTTTCGACTTCTACCGTTAAGGGAGTTGCTTTATCCGTCGGCGCGGCAATAGTGTCAAAGCGCATAGGCAGCGCATTGGCATCGTTGAAAGATAACGATATGCTCAAGGCGTTAAAAATGGTTGACGAAAGCGGAAACGTTGATATAGATATAATCCGAGAGGAGCTTGTGAAGAAAATGACTCCCGAGGGGATAAAGGTGGAGATTCCTTTCGTCGCTGATCTCGTTCTCAAGCGCGAGGACGTTGACAAGCTATACAGGTATATCATCGAAGCATAAGGAGGTGGATGAATGAGCAAATGGTGCGATACCCTTATGATGAAGCTGAAAGAAGAGTGCAAGGATGTCGTTAGCTATATTGAACTGTCGGAAGAAGCCGACGAGGCGGATGACGAATATGCTGCGGCAAAGCTCAAAAGTATGGCGTATGATGAGTACACTCACGCATACGCTCTTTGCAGCATCCTTAAGCATAAGGGACGCGAGCTCGATCCCGAAACGAGCGAGCATTGGGCAAAAGCCAAAAAGGCATTTAAGGAATTATAAACACGGAGCCGATGACCTCGGCTCTTTTTTTATAAAAAACTCATAATTTTTCGCAAGGGTAGGATTTAATTTCCGAGGGTCTGTATGATATGATGATTTTGCGAGGTGGGATTTAGTTCTCACCTCGGTTTTATTTTGCGAAAAGGAGGGGCGCTATGTCGAATACCAAAGCGCACAAAGACAAGAGGGGTCATTCCCGCGATCTTAACGAGCGACAGAGAAAGTTCTGCGAGCTATACGTATATGGTGTGAAACAGGAAGACGGGTCGATAAAGCGCCCCAACCTGTGCGACTGTTATACGCTTGCCGGATATGAAACGGCGGGATACTCTCGGGCGAGTCTGCAATGTAAATCCTCTGCGCTTCTTGCAAAACCTCACATACAAGCACATATAGACGCGCTCAGAGATAAGCTTGAGAACGATACAAGAGGAAAGGCGGTTTGGGATAGAGAACAGCTGCTTACCGAGATACGCACAATATTTGAGGACGCTATGGAAGCATCAAAGGTTCCCGTAAAGAATGACGAAGGAGTAGTAATCGGACACGCTTACGACTCAAAGGCGGCGGGAGTTGCCCTTAAAGCGACACAGCAGGTCGCGCAGATGCTCGGATTCAATGAGCCGGAGAAGGTGGAGAACAAGTTCGTTATCGAATTTACAAAACCCGAGGTAAGCAAATGGGCGAAGTAAACGGTGCTATAAGGATAAACCTCGGTGAACCGCAGCCAAAACAGATTGAGTTTCTTGAGGCAACGGCGCGATACGTCGGATACGGCGGAGCAAGAGCGGGCGGAAAGAGTTGGGTGACAGATTTCAAAGTCACGCTTATGGCTTTGGTGTATCCGGGAATAAGGCAGATGATAGTAAGGCGTTCTTATCCCGAACTTAATGAAAACCATATCATCCCTTTAAGAAAAAAGCTTGCGGGAGTTGCAAAGTATAACGACAAAGAAAAAAGCTTTATATTCGATAACGGAAGCCGTATCAAGTTCTCCTACTGCGCTAATGCAGGCGACGAATTGCAGTACAACGGTCAAGAGTGGGATATTGTGTATCTCGACGAGGCGCAACAGCTATCCGAAAGCGCTTTTAACGCCATAAAAGCAACGATAAGAGGTGTAAACGAGTTCCCGAAGCGCCTATATGCAACTGCAAACCCGGGCGGCATTGGAATGGCGTGGTACAGACGGCTGTTTATCGAGCGCGATTTCAAAAAAGACGAGAATCCCGACGACTACGTTTTCATACAAGCGCTTGTTACCGATAACGAGGCGCTAATGGAAAGCGATCCCGATTATATCAAACAGCTCGAATCTCTTCCGCCTGCTCAACGTGCAGCGTGGAGATACGGAGACTGGTATTCCTACGAGGGACGCTTCTTCTCGGAATTTCGTTCCGACATACACGTTGTTGAGCCGTTTCCGATACCGAAGCATTGGAGAAGATACCGAGCGCTTGACTACGGTCTTGATATGCTCGCCGTCTTGTGGATGGCGGTAGACGATATGGGCAACGAGTACATATACCGTGATTTGCATCTTCCGAACGTTATTGCGCCCGATGCGGCAAAGATGATAGCGGAAATGTCAATATATGACGACGGAACGCCTGAAAAGATAGAAAGCACATTCGCTCCGCCTGATCTTTGGTCGCGTACCAAAGACAGCGGAAGATGTATTGCCGATCTCTTTGCGGAAGGTGGCGTAAGATTCACCAAGGCGAGCGCCGAGAGGATCAACGGCTGGATGATGGTAAAGGACCATATAAAGCCGATACCGAGCATCGACGGTGAAGGAGAGCAGAGCCGACTTCGTATATTCCGCACCTGCAATACACTCATTAAGCACATTCAACTCCTTGAGTTCGACGATAAGCGACCTTCAGACGCGTCTACCGAACCTCACGAGATAACGCATATATGCTTGACGGGCGACACGGTCGTAAGAACGCCGAAGGGAATGAAACGCCTTGACGAGATGCCAAAGAGTGGCGTTATTTACGCTTACGACGGCGAAAAGATGGTTGAGGCGGAATACGATAATCGTTGTGTTACGTCGCCGTGTGAAGCCGTATATGCGCTTGAGACGGACACGGGGGAGATCATAAGAGCGACGGACAACCATCCGTTCCTCACCGACGACGGATATAAACCGCTCGAAGCTCTCTCGGAGGGCAATCTGCTCGTCAATGCGGACGGCGGATACTCCGAGATAATACGGATCGACTACGCAGGGAATGAGGAAGTATATAACCTCACTGTGGATAACTACAATAATTTTATTACCGAGGGCGGTGTCGTAACTCATAACTGCGACGCGCTTCGGTATATGTGCGTTATGCGCACTCTCCCAGCCAAGCCCGAGCCGAGAGAAATGACAAAGGCGGAATGGCTTGCCAAGGCAAAAAATAAAGCCCTGCACGGGCGAAGAAGATGAAAGGAACCGATATGCCGAAATTAAACACAAGAAAGATTTACCGTCAGTGCTTTGTGCCTGGATGCCGAAACTGCGATACCGTAATGGTCTATCGCGGAAACGAGCCGTGGGCGAAGGTGGTAATGTGCCGAGATTGCGCGAAAGAGCTTTATAGCGAGCTTTTCCCCGAAGCTGCGGAAGAAAAAGAGCCGAAAGACGCAGAAATTGCGTCCGATACTCCGCCGAAAGACGCAAAAATTGCGTCCGTGAACGTGCAAAAAGGTGCAAAAGTTTCATCGAAAGCAACGCAAAACGGCACGAAAAAGGCGACTTCCGCAACGAAGAAAGCGGGCGCGAAATGACGGTCGCGGTCATAGCAATCGCTGTCGTGTTTATTGTATGTGAAACGTTGCACTTTAAGCACGAGCGCGAGTTGATACGCCGCCTTGCTTCCAAAAACGAAGCGGAGTACGTGCAGAATTACGAACCTAAAGAAAAGAAACCCGCGCCGCCCTCTCCCGCGAAGGAAGCGATGAACAGATGGAAAAGCGGGAAGAAAGGATGATGAACAATGGGCTTGTTTGACGGGCTTAAAGGTCTGTTTACCTCTCCGAAGGTCGAGGATATCGACAACGGCGGCTTGACCGTAGATATCGACACGAACGACGAACGGGAGGTAACGGCGGATGAGTTTGTTTCTTACGTTAAGAGTGAGCTTGAACGGCGCAGGAGCGAACGCTCGGCGATGGAGCTTCAATGGCTTCTGAACGCTAATTTCGTTGCGGGGCATCAGTACTGTGATATTAACCCGAACGCGGGCGAGGTACAGGACATCGAGCGCGAAAACGACACGGAGGAGCGCGGAGTATATAACCGCATTGCTCCGATATACGACACGCGAATGGCAAACCTGCGTAACGTAAGATATGCGATGACGGTGCGCCCTGCAACTGCCGAAGACGACGATATCGAAAAAGCGGACATTTCTACCGATCTTCTCCGCTATACGCAGAGAAAACTGAATTGGGAAGATCTGAAAAGCCGCATATACGACTGGTCGGAGCTTTGCGGAACGGCGTTCGTTCTGTCGTGGTGGAACCCCGAAAAGGGCGACGTCGTTGTGAATGGCGACGGAATGTGCGAATGCGACGAGAAGGGCAATCCGCTCAAAGAGGGCGATCTTGACTGCGGACTTCTTACTCCATATGAGGTTTTCCCCGAGTCGGTATATAAAGAGACTGTTGAAGAACAGAGAAGCATCATTGTCGATCAGGTGTTTCACGTTGACGAGATATATGAGCGTTACGGACTGCGCGTCGATGGCGGCGACTGTGAAAAGTATATTATCACTCCCGTATCGGGCGCGGGCGGTTACGGACTGTCTACGTTCCAAAGTACCGTTATGGCGACCAAGACTACGAGGGTACACGATTCCGAGAACGTCATCACCTACTACGAGAAGGCGACAAAGAAATATCCTCACGGACGTCTCGCGGTTATTATCGGGGACAAGCTCGTTCATTACGGCGAGATGCCTTATGAAAGAATACCGATCATTGCCGTAAAGTGCAAAACGGTGGCGGGTCAGTTCTTCGGCAAATCGTACGTTCAGGATCTTATTCCTCTGCAAAGAGCTTACAACGGGTGCAAAAACGCCCTTCACTCATACATAAAAGCGGCGGCAGGCGAGGCACTGCTTTCTCCCGAAGGGGCGCTCGATGATATAGACGAGATCATATACAGCGGCATTGCTCCCAACAGCGTGCTTACCTATAAGCCCGATGTCGGCAAGCCGTCCTATCTTACTCGCAGCGGACTTCCGGGAGAAATCATAAGCGAAATGAATCAGCTTGTCGCCGATATGGAATACACGGCGGGCATTTCACAGCTTATGATATACGGTTCTGCACCCTCGGGCGTAAGCTCGGGCAAGGGTATTGAACAATTACGAGAGATCGACAACGTGCGTCTTTCGCTCACGGCGGAAAACCTCCGCGAAGCGGTAAGACAGCTTGCGATGCTATGGCTTCACATCTACAAGAAATTCGTCAACAGCTACCGTGTTGCAAACATCGTCGGTGTTAATCAGTCGGGACGGCTCCTTATATGGACGGGCGACGAGATCAATTCCGACGACGTAATATTCGACACGGTAAATGAGCTCGTCCTTTCCGAGGAGCAGCAGAGACAGAACTTTCTGCAAGCCCTGCAGATGGGACTGTTCGCGGACGACCGGGGCGTAACGCCGAGAGAATACCGAGAAAAGGCGGTCGAAATGATGCGTCTTGCTCCGTATTCGCAGATGATGACGCTCAACGATCATCAGAAATCCAACGCACAGAGGGAAAACGATTACCTTCAGGCGGGCGTCGTTCCCGAAATATACGAATACGACGACGATGCGGTACACGTGACGGAGCATAAGAGATTCGCTCTTCAATACAAATTCAAGCGTTTTCGCTCGCGCTCTCCCGAGCTTTGCGCGGCGTTCGACCGTCATATCAAGGATCACGAGAACAGGATCGCGCAAAGGGAGAAGCAAAATCAACTTGCCGCAATGCAAAACCAAATGCAGATGGCGGCGCTTCAAAACCGAATGACCACGGGTAATATGCCCGGTCAGAAATAAATACCGCATAAGCGGTGAAAGGAAAGGTGCTAAATATGGCAGACAGACTTGATGGGGTACTCTCGGAGCTTCTCGCGGCACAGGAAAACGAACCCGCGCCCGCTCCTGAAGAGATACCGAACACCGAACCCGCCGCGGAAGGCGGTAACGATGCTTCTTCGGAAGGTACAACCGAGGAAGCGAACACGGAGAACATTGGGGCAGAAACGCCCGAGGTTTCTCCGACAACTGCTGATGAAGGACAGGCAGAAAGCGGCGAGGTGCCGCCCGCTCCTGTGCTTGATCCGCAGATAGATGCTCTCGCCAAGGCGACAGAAGCGCTTAATGCCACAAGAGGCGAGAATGAACAGCTTCGTGCTATGGTAACGCAGATGCGTGAGATGATGACGCAGATGCAGAAATCACAGCAGGAAGCAAATCAGGCAAACGAGGAAGCGATAGCAAAAGCGGTGCTTGAACCTCCCAAGCTTGATTTTAACGCAGTACAGTATCTCGACGACGAAGCCCGCTCAAAGGCAATGGCGGAGTATTACAACGCGGTGGCGGATTATACGAAGCAGGGCGTTATGAAGGAGCTTCAGCCGCTCGTAGATCAGTACAAAAGACAGACAAAGGAAGCAGCCGATGCAGCCGTGAGAAATCAGCTTATCGGATCGGGAAGATTCGAGGGCTTTTCCGAGGATGCAGAGCGGATTGAAAAGATCATTCGCTCGACTCCCGGGCTTGCCGAACTCCCTCCCGAAACGAAATACGCGCTCGGATACGTAATCAACCGAGGCGTAAAGGCGATGAACGCGAAACCAGCTGCTCCCGAAACCGCTGAAGAGCTTGTCGCAAAGGTGCTCAAAAATCCCGAGGCAATGAAAGCCATCGAAAAGCAAAGAGTCTCCAAGATCGCGCAGGCAAACAAGTCCGCTCCCCCGGTAGCGGCATCGCAGGGACAGAACAACGCCCCTGCAGTATCGCCCAACCCTCCGAAGAATCTTGATGAGGCAAGGGCAAGAGCAAGAAAAATTTTCGGAATTTAATCTAAAACAAAATCTTAAAAAACAAGGAGAATTTAATTATGTCACAGTATCAGACTATAGCCCATCTTTCGGCTGTACTTAAGGACGCATATCTTCCCGCGTTCGAAAATCAACTCACTACCGACCCCTCTCCCTTTATGGAGAAGATCCGCAAAATTCCGCTTGACGCTAATACCGTTGTTGCTTCCGCTCCCGTTGGCTTTAACGGCGGTTTCTCATACGGCGCAGAGGATGGCGGCGACGCTCCCAAAGCAGGCGCACAGCGTTATTCCGGCTTCGAACTTCCCTCGAAGAATATGTACGTAAACATCGAGATCTCGGATAAGGCCGTAAAGCTCGGTTCATCCAACGCTGCCGCAATGCTCAATGCTTTTGATAGAGAGATAAAGGGCGCATACGAAGCAGCAAATTTCCACGTAGGACGCGCACTTTTCGGCGACGGATCGGGTGTGCTTGCTACCTGCACCTCTACTGCCGGAGCATTCAACGATGTGAGCAAGCTCCGTGAGGGCGTAATTATCGACGTTTATGATTCCGCTAAAGAAATCAAGGCAGAAGGACTTCGCATTGCCGGTGTTGACCGCAAAAACAAGAAGATTGCTGTAACAGGCGGCACTATAACTTGGGCAGAGGGCGATTTCATCACCGTTCAGATGTCGTACAACAATGAAATCTGCGGTATCGGTGCGGTTATGGACGATAACGTTACCAAGCTCTACGGCGTAGATAAGGCAGGCAACGAGTGGATCAAGCCCACCGAAATCGACTGTACTGGCATCGAGCTTTCCGACATCACTCTTTACGATGGCGTTTCTGACGCAAAGACCTATAAGGGCACCAAGATCGATATGCTTCTTTGCGGCGACGAGGCGTTCAAGGCATATCAGATCTACATGCGTACCCATAATACCGTTCTTGTTGACCAGAAGATGAAGTTCAAGGGCGGTGCAGTCGGCTACATTCTTAATGTTGGCTCTCAGGAAGTCGTGCTCGTAAACGAACCCTTCGTCCCCACCGACGAAATTTGGGGCGTTTGCACCTCCGACTGGGAGTTCCATCACACTCCGCTTGGATTCGCTACTGTTGACAATTCCCCTACATTTGAGAGACTCCCCGGAACCACTCGTTTCGGCGCACTCCTCGCAATGTACGGAAACCTCATCTGTAGAAAGCCCGGCGGCAGCGTTAAGTTCACCAACTGCAAAGCTATATGAATTACCCCGAAAGGCGGCGGTCATCCGCCGCCTTTCATTTATAAACGGAGGTAAAAAATGATAAACGTAAAAGACATTTACGATAAAGCAAACTCGGTCGCGCCTATTTCGCAGACTGCGTTTGTTACGGCTTTTAACGAGGCAGTGCTTCAGCTCTTGTCTCGTTATGAGGACAGATATATATTTGAAAACTCCGCACCGAGAGACATTACGGGCGTAGACGAAAGCGTTCCGATCTACGGCGAATGGCGTTCCTCACTTCTTCACTACGTAATCTATCTGAAGACAGGCGACGCACTCCGCAAGAGCGAATACGATTCGTCTCTTGACTACGCGTACCGCACGGTATGGAAAAAGCGTCTCGGTCGCGGCAGAAGATTCAAAACGTCGAGATGGTATTAAGGAGGTATAGATATGTATGATTCAAACGTAAGCGTAAGCGATCTTATTACGATGCTTGAAAGCGAGGTCGATATTCGCGGAACGCTTGACCACGGCGCGATCTCAAGATGGATATCCTCGCTTGAACAGCTTCTCTATACCGATATTATTAAGGATTACAGAACGGGTACCGTCAATTTGATTGACGATGAGCGTTTTGAGCTTGATGACATAACGCCTGATGACGACTCACGCGCTGTGGTGTTTGACGACATTGTTAAGGTCTACGACGAGGCGGACGAGCTTGTAAAGTGCAGTCCCATTGCGGCGCATCAGTTTTCGGAAGAAAAAGCGATATATTGGCACGAGGGGGACGTTTGTTACGCAAAGCTCCTTCGAGACGGCGTTACCGAGCTTCGCGTCATATACAGGGCGCATCCGAGTATAAAGGTCGGCGATTCCGACGATACCGTCAAGGTGCCTTACGAATGGCTTGAAATGGTCCTTTCCAAGGTGCGCGGAGAAGCATACAAGATCGCGGGCGACGACGCACAGGCGGCGAAGTGGTTGAACGACTACAACACACAGCTTGAGTCGTTCAAGGTATGGTGCGCGGAGCGTCAGAAATGGTTTGGTGAATGATATGGCATACCTTTCTTCATACGTTCCCGAGGCGAACAGCACGCAGAGAAGCGTTAAAACCTCTTGGGCGGGGCTTAACCGTAAGCAGACGCAGGATTCGGGCGAGCTTTCAAGCGCGCAAAATATCAGCGTAAAAGAGCTTCCGTATTTGAAAAGTGTCGAGAGTGCGACCTGCCTGTGGACTGCACCAGCGAACACCCAAGATGAATACCTGCCGAACATCAGATCAATTCACGACGTTGGCGACGGAGCTATAGTCGTTATGACGGTAGACCCATACGACGATAGCGGTACAATAGTTTATTACGGTACTCTTCAAGATTTTGAGAACGGAAATGATCTGACTTATATAGGTCAGATGCAAGACACGTATGACGGCACTCGATCTGTAGCGGCATTCAACGTTTACGACGGCGAGGAGGATATTGTAACCGCTAAATTCGACAGGCGCATACTGATCTTTCCTGATGCCTTCTCGTTTGACCCGAACGCGACGGGAACGGATGCGGGACTTAAATCGCTTGATGCCGCCGTGCCACATCTTAAACACGTTACCGTTCTTAGCGGGCGAGTATTTGGCGTTCTTGACGGTAAATTCTTTGCGTCTGAATGGAATAACTACGCTAATTTTCTATTGCCTACTGCAACGGAGCTTGACGGGGATGTATCCGCGCTGCCGTGGGTATCTACGACGCAGTCCGACGTTGACGCAAGCGGAGAGTTTACGGGAATAACCGTTTACAACGGACAAGTTATCGGCTTTAAGCGTAATTTTATGCATATGATCTACAACAACAAAAATCCGTTCCGAATTGTCGATATAGCAAAAGTCGGAGCGATCTCGCAAGCGGCAATATGCGAAGTGAATCAGACGCTATTCTTTATTGCCGACGACGGCGTTTATGCCTTCACGGGCGGAGTGCCTACGCGAATTTCTGATAATCTCAATATCGAAGCGGGAACGTGGGACGGAAGTATGCTTGGCGGAGACGACAGGACGCTTTATTGCTACCATTGGGATTCCTGTATTACCTACACATACGATACCGTTACTGGAGCATGGGGCACAATCTATGGAGAAATGTCGAGCGAAAATATGGCTTCAGTAGGCGGACGTTGCTTGTTTGGCTTCGACGAATCCGTGTACAAATTTGGCGGAACCCCAAATTATTATTTCCATTTTGAAACCGACGCTACCTACGGCGGCGCGCTTGTTGAGAAAAAGATAAAACGCCTTCGCCTTCAGGTTGTCCACCCGTCACATCGAGAGAGCGATTATATCAAGGTATCGGTACTCAAAGCAGACGGAAACGTTGCGGCGACAAAAGAATACCGCCCAACGGATGAGTGCAACACTGTTCTGTCTATGCTTACCCGTATGACCTGCGGCTTTGGGCAGAAGATACGCGTAGAAGGTCAAGGCGACTGGGAGATCCGCTACCTGCAAATAGACTACGAATCGGGAGGAGAACAATATGCTTAATCCGTATGATGAATTAAAGCGTGAGCTTGAACAAGTCAAGCGCGAGCTACAAAAGCTTAAAGACGATCAGATAAAGCAGAATCGGGATTATAAGGACGCGATGTATAATCTTGACGCTGACAACATTCCGTCGCTTCAAGGAATCGTAAAGAAGGTAAATCTTATAGTCAGCGAGGACGGTACTGTCAAGGCGGAGTTTGTTATGGAAGTCATTAACAACGAGAGTAATGCCAAAATTAAAGCCGATAGAATCAACCTTGAGGGATTGGTGCTCAACCTTACCGCGAACAACATTACTATTTCTTCCGACAACTTATCCGTAGATAAGAACGGTCACGTTGTTATGGGAAGCGCGGATATAAAGCAAAGCTGTGTGCTGGCTTCTGACATTGACGAGGGAAGTGCAATGCGCATAGGTCCGCCTTATGTCGATTCACTGACCGGCTCGGCTGACCCAAACGACGCAAACATATCTTACTCGGAGTTAGATGTTTTCTACGAAGACGACGGCTATTCGGTCGGTAGTTCGAGAGGATTGAGTCTTACGACAGTATTCCAAAGAAGTAGCGCTTCATCGGACGGCTCTACGCTTGTTTCAGAAATAAGAGAGAGCGCCAAAGAAATAAAACTTCATTCGTATGGAAGCACAGACTTTTATGATGACTGCGAGGTAGGAATAAAGCGCGATGGCGAGCAAGGAAACACAGGTGTTGCATATTTGAAGGTCGGCGAAAACTATCTTTGGGTTGACAACGAAGGTGTTCATATGACCGCGAACGAAATAGACTTTGACGCATTCTTCCCAGTTTAAGGAGAACAAATTATGAGCAATTTCAAAAAAACGATAACAGTAAATACATACTCGCTCGGGAAGGTGCCGCTTTGCCTCGGTACCGAGAAATCCTACGGCTTTGAGAAGATAAGCTTCTCGTTTTCTCCCGAGTGGAGCGGGCTTTTTAAAACGGTGACGTTTTATCCGCCGAAAAAGAAGCCAGTATCTATCGAGGGAATCGAAGCAGGTGTAGAGTATGACGTACCGGTGGAGGTTACCGCGCGTGGCGGAGTCGGTGAATACGTTGTCTCGGGATATGCCGACGGCAAGAAGCTATACAGCGTAAGCGGAACGTTTGAGGTGCTTTCCTCACGTTCCGAGCAGGGCGTTGCTCCCAGCGCGCCGACGCCTACCGAAATAGATCAGATAAGGCAATACGCGCTTGACGCGAAGATCGCCGCAGAGGAAGCCGGTATAACGTACATAAAGCAAACGCCTTCTACCAAGGACGGCGGCGAGAATATAGTCGAAATCGGTCTTAAGAACGGTGAGACGTACAAGCTTGTCATTCTGAACGGCAGCAAGGGCGAGACCGGAGACGCAACCGATATTGGACTTGAAGCGGGAG